>JAZQAY010000026.1:0-13269 GCA_045545455.1 Anaerovoracaceae bacterium | reverse complement strand
CATAGAAATACTTGCCCTGTCCGAGGGCTTCCATGCGCTTAGTGAAGAGCGCATCCCTGAGAGTCTCGTCGTGTTCCTTTAGGCCTGAAGTCTCCTGAAGGTATACTTTGCTGTCCATGGAATACCAGCGTCTGAAACGTTCAAGTTCTTCAGCTATCTTGGCTTCCGTGGACACCTCATCAGCATTCTTGAGCATACCTGTGAGGCTCCTTCTGATATTGGTAAAAAGACTGTATACCTCAGTTTCAGCCTCGGGTATGAAGTCCATGATCTCTTCGAAATAATCATCAAAAAGTCCTGCGGCCTCGTCCTTATCAAGCTCGCTTAGGAGCCTTGCCAGATCGCCGAACTCGATCTCATCCTCGCATTCCAGATACTGGGCAACGTTCTCTACGTATTTAAAATCTTCAGCGGTCTCTATATCGAGACGCTCATATAATTCTTCTTTAGTCATTTCTTTTCTCCTGTTCAGGTTTTTTCTTGAACAAAGTATCGGCTGCGGCCTTTCCCATGCGCCTGAACCCATCTTTTGCAAGTTTCGCTTTTTCCGGATCCATACGCTTTTTTGCCTTATGTATCGCAATAAGAGACCTCAGACTTTTCTTATGCAGGTCTGCAAGGGACGATATGCCTGAATCATCCAGAGTCTCAAACACCGCATCGGTGAACAGCTGTCTCTCGCCTTCCTCCATGTCATCTATCCACCTCGAAAGAGTTTTATTCATGAAATCCGCGGAGCCTTTTCTTTCTGAAGGCTCGAAACCGGTCCCTTTAACTCTCCAGTGGAAGGGATCATGCTGTATCAGGCCCCCTGTGGTTCCCCTGATCACTTTAAGAGTCTCATCCCCGGAAAGCATACTTCCGACTATCGATCCTTCAGGGATGATCTTAAGAGTTTTAGGCAAAATAGCCTTGTATTCGTCAGATCCAAGAACAGTTTCGTTAAATCCGGGTCCGTCATTGGAATAAACCATTGTTATACGGTCTCTGACAGATCTATCGCAGAATGCAGCAGCGTATTCTGCGAAATTGCCGCCTTTTGAATGACCTCCGACGATAATACTTCCATGCTCACGTGAAGCAGTCATATTCAGGTACTCAGTTGCTCTTCTCTGCCCTTCAGTCTCTTCAAGATAACTGAAGCTGAAGCCTTCTCTCCATCCTTCAATGTTGCCGTCCGTGCCTCTGAAAGCTATGTATATCTCTCCGGCTTCATATATAAAAGTTACAGCAGCAAACTGAGAATGGAGATCCTTCGAAGCCTCATTCACAAAGTATTTCACCTTTACATTTCTGAATCTGTCCGATCCTGCACATTTTTCCAGAAGCGGCCAGGGATCGCTGAATGGATAATCCAGTCCGTCTCTGAGAGAACCATATATTTGACATAATTCAGATATGGTAAACTCCACGTCAGAACTGCCTCTGAAAATATCCTCAAGTTCCAGATAGGACAATTCTGAAAAAATCAGATTATCAACTTCGTTCAGCGGTCGTTCGCTGAATAAAATATCTCCTCTGAAATCAACGTAATCCAGTATGTTCATCGTCATTGCCTCCTGAAGGCCCTGAAATGAGTTCTAACGCTTTTTTAAAGTCTTTTGGAAGATCTGCTTCAAGATGCATTTTTTTACCTGAAACAGGATGTCTGAAATCAAGGCTGAAAGCATGCAGAGCCTGTCTTCCCATTATATCTGATACTACCTCCGGATTGGTATCCATCCTGGGGCCCTTCTCTCCGGTGAGAGGCGGTCTCGGATCTCCGTATACCCTCCTGTATTCAAAAGGGTCACCATGGCAGTACAGATGGTCTCCTGTAACAGGATGCCCCAGAGCAGCCATATGTATCCTGATCTGGTGAGTCCTTCCTGTCTCGAGTTTAAGCTCCGTCAGAGTATATCCGTCTATGATCTTCTCTTCTATGATCCCGCCTGCAGCTTCGCTTCCGTAGACCATGGAATGAGGAAAAGGATATCTTCTGAGCACGCGGTAATGTGTTATGCTTTCCTGTCCTCCGTCCTCAGCAGGAACTATCCATCTTTCTATCTCATTCTCATCAGGTCTTCCCAGCGGAAGGTTTATAATGCCATATTCATCCTGTATGATACCTTCATTTATAGCGACGTACTTCTTCGTCATAGTGGAACCCATCTGTTTGACGAGGTCTGCCTGCACGTACGGATTCTTCGCAATAATGACGAGACCGGATGTATTCATATCAAGACGGTTAACGAGCCTGATCTTATATATGCGGTCATTGTCTGCCTCACCGTTTTCATCAGCCGCTTCATCCAGGATCTTTTTCATGACCCCGTTAAGGAGCGTATGGCAAGGGTTTCCCTTGGTCGGGTGCACCACGATACCGGGCTGCTTGTTTACAACAAGCATATATTCATCTTCGTAAACAGTGTCCACAGGAATATCTTCCGGCGGAAATTCAGACCGCTCATCGGGCATTTCGACCGAAACCACATCTCCGGCCTTAAGGCCTACCCAGTTCGGTACATTCTCACCGTTGACTTTAATAAGTCCGGCCCTTCTCAGTTTTGACATGAGACGTGAAGAAAAAGCGAATTGTTCTCTGACAATCGCTTTTAATGGTTTATCATTGTCTTCACTTGTTAATACGTATCTGAATTCTGACATTATAGAAATTTAGTCTTGACTTTATCCCAGAAAGTAGTTCCTCCGAACCTTACCAGGTTGATCTTTCTTCTTGAAAGACATAATTCGATAGATCTGATGCCGCTGAAAGATTCATCCTGACCGTCAAACAGAACTGCAAGAGAGCTGCTTTGATCATCGCATGGCTCTATTATCAGGCTGTCGTTTGCCGGAAGCAGGATACTGGACGTAAGCGATCTGTACGCAGTGTTGTTCATAGGAGCCATAGGCGCTGCCTGAAGCAGGTTCAGCCTTGGATCCACCAAAGCACCGCCCAGGGAATAGTTATATGCAGTTGAGCCCGCTGGTGTGGATACGATGATACCATCTCCGCTGAATCTTTCAATAAATGACTCGTTTATGCTTATATTCAGATGAACGGGATGCGTACCCTGACCCCTGATCACGAACTCATTCAAAGCTCTGTATGCTATCTCTGATCCGTCGTTGAATCTTATATCCGCTTTGGCTATATTATACGGCTGAACGTTAAGATTCCCTGAAATATATTTCTTTATGAATTCATCGATCTTTTCAGGTGGGATCTCCTGGAAGAAACCGAGATGCCCGGTATTGATGCCTGCAACAGGTACTGTGGGGAATTCATGCTTCTGCATGAGATTGAGGAGAGTTCCGTCACCTCCCACGCAGATGATGAGATCAGCATCATCCGTATTATCAACTATATCCACTCCCGAAGCACAGAGTTTGCTTACAAGAGTATCTGCTATTTCCAATGTGCGCAGCACATCATTTTTATAAATAAAAACTTTTTTCATCTCATATATACCCCGTATGCTAAAGATATTTTCTCACCAGTTCCACGTCCGAAAGGCAGTCCTCGTATATTAACCCTCTCTTCAGTCTGGTTTCCCTTCCCTTTCCGGGAATAAAAAGGATCGTATCCTCATCCTGGATCTCCAGCGCTTTTCTGACAGCTTCTTCCCTGTCAGCGATTATCTCATACTTTCCTCCGGCCTTTCCGACGTAGCTTCCTATCTCTTCACAGATCTTGTATACGTCCTCTTCTCCGTAATCTTCTTCAGTGATAATGGAATATACGCAGTTTTCTCCCGCCAGAGTACCCAGTTCCTCCCTGCGCTGGAAGGCTTTTTTTCCTGCGCTGCCGAAAACGATCATGATCTTTTTTCCCGGGAACTCTTCCCTTATGGTCTCAAAGAATCTTTCATAACTGATCTTGTTATGTGCATAATCGACTATGACGATACGCTTGCTGTCATCAGATCTGAACACTTCCATCCTTCCGGGAACAACGGCATTTTTAAGGCCCCTCAGTATGTGATCGACAGGAACTCCCATAAGAACAGAGATCGCCACGGAAGCCAAAGCATCTTCCACGTTTATTGTTCCGAAGATACCCAGTTCTATCTTCTCGTCAAAGTCCTGAATACCGTCAACTCCTGTGACTCTTACTCTGAAGCTTACCCTGCCTTCCCTTGATACAACGTCATAGCCATAGACGTTAGCCGTGTCGTTATGCTGGCTGAATGTGATCACGTACGGACAGGCTTCAGAAGCCTTCTTTATCCTCTCCTGCTGGTCGCAGTCGAGGTTTATGCAAGCCTTTCTGCAGAGAGGGAATAATCTGAGCTTGGAGTTGAGATAGTCGTCAAAGTCAGGATGCTCAATATCGCTGATATGGTCTCTTCCGATATTCAGAAAAGCACCGACATCAAAACATATTCCGTCCACTCTGTCGTATTTCAGCCCCTGGCTGCTGACCTCCATGGTCATATAGTCTATTCCTGAACTAAGTGCGTTATCCATATGCCTGTACAGTTCCAGGATCTCCGGTGTCGTAAGATGCGATTCTTCATCTGTTATGCCGTCATAGTTTTCGATACTTGAGCAGATCGCAGTGCGCTTTCTTCCTTCGGCAGCCATCCAGTCGTCCAATATATACCTCATAAAATATGAAGTGGTGGATTTGCCTTTGGTCCCGGTGATACCGATCATATGTAGCCTGTCGGTCAGACGTCCGTAAAACGTTTCAGCGATGACCGGCATGGCTTTCCTTATATCGCTGACAAAGATACCGTTTCCCTTCAGAGGCTGCACAGCTTCCGATACTTCTCTCACATAGCATGCCGCACCTGCATCGAGAGCATCAGAAAGATACTGCTCTTTAAAGTGAGTGCCTTTGACCACAAAAAGCCAGTTCTTGCAAACTTCTCTTGAATTGTATGTAACACCGTGCACTATTGCTGATGATCCCTCATCTGTATCATCGTAAGATACGAGCAGACCTGCCCTTTTTAGTGCTTCGGCGAAATCTTTTACTTTTACGTCCTTATAAATGTACATCTGAACAGCCTTCCAACTTATGATCAGAGATCAGCTTCACCCTTATCTTCAGGTTCAGCGGCCGCATCTGTTATTGTTTCTTCTGCATGTGCGGTCTCCTCGCTTACAGCGGGATCTCCACCGTCATAGAACTGTACCGGCACGTCCGGAGCTCCTTCAGCGATGCTTGTGTCCTTTACCGACATTTCATCGATTTTTTCTCCCAGTGAATCCGGAATGAAATCGTCTATCCTGTCTTCTGCCTTTTCCTGGATATCAGCCATCTTATCTGCTGCATCTGAAACTGTTTCTGCGAGATCTTCTGCCGCATCGCTGACCTTATCGATGAAGCTGTCAGACGCTGAAGCGTCTTCCCTGGAAGATTCTGTAGCTTCGTGGATCTCATAGCTGGCGTTTACCATGTTTCCCGGATCCACTCCGTTATCCCTTACGTGCTGATCAGGATTCATAACGATCAAGTTGCCGGTGAGGAGTTCATAGAAAACTGTCTCTGAAGTCTTGACATATATGGAGAGGAATACTCCGGGCACCAGAGCGATCAGTCCTCCAATGAGAGAAGAAGCTCCTGCTCCAAGAGGTGCAAGTATCAGTTCTTCAGCCAAAACGGCTAATATAGCCCATCCTATAAAGGAAAGAAGAAGAACGAAATATTTACCGCAGTTCCCTTTCATTCTGGCTTTTGACTCATTGATGCACTGAGATACCGAGTATTCCGGATGATCCGCCAGTATATAGAAGGCCATGCTGTATCTGAAAGCTGCAATTATTCCCGGAATTATGAAAAGCAGTGTCCACAGGAATACGAATACAGAAATGACGACCTGAAGAAGTATGGTCTTTCCTATCATGCTGAAACCTTCAAAGAGAAGTTTATTATCAGTTCTCTTGGTCCTGAAGAAAGTCAGCATGAAAAGAGCCAGGCCGTACATAAATGCTCCTGTCAGTATGAACTGATAAAGATATCCCACAAATGAAGTATTATAGCTCAGACTTTGACCATACATTTCGATGGTCTCATATCTTGGGAATATATAGCTCAATATAGTGCTTACGTAGCCCGTAAGCAAAGTATAGATCGCCAGGGCCAGAAACATTTCCTTCCAGCGGTTTTTAAGTGTTTCTCTTGCGATCTTTCTTATAAGTGACGATGGTTCGGTTACGATATGTGTGTTCATTATTATATCCCTTTCGTTTTAATAGCATTAAAACGCCTTGAAACAAGGCTTTTATCCCAACAATAATCCATTTGACATTATACCCTAAAAGGGTTATAATTGCAAGCGTGCTAGGGGAGCTGCTGCTGAGATCTAAACCCTCATGACCTGATCCGGATAATACCGGCGTAGGCAAGCAACTAATATTACTGTGTCCGGCAATCAAGCCAGGCACTCGTCTCCCCTCCAATCATAAGACAGGAGGATTTTTTTATGAAAAGAAACACGACAACCAAGTATCTTGTCCTTTGTGCGGTGCTCATCGCTCTTTCCATCGGACTCAATCAGATCAAACTTCTTCACCTTCCTTACGGCGGGTCGATCACACTTCTGAGTATGCTGGCTGCAACAATGGCCGGATACTTCTGCGGACCTAAATGGGGTCTTGCTTCCGGTCTCGCACTGGGACTACTCAACCTCATTATCGGCGGATACGTTATCCACCCTGTACAGCTCGCCCTCGACTACATTCTGGCATTCACCGCTCTCGGTCTTTCCGGATTCTTCACAAACAAGGGCTCCGGACTTTATATCGGATATATAGTATCAGTTGTTGCCAGATTCATCTGCAGTTTCCTTTCAGGCTGGATCTTCTTCGGAGATTACGCACCTGAAGGAATGAATCCTGCAATCTATTCATTCGTTTACAACGGCATTTCAATCGGAGCTGAAGGTGTGATCACACTTATTATTCTGGCTATACCAGTTGTCCACGATAATATCTACAGATTAAAGGACCAGTTTGCATCCAATCACGTAAAATAAATATGCATTACAAAAGCCCGCATTGAGCGGGCTTTTTTTTTAGATTTTCATAGTCAGAGTTCTTCCGGATCTCCCTCTTCCAGAGGAAGCATTCCTACGTTAACGTGATTAACTTCGAGATCCTTCGATACCACATAAACGGCTTCTGAGCTTACATATACCGTTCCGTCTGCATCCACTATCTCACCGCTCACAAAACGTCTTCTGTCCTCGAAACCTGTAACTCTGGAATAGGCATACATCTTTTCTCCTACCGGTACCGGTTTAAGGTACTTATATGTGGCTGTCCCTGTAAAAACGAAGCCGTACTGGTCCTTATGAAAATATTCAAATACGTGGTTTGCATATCCCATTGTCTCATCCAGGATAGCAGCAGTCACCCCGCCGTGAGCCAGCATGACATGTCCCTCATGTACACGTTTAAGTGTGAAGAATGTAGCACATTCCTCGTTTTCAAGTGCAAAAAACTGACATCCCACAGACTCCTCGTTTGCAGTTCCGGTAACCACACTATAAGTCATTCTCTTATATTTCAGGATCGTCCTGCTTTTCTTTCTGTCAATATGTACTGTCTTCATAGGCACCCGTTATTTCTTTTCAATGACTGTTCCGTCATTCTTGTGGATGGAATTCTCGTGGATGACTCCTCTGACACAGCTTGTAGGATAGATGTTTGAATGACGTCCTATCATGGTACCGGGGTTGAGCACGGAATTACAGCCTACTTCAACATAATCCCCCAGCATAGCGCCGACTTTTTTGATGCCGGTCTCTATCTTTTCGTCTCCGTCCTTTACAACTACAAGGGTCTTGTCAGACTTTACGTTTGACGTGATGGAGCCGGCACCCATATGGCTGTAATATCCGAGTATAGAGTCACCCACGTAGTTATAGTGCGGAGTCTGTACGTGATCGAACAGAATGACGTTCTTTAATTCAACAGAGTTTCCCACAACACAGTCAGCACCTACCAGAGCAGAACTTCTTATGAAGGCTCCATGGCGTACTTCTGTGTTAGGTCCGATGATACAGGGAGCTCCAAGATATGCCGAAGGAAATACCTTAGCGGTCTTATGCACCCACACGTTTTCGGACAATTCCTCATAATCATCCCCAAGAGTAGGCCCAAGTTCAAGTATCATGTCCTTTATTCCCTTGAGAGCTTCCCAGGGATAAGTGAACTGACTGAGATAATCCTTAGCCAGTGTATGATCCAGATCATATAATTCTTTGATAGTATACATAATTTAAATTCCTTATCGTATAGATTTTTTAAAGAAAAACGGCGATGTATACCATCGCCGTTTGGTATTACAGTCTTTCCTTCTTCTCGATATCGAGGAAGTACTTGTAGGTATCTACAGTGAGCTCTCCGCATGCTTCTTCATCGCATGCGATGATAGCTGCGTTGTGCATCTGAAGAGCGCTGCAGGTCCACTTCTGGGATACTCCGCCTTCAACTACGGCAGCCATTGCTCTTGCCTTATTATGTCCGGAGATAAGGACCAGAACTTCCTTGGAGTCAGTTACTGTTCCGATACCTACTGAAAGTGCCTGGGCAGGTACTGCCTTAGGGTCATTTCCAAAGAATCTTGAGTTTACGATCCTGGTATCAGTCGTCAGATCTCTGACACCGGTTCTTGATGTGAGTGATGTATAAGGCTCATTGAAAGCAAGATGTCCGTCAACACCGATACCGCCCATGAAAAGGTCGATACCGCCATAGGATGCGATCTTCTCTTCATACCTTGCACACTCGCCTTCCGGATCATCAGTCATTCCGTTAAGAATGTTGATATTCTCGGGCTTCATATCTACGAGATGGTCGAAGAAATTGTCATGCATGAAATACCAGTAGCTCTGATCATGCTCATGAGGGAGTCCGAGATATTCGTCCATATTGAATGTAACTACGTTGGCAAAGGATACTTCCCCTGCCTTGTTCTTGGCGATAAGTTCCTTATATACTCCGATGGGAGATGAACCTGTGGGAAGACCCAGTACGAAAGGGCTGTCTTCCTTGTGAGCATTTATCTTAGCAGCGATATAGTCAGCTGCCCACTTGCACATCTTGTCATAATTGTCCTGAATAACTACTCTCATTTTTGTCCTCCTAGTAAGTGATAATATATTAAGCCAGATGGCCCTTTTTAGTGATTACGTCGATTACCTGATCCACGTATTTCTCGCAGATCTCCTCCGTTCCTGCTTCTACCATGACACGGATGACAGGCTCTGTTCCGGATTCACGGACGAGGATACGTCCGGTATCTCCCAGTTCCTTTCCCACCTGTTCAACCGCAGCCTGTACATCGGGATCGTTCTGAGCATCCGGCTTTGACTTAACGCGGACGTTCTTCAATACCTGAGGATAGAATACCACAGGTTCCGCAAGCTTGCTCATGGGTTTCTCCTTGGCAAGCATTACTTCCATCATCTTTATGGATGTGAGGATACCGTCGCCTGTTGTGGCATACTTGGTGAATATGATATGTCCTGACTGCTCTCCTCCGATACGGTTTCCGGTCTGTACCATGTTCTCATAAACATACTTGTCCCCTACCTTGGTCTTATCGTATTCGATACCGACCTTATCCAAAGCCTTGTAGAGACCGAAATTGGACATTACGGTAGTAACGACCTTATTGTTTACAAGTTTGCCTCTTTCCTTCATATAGAGACCATAGATATATATTATGTGATCGCCGGTAACTACGTTTCCATTTTCATCCACACAGAGACATCTGTCAGCGTCGCCGTCAAATGCGAAACCCACGTCAAGTTTATTCTCCACGACGAATTTCTGGAGATGCTCGATATGAGTGGATCCACAGTCGGTATTGATGTTGTAACCATCAGGTTCGTTGTTTATGACGTAGGTCTTGGCACCGAGAGCGTCAAACACGCTCTTGGCGATCTGCCAGGAAGCACCGTTTGCACAGTCAAGACCGACCTTGACTCCCTTATAGCTGTATTTGGAAAGCCCGATGAGATATCCGATGTAACGGTTTCTTCCAGATGAATAGTCTACAGTTCTTCCTATCTCCTCACGTTCTGCCATGGGAACTTCAGTCTTACCGTCGATATAGTCTTCGATCCTCAGGAGAGTTTCCTCATCCATCTTCTCACCGTTTGAATTAACGATCTTGATGCCGTTGTCATAGTAAGGATTATGGGATGCGGAGATCATGATACCGCAGTCGAAGTCATCCACCCTGGTAATATATGATACCGATGGAGTCGTGGTAACGTGCATCATATATGCATCAGCCCCTGATGCTACCAGACCGGTGCAAAGAGCGAATTCAAACATGTAGCTTGAACGTCTCGTGTCTTTACCGATCACTACCTTTGCCTTCTTACCAAGACGCTTGCCGTAATACCAGCCGATATAACGGCCGATCTTAATGGCATGCTCATAGTTGAGATCTTTATTGGCTTCTCCTCTGAAGCCGTCTGTACCAAAATATTTGCCCATATTATTACCTCAATTGAAAAAGTGTATAATAATTGTGTCTATTTTTAAAAACAACACAGTATTATACACTATCTTGTATTAAGTGTCAATTTTATTAAATCATTATTTACATAAGGCAAGAGAAGATCTTATAAGCAGTTTTTATTTCATCATGAACTATGGTACCGCTTTCGATCCTGATAAAATCATCCTCGATTATCCTGGCACCCTGAGCCTTAACTTCATCCCTGTCAAGTTCGACTTTGAACTTATTCTCTCTGGTCCTGTAACGGTCAGATATCTCAGATGACACACTGCCTGTATTGGCTAAAACAATGTCTACTTTTCTTTTACCGAGATATCTGTTAAGTACTTTTATATGATCGCTGACGCTGTATCCGTCTGTCTCACCGGGCTGTGTCACTAGGTTGGAAACATAAAGAACAGGTGCCGGTGAGACCGCAAGGGCTTCTCTCACTGTAGGAGAAAGCAGATGCGGTATGATGCTTGTATAGAGGCTTCCCGGACTGAGTATGACCATGTCAGCACCAATAACCTTATCCACGACTTCAGAGTTTACCCTGATAGGATGGTCGTAAGTTATATAATCGATATCCTTCATATTATGTCCGATGGCTACTTCTCCCATAAAGTCGCCGTTTTTGCCGTGACCTATCAGTTCAACTTTCTCTTCAGTCAGGGGAAGAACTGTCCCCCTGACTTTGAGAAGACCTCCCATATATCTGGCAGCTTCTGTAAGATTTCCTTTAAGGTCAATAAGCGCAGCGAGCAAAATATTCCTGACCGGATGATTCTGAAGTGTACCGGACTTGTGGAACCTGTAACCTAAAAGATCCGTAAATCCCTTATCCACGTTTGCCATTGAAAGCAGCACTTTCCCCACATCTCCGACCGCAGGTATATCCAGTTCTTCCTTAAGAACACCTGTACTGGAACCGTCGTCACTCACAGCTATTACTGCAGTAACGTCCAGAGGAAACAGCTTTAGTCCGGAAAGTATGGAAGATATTCCAGTACCCCCTCCGAATATTACCACCTTTTTCATGGAATTATCCTGATCCATATCAGGCTGTTCCATACTAAGCTGTCCATTATCCTGTTTTTTATCAGACACCAGATCTTCAGGGGAACATCCAAGATACTTTGCGATCTTATCAAGTACCAGATCTGAAATCTTTTCTTCCTTTGCGATCTTGGCTATGGTTCTCGATGATATGCCGAGTTCTTTAGTGAGTTCGGATTTCCTGATACCGCGTTCTGAGAGTATTTTTTCAAGGCCTGTATATTTCATCTTTCTCCTCATAATAACAAAATCTTTACTTTAATTATAACAAGTTATATAAAAAAGTAAAGATTTGTTAAATAATTAATGAAAAGGTAAAGATATAAGGTTATCTAATTACCCTGCCGTTTCCGCCGCTCTTAAGAAGGTTCTTAACATCTGTTACAGTAGTTCTGTTGTAGTCACCTTCCATTGTATGCTTGAGACAGCTTGCAGCAACAGCGAATTCTATGGCATCCTGACATTCCATCTTCTGTGTAAGAGCGTAGATCAGACCTCCGGCGAAGCTGTCTCCTCCTCCCACTCTGTCGATTATCTGGATGTCATACTCACTTGAGAAGTATTCTCTTCCTGCTTCCCCATCGTAGAGCATGGCGCTCCAGCCGTTGCGGCTTGCAGAAAAGCTCTTTCTTAAAGTAGTCGCTATGAACTTGCAGCCATAAAGTTCGTGGATCTGCTGAGCGGTCCATACGTAGCCTGCCCTGTTCAGTTCAGCACTTTCAACGTCAGTGCCCTCATACTTCAGCCCAAGCACCTTCTCGGAGTCTTCTTCATTGGCGATAAGCACGTCTACGTATTTCATAAGAGGTCTCATAACCGACTGGGCCTTTTCAGGGGTCCATAGTTTACCCCTGTAATTCAGGTCGCATGAAATAGTCAGGCCCTTGGCTTTAGCAGCCTTGCATGCATCCTCGCAGATAAGACCGAGCTCATCCGAAAGAGCAGGATTGATGCCTGTCCAGTGGAACCAGTCAGCTCCATCAAATATCTTATCCCAGTCGAAATCTTCTCTTTTAGCCTGGGAAATCGCAGAATAAGCTCTGTCATAGATAACCTTGGAAGGACGCTGTGAAGCTCCCTTTTCAAGGTAATAGAGACCAAGTCTGTCCCCACCGTAAACAACGTTCTTCGTATCAACTCCAAAATATCTCATGGAATTTATAGCAGCATGCCCGACATCTGAATCAGGCACCTTAGTAACGTATGCCGAATCAAGCCCGAATATAGCAAGAGATACCGCTACATTGGCTTCCCCTCCGCAGAAGGTTGCCTCAAGATTTTCTTTCTGGAAAAGTTTGGTATATCCCGGAGATGCCAGTCTGAGGAGGATCTCTCCAAAAGTAATTACTTTCATTATAGATTATCCTTTCGTTTTTTCATTTTTTACCAAAGTAATATAACACACATCAGGTGTTAATTCAACGTCAATTCATTTTTTGACATAAAAAAGGCTCCCTTCCGGGAGCCTTGCTGCCTTTTATTACATTGACAGGAGTCCGCCGATCTGTACGAACAGAGGTGCGAATACTACTGCAACGATAGTCATAAGCTTGATAAGGATATTGATGGAAGGTCCGGATGTATCCTTGAAGGGGTCACCTACAGTGTCACCGATAACAGCTGCAGCGTGTGTATCTGATCCCTTTCCTCCGAAGTGTCCTTCTTCAACGTACTTCTTGGCATTGTCCCAGGCTCCGCCTGCGTTTGCCATCATGATAGCAAGCAGTACGCCTGCTGCGATGGCTCCTGCGAGCATTCCG
>JAZQAY010000025.1:0-3793 GCA_045545455.1 Anaerovoracaceae bacterium | reverse complement strand
CTGAGCCGGTAGTTATTATTGTTTTTTGCAGTATTTTGTCGAAATTTAGGTAATAGTATTTTGCGGAATAAAGATGTATTATGAATATGATAAAACGCTCTTGAAAAATAGCCAAAATAACAGTTTAAATGAGAAGGAGTGAAAAATATGATTCAGGAAGTAGTTACTTCTACTCAAATGAAAAACAATTTCGACATGTATCTTAATATGGTAATAAATGGCAGTGAGATCATAGTTACTGACAATGGAAAGGTCGTGGGTAGGTTAATACCTGAATGTTATGCGATAGAAAGCATCACGGATTCACTTACAGGAGTCATGTCCGGGAACTATGACATTAAAGATTCAATAGAAGAGCGACTAAGAGAAAAGCCTGAAGTTACTGAATCTGACCATTAAAGCTGAGCATAATGTTGATATTCTAACCCTAATGTTGTAAAATTATGCAGTAAGTATTTTGAATATTATTTTAAAGAGGACATCTATGGAAGACATCAGAGCATTACTTAAAGATCATATCGATCAGGACGAACTTGTGAAACTTACAGTGGACATGGTCCGCATGGAGTCTCACTATAAGATACAGAAACAGGAAAAGGAAGTTGCCGAGTACATCAAGGCATATTTTGACAAGCACGGGATACCCTGTGAGGTCATAGTAGTTGAAGAGGACCGCCACTATAACGTGGTAGCTACCCTAGATTCCGGAGTTCCCGGAAAGACTCTCATGCTTAACGGCCATATGGATACGGTGCTGGCGTCTGGTATGGAGGACGCCTTTGATCCTAAGATCATCGACGGTGAGCTTTGGGGAAGGGGAACTTCAGACATGAAGGGGCCTTTGGCTTCTGCCATGGTATCTATGGTGGCACTGAAGGAGACGGGGCTTCTCAAGTCCGGCAAAGTTATCTTTGCGGGAGTGGCTGACGAGGAATGGAACAGCTGGGGAGCGATCGATCTTATCGAGTCTGGTCTGGTTGCTTCAGTGGACGCTGCCATAATCTGCGAGCCGACCTGCCTCACTGTAAGAAATGCCAACCGTGGTCTTGAATGGTTCAGGTTTACCTTTAAAGGAAAAGCTGTTCATGGCGGCGAGATGCATAAGGGCGTGAATGCCATACTCAAGGCAGTGAAGTTCATCGAAGGTGTAGAAAAGAAACTGATCCCTAAAGCTGAAGCAGCAGGCGGCATCCTGAACATCGGTGTCATAAACGGAGGTACCAAGCCTTCGACTGTTCCCGGAGAGTGCGAACTCTATATCGATAAAAGATACACGACCAAGGAGACCTACGACAGCCTGAGCAAAGAATTCATCGATCTGGCAGAAGAAATCAGGGCAGACGATCCGGACTTCGTGTGCGATGTGGAGCCCATGGGTAAGGCTGAGATGAAGGAAGGCTACGTGCACGGACCGTCTTATACTGATCCGTCTCATCCAATAGTAACTATAACTAAGAAGTACGCTGATGAGATCACCGGGATCGATGCACCTGTGGAAGCATTCCCGGCCTGGGCAGACGCAGGGCTGTTCTCGACCTATCTTGATACGCCCACCATCATCATGGGGCCAGGATTCATAGAGTGCTGCCACGCGCTGGACGAAAGGATCCCCGTAGATCATCTTCCCAAGGCTGCGCTGATATATGCATTGACAGCCATAGAGTTCTGCTGAAATAACGCATATAGGATGTGCTGGATGACTTCGTAGATAATTCTTTATTATTTGCTGTTATATCTATATAACCCAAATAAAATAACAAAATATCTACAGATTGACCTGATCCATGGGAATTCTGTAGATATTATTTTATCTTTTGAGGTATTATCTATATAAATCAAAGTTTAAAACAAAATGTCTACAGACAAGCCCTTTTTAGGGGGATCCTGTAGACATTTTTTGCTTCATAAAGTGTTCTTATCGATATTATCCTATTATTTTATTAAGTATCTACCGTGCAGGGCCTGATGATCGATTCCAGCCATTATCTCTGGAACTTCTTCAGTACCGGAAGTTTCCATTCGCCTTCGAGGCCTGAGTAGGGGTGCTCGCGAAGGGGCAGATTGAATCTGGTGGAGCCGAAGAGCACCGTCTGAGGGTGGGTGAATTCCTTGAAGCCCCATTCGCCGTGATAGGCTCCCATGCCGGAGTGCCCGGTGCCGTTAAATGGAACTCCCTTTACCATCAGATGCAGGCAGACCTCGTTTACACAGCCTCCGCCGTACTGCTGTGTGGTCATGATCTCCTTAGCGCGGGCCTTGTCTGTTGTGAACAGATAGAAGGCAAGTCCGTGTTCTCGGGATGCGATGACATCGAGCAAAGCATCTTCTTCGGATTCTTTGTAAGGAACGACGGGAAGAAGGGGACTGAAGAGCTCATGCTTGACTATCTCTTCGTCGGGATCCACCGGGTAGATCACAGTTGGCTCGAAGCGGAGCGTATCGGGATCACCGTGTCCTCCGACTACGATGCGGTCCTCATATTCCTTTGCTTTAGCTTCGCATTTATCATAGGCTGCGCGGTTTATAAGGTGAGGGTACTCCGGGTTGGTCAGAGGATCCTCGCCGATCTGCCGTTCGATCTCGGACTTAAGACAGTCCAGAAATTCATCTGCCACCGTTTCCTCCACCGCCACCTGGTTTACGTTTATGCAGATCTGACCGCTGTTCATTATCTTGAAGAAGGCGATCTTTCTGGCAGCATCGAAGATCTCTGCGTCCTTTCTTACTATCGCCCAGTTTCCGGTCTCTCCGCCCAGTTCCAGTGCTACAGGGGTGAGGTTGTGGGATGCCATCTCCATGACGTGGGACCCCACTTTAGGGGAGCCTGTATAGAAGATCTTATCGAACCTTTCTTCAAGGCAGAGATCTGCTACGTCATGACCTCCGTCGACCACGGTAACGTATTCCGGAGGGAAGATGTCAGCTATTATCTTCTGAAGGGCTTTAGTCGTTTCAGGCGACTTGGAGCTCGCTTTGATGACAGCTGTGTTTCCTCCTGCGATTGCCGCAGTAAGAGGACCCAGAGCCAGAAGCACCGGGAAGTTGAAAGGGCTTATGATGAGAGCCGTTCCATAGGGCATCTTATATACTCTAGTAAAGATGCTTGGGAAGCAGGTGAGTCCGCTTAAGTGGAGCTCAGGCCTTGCCCAGCGCCTGAGGCCTGCTATGGTCTCGTTTATCTCCATTATGAGTGAGCCGATGTCTGCCAGATATGCTTCCGCTTCCGATCTTCCCAGATCCTTCTGAAGGGCGGAGATCAGGTCTCCCTCGTAGAGCTTTAAGGCGGTCTTAAGCCTCTTCAGCTGATGTATACGCCAGTCTATATCGAGTGTTACGTTTGTTCTGAAATATTTTTTCTGGTTTTCAACCAGTTCGTGAATGCTTTCTTTAGTCCACATGATGCACCTCCTTAGATGATGAGACCATTATATCATGAAAACATTCAAATAGCAGTTTTTTGTTGACTAAATGTTAAAAGAGTTAGATAATTATACTGTATTTTGTTTTGGCCGCATGTTGGCCGGAAGGAGCAAAAGGTGAAGGAAGAAGTCAAAAACACTCAGCAGCTTACAGGAAAAGAAAACGCTGTTCAGGTAATCAAATTTGCTTTGTTTTCATTATCGGCAGGGATCATCGAGACTGTGGCGTTCACGGTCTTAAGCGAGCTCTTCAAGCTGCCGTACTGGCCGAGCTACCTCGTAGCTCTCATACTTTCGGTTCTTTGGAACCTCACCCTTAACCGTGAGTTCACGTTCAAATCTGCGCACAACGTGCCTAAGGCCATGTCCAAGGT
>JAZQAY010000024.1:0-10817 GCA_045545455.1 Anaerovoracaceae bacterium | reverse complement strand
CCTTCTTCCTTCACGCGGCGTTGCTGCATCAGGGTTTCCCCCATTGTGCAATATTCCCCACTGCTGCCTCCCGTAGGAGTTTGGACCGTGTCTCAGTTCCAATGTGGCCGATCACCCTCTCAGGTCGGCTACTGATCGTTGACTTGGTGGGCCGTTACCTCACCAACTATCTAATCAGACGCAGGCCCATCCCTTACCGATAAATCTTTGACCTAATGAAGATGTCATCACTAGGTGTCATCAGGTTTTAATCATCGTTTCCAATGGCTATCCCTGTGTAAGGGGCAGGTTGCCTACGCGTTACTCACCCGTCCGCCGCTTTCCACTTATTCCCGTTGACGAATCTCTGTTCATAAGTATCTCGCTCGACTTGCATGTGTTAGGCACGCCGCCAGCGTTCATCCTGAGCCAGGATCAAACTCTTAATTGAATGTTTATCTAAACCCGAAGGTCTAAATTCGAATTTGTCTTACTCAAGACTCTCGCTTAGCTATTCCGCTAAGAATTATTGTCTTTTTCAAGAATTGTCGGAAACTATCCGCCGAATTGTCTTACCAATTCTGCTGATTGTTTCAAATAGATTTGAGATCAAAGATCTCTTACTATCATTCTTACACTATGAAGTTTTCAAGGTTCAGGTCCGCATGACGCGGAACTATTCAAGGATAACACCGAAGTGCTATCTTGTCAAGCACTTTTTTAACTTTTTAACAAGTTTTCTTAAGTGCGTGGCTGTCATTTTCGACAGCTTTATTAATATATCACCATATATCCCCATTGTCAAGTGGGTTTTTCAAATATATTTTGTATACATAAATTACTTTATATATATTGTATTACTACATATTATGTATAACTAAATGTCGGAAAACGCACAGGACTCCGCCCCTATTCCATAAGGATATGAGGCGGAGTCCATCATCATTCATGTCTTATGTCAGTTCATTTTGAATTGCTTTCCAGCCAGTCTACAGCGACCTGAGTATGTATAGCCGCTCCCAGTTCGAACGCTTCTTCATCAAGTACCATATTGGGATTGTGAAGCGGAGCTCCGGAGGGATCCCCCGCCCCGAGCCACATCGCCATGCTGGGTACCTTCTCAGCGACATATGCAAAATCTTCCGTACCCGAGAAGGGTCTGACCTCTCTGATATTTCCGGCTCCCAGTATCTTCTCTATGGAAGGCTTGAGTTCCGTGCAGAGTTCAGGCTCTACATATGTCGACGGAGTGTGGAACTCGGTCATGCTGTATTCCCCTCTCCACATCTTCACCGTATGGTCTACTATTTCCGGGATCCTGTTCAGCATATGATTCCTTGTATCTATATGGAAGGATCTCATACTGAAAGCTATCCTGGATTCATCAGGAATAACGTTGATGGCAGATCCTCCCTGCTGAACGCCGACTGTGAGCGCCACGGTCTCTCTCGGATCGCACTCACGTCCTGTAAGTACGTTCAGTGCTGTATAAAGCTGATTGGATATCAGAAGAGGATCGATCGCCTTCTGCGGTTCTGAACTGTGGCCTCCCTTACCCTTAATGTCTACCATAAAGGTATCCATTGCTGCTGACATGACTCCGGTTGAGTACTCAGCTTTTCCGGTCTCAAGATTGGACATTACGTGGATCATGAAGGCTGCATCCACCTTGGGGTTTTCCAGCACTCCGTCATCTACCATGAACTTGGATCCGCAGCCGCACTCTTCTCCGGGCTGGAACATGAGCTTCACTGTGCCCTTTAATTCCTTTTCCCTGTCCTTTAAGAGCCTTGCAGCTCCGAGAAGCATCGCGGTATGTGCATCATGACCGCACATATGAGCTTTCCCGGGGACACATGATTTGAATTCCAGGTCTGCATTCTCAGGCATCGGAAGAGCGTCCATATCCGCTCTTAAGAGTATGCAGGGGCTTCCCTCTCCGATAACCGCCACGACTCCATAACAGAATTCCATGTCGGGGAAGCCTGCACTGAGGAATTTCTCCCTTACTTCCTTAGATATAGGGCCGCCGCAGATCTTGTTGTCGATACCCATCTCGTCAAGTCTCTTCTTGACGAATCTTACAGTATCAGGAAGGTCGAAGCCGACCTCGGGGTTCTTATGGATGATTCTTCTGTCTTCTTTTATAAATGTGCTGATCAGTTTGGCATCTTCCAGGATCTTATTCATGATTTCCTCCTTTATATACGCGCTCAAACGTCTTGAAGGTTCAGGAAATGTTTCTGTTGAAGTAATGTTAGCATATCGTTCAGAAAAGGCACAATCAATATTTTTAAAATATGCAAAAAACTTTTGCCGGAACGTAAAGTTTTTTGTCCTGCGTCAACATTTTTTTACAAGCGCTGTAAAAATATATTTACACCAAAAACCTGTCGAAACGTGAAACCCCTTGATTTTCAAGGCTTTTCGCACTTTGGCACAGGCCTTGCTATTAATGTGGGCAGCTAAAACAGAACTGATGACGCGCTCAAAAGTCCATCACAGAATCGCACTTATCAAGCACCTACCCAAAGACAAAAAGTAAGGAGAAAAAAATGGAGACTCTCAACAAGAAAAAATTCCAGATGCCGCACGTATTCGTGATCATGTTCGCTATCATGCTTCTGGTAACTATCTTATCCTACATCGTTCCCAGCGGCGCCTTCGAGCGTACAGTAACCGAAACAGGACAGTCCCTGGTAAATCCCGACAACTTCCGGTTTGTCGAAAATGAAAACCCAATAAGCTTTATCGGATTCTTTACATCTATATACACGGGCTTCGTTGAAGGCGGCACCATCATCGCCTCCCTTCTCATCTGCTCAGGCTGCCTGGGAGTCTTCAACTCCACAGGAACCCTCACCGGATCAGTAAAGAAACTTTCATCCGCAGTTCACGGTAAGAACGTCATCGTGATCCTTATCTTCTTCGCATACTTTGCAGGAATGAACATCATGGGAGCAGGCGAAGCAGTATATCCCTTCTTCCCCATCGTAACGGCTATCATCGTATCTCTTGGATATGACAAGATGATGGGAGCTGCTACCATCATGTACGCAGCAACTGCCGGATTCGCCTGCGGCATGGTAAACCTCTTCACCACAGGTATCTCACAGCAGATCGTAGGACTTCCCATGTTCTCCGGAATCGGCTACAGATTCATCGTATTCTGCGTAATGGCAGTTATCGGACTCGTAAGCGTACTCATGTACGGAAAGAAGATAAAGGCAGACCCCAACAAGAGCATCGTTTCCAACGAATACAAAAAGCAGCTTGAAGCCATCGAAAAAGGTGAAGCTGTTGAAGGTATCGAAGCAGGCGAAGCTCAGTTCGACATGAGACACAAGATCGCCATCACCGTATTCATCATCCTGGTCCTCTTCCAGGCCTACGGATGCTTAAAGCTCGGCTTCGGTCTCGGTCAGATCTCAGCTCTCTATGTGATGTTTGCCATAATCACAGCGATCATCTTTAAGATAAGTCCCAACGAACTCTGCACCAGATTTGTCGAAGGAACCAAGCCTGTTATCGCAGCAGCCTTTGCCATTGGTCTCGCAAGGTCAGTCATGGTTCTTCTCACTCAGGGACAAATCATCGATACTCTCGTATACTATATGGGAAATGCCCTGGACGGCAAGCCCACCACCCTTACCCTGCTTCTCATCTTCCTCTTCGTAACCGCTTTCAACTTCCTGGTCGTATCCGGTTCCGGAAAGGCAGTTATGATGATGCCCATCATGAGCCCTCTCGGCACAATGCTCGGCATCAACCAGCAGGTAATGGTACTCACCTATCAGTTAGGCGACGGACTTACAAACATGCTCTGGCCCGGCGGCGGACTCATCTCCTGCTCGCTCTGCGGTGTCAACTACATCGACTGGCTCAAGATGTCCTGGAAGACCTTCGTATGCATGATAGTTTCAGGTTTCGTGCTCATCGTGATCGCAAACGCTATCGGATACGGCCCATTCTAAGACCTTACTTAAATATACCAACAGACCTCCTGCAGAATATTGCAGGAGGTCTTTTACTTTTCATTATTTGCTCAGTCCATGCTTTTTCATCTTCTGATTCAGAGCCTGCCGGGTAATCCCCATATAGTCGGCTGCAGCGCTCAAAGAATCGAACCGGTGTATGATATCGTCGATCATGGTCTTCTCGTATGCATCCATGTTCTTCTTAAGGCTTCCAAGCCACTGGATCTGTGCTTCGAACTTATCTGTCTCAGGAAGGATCTCATCGAGATCCAGAGCGCTCGTGATGTATGATGGAAGATCCGATACTACGATGACCTTTCCTTCGCAGAGATTGAAGGCGCCTTCTATTGCATTCCTGAATTCCCTGACGTTTCCGGGCCAGCTGTACTCCCTGAATATCCTCATGACATCCTGGGAAACGCCAATAAGATCCTTTTTCATGGTCCTGTTGAAGTAGCTTACGAAGTACTCCGTCATGAGCTCTATATCTCCTTCTCTCTCCTTAAGAGGAGGAAGATTGATGGTCACTCCGCCGAGCCTGTAGAAGAGGTCCGGTCTTAAAGACCCGTCTCTTACACAGACTGCAGGATCTTTGTTAGTTGCCGCTATGATCCTCACGTTCACCTCGAAGGGCTTGTCCCCTCCGATCCTAGTGACCTTTTTGTCTTCAAGAACCCTTAACAGTTTGGCCTGAAGTCCCAGGTCCATGGAGTTTATCTCGTCGAGGAAAATGGTCCCGCCAACAGCCCTCTCGAATATTCCCGGCTTATCCTCAGCACCCGTATAGGCGCCCTTGGTAGTTCCGAAGAAAAGGCTCTCGAGAAGATTCTCTGGGATGGCCGCACAGTTCTGGGATATGAACGGACATACTTTCCTTGGAGATCCAGTATGGATGGACTGTGCCACCAGTTCCTTACCTGTACCGGTCTCTCCGTATATTAGTACCGATGAGGATGTCTGGCTGATTCGCTCCACCTGATTCCTCACGTTCTGCATCTGCGGGCTTCTTCCGATGATATCCGATACGGTGAATAACTTCTTCGGTTTGGAAGGCTTGGCCTGTGAAACCCTTACGGCTCTTGCGTCCTTCTTATCAGGGAAGGTAGCAACGGACACCGCCCCTATCACCTTTCCATCCTCGATTATCGGGTAGGTGCTGTCTATTATCCTGAAGGTCTTTCCCACCGTGGGCTTCATGACCTCTTCATTGTTCAGGGTTATCTTCCCGGTTCTCAGCGCCTTTACTATGGTGCTGGATTCCGGGTCCAGTTCAGGATAAAGTTCGAAGAGAGTCTTGCCTATGACCCTCTGCTCTTCAAGGGAAGTAAATACCGGGTTATACTGTGAGATATACACGACTTTATAGTCGCTGTCCACAACCAGGATCCCGTCCACGTAGTTAGTAACGTTAGTGATCGTATCAAGGTAATTCTCTATCATGTCAGGCCTCCCTTTCTCCCTTTTGTTAATGGAATTGTATTACAAAATATTTTACATGTAAATATTTTTTTACACGCAGTTGTAAAAAAAACTTTCCTTTCAGTCCTCGTAAACTCCCAAAACCCTTGATTTTCAAGGCTTTTTGTTTTGGCATTATACTTGCTATGCATATCGGTGTAAATCTGATCTATATATGAATGGAGTTACCGATATGAAAACACTGTACAGAAACGCAAAGATATTTACCAGTAATGATGACATGCCTTATGCAGACGCCATGATCGTTGAAGACGGCATCATTAAAAGCATCGGAAAAGAAACAGATCTGGATATAGAAGGATGTGAATCAGAAGATCTTAACGGACTTACCGTAATACCCGGTCTTACGGACTGCCATACACACGGTCTGCTCCTTGCAGACTACAGCAAGCAGATATCCTGTCTTCCTCCTGAGATCAGTTCCATAGAAGAACTCATAAAAGTGATCTCAGAAACCGCTGAAGATATGGGGCCCGGTCAGTGGATAAAAGGCTGGGGATACGACGAAGGAAAACTTCTTGAAGGCCGCGCTCCTACCAGATGGGATCTGGATAAGGGATCATCCGACCACCCTATTTTCATAGCAAGAACCTGCGTCCATATCGCAGCCGTCAATTCCAGGGCGCTTGAACTCGCCGGAATAGACAGGAACACTCCCGACCCTCCCGGCGGTCACATCGTAAGAGACGAGAACGGCGAACCCAACGGCATCCTTCAGGAGAACGCAAGAAACCTCGTGATCGATATCATGCCCAAGCAGACTATAGAAGAGAAAGTCGGCGATCTTAAGGATCTGGGTGATCTCCTCCTTTCGCAGGGGATCACAGGCTTCACGGATCTCGGCAGTTTCGACGAGGGAGACGTCCTCGATTTCTATAAAGCTGCTGAAGAAACAGGCCTTAAGCAGGAAGTATCCATTTACTACTTCTGGGATAAGGCAAGCGAGACGGGAGAATACACCATAAATGAACAGACCATGGATCCGGCGAACCAGATCCACGTACAGGGCCTCAAACTCGTCAGCGACGGAAGCATCTCCGGACACACTGCCTACGTGGACGTTCCCTATCTCGGCACAGACGATATGGGTATCTATGAGCTGGATGAGGATCTCTTCAAATCTGCCATCGAATTCTGCAAAGAAAACAGCTGCCAGCTTGCAGTCCACGCCATGGGCGGTCTGGCGATAGAAAAGGTCGTAGACCGTGTAGTTCAGGAAAAGAACTGGATGAAGACGTCCGCTCCTTACGTCCGCATGGAGCACATCACAGAACCCAAGGAAGAGTCCATCGAGAAGGCATCTTTATACGGCATAGCCTTCGCCATGCAGCCTATCTTCCAGTACTGTGAGATCGAAAGCTATCTGAAGAATCTCGGGCCCGAACGCACCAAGCTCTGCTACCCTATAAGACATATGCTGGATAAGGGAGTGAATATTGGACTTTCCACAGACGCCCCTGCTACCTCATGGGCAGTTCCTTCAGACCCCTGGCCCAACCTCAAGGCTGCGGTTACCCGTGTTGCCTACGACGGGACTGACTGCGGAAAGAATGAAGCCATCGATATAGAAACGGCCATCCGTCTCTATACCAAGGGATCCGCCGAGATCTGCGGCTTCGAGAAGCTGGGCATGCTCGTTCCCGGCTATAAGGCAAACTTCGCAGTCCTTTCAGATGATATTTTTGAAATGGCAGGTGAAGATCTGGATACCGTTAAGGTTCTCAGGACCTACGTCAAAGGTGAACTTGCCTACCAAAGATAAAACGTATAAAATATCAGTATAAGTTATTATCGTAACCGAAAGGCTTTATATGGATATCTACTACAACGCGAAAATATATACGAACGATCCGGCCATAGCATCAGCTATGGCTGTTGAGGATGGCAAAATAAAGGCACTTGGAACTGATGATGAGATCCTGGCTATGAGTTCAGACTCTGACAATAAGCAGGATCTCAAGGGAGCACTTATCCTTCCCGGCTTCGTCGATTCCCATCTTCATTTCCTGGAATATGCCTTTGAAAAGAGCTTCGTCGATCTGACGGAAAGGAAATCTCTGGAGGATCTTCTCGATGCTCTCCGTGAAAAACTTCCGGAAGCAAAGAAGTCAGGAAGGCCTTTAAGGGGTACCGGTTTCAATCATAACTACTGGGACTCCCCCGTTCTTCCCACAAGAAACGACCTTGACGGCATCTCAGATGAAGTTCCGATAATAATAAGAAGGACCTGCCACCACATAACGGTCGCCAATACTCCTGCTCTTGAACTTGCGGGAATGCTTGAGACCAATCCTGATGGCATACTTAGAGAGGATGAACAGAATACTTTGGAGGAAGCCCTTCCTCCCCTCACCCTTGATTCGGTCAAGGAGATGGTCCTTGATGCTTCCAAGGACATTATAGCCAAGGGTATCACGGAGATCCAGACAGATGACCTTCCTCTGATCTCATCCGAACTGTATGGAAAAACCATACTGGATGCATACATGGAACTGGACCGCGACGGACTTCTCCCTATGAGAGTCTATGAGCAGTGCAACCTGCCTTCATTGGAAAGGCTTGACGCTTTCCTTAAAGACGGATATATGACGGGAGATTCCACAGGTAATTTCACCATAGGTCCTCTGAAACTTCTCGGCGACGGTGCTTTGGGTGCCAGGACAGCTGCCATGACAGCGGACTATCTTGACGATCCCGGAAACCGCGGGATACTCAACTTCACCGACGAAGAGATGAACGGTCTCGTGAAAGTTGCTAACAAAGCTGGTGTGCAGATAGCCATACACGGCATAGGAGACAGATGCATCGATCAGATACTGGATGCTTTTGAACTCGCTTTAAAGGACTCTCCGAGAGCCGATCACAGACACGGAATAGTGCACTGCCAGATAACGAGGCCCGACCAGCTGAGACGCATGCAGGAGATGGGCATTATGGCTTACATCCAGCCTGTTTTCCTTAAAGCAGACCAGCACATAGTTGAAGACAGGATCGGAACTGAACTTACAAAGACATCCTACGACTGGAGGACAATGAAGGACATGGGTATCCATCTTTCAGGCGGATCAGACTGCCCGGTGGAACCCTTTGATATCCTTCCCAACATGTATTATGCAGCCACCTGCCGCGAACCCGGCGCTGACAGCCCCTGGTATCCCGAAAAGGCTCTGAGTTTAAAAGAAACGATAGATATGTTCACCTCAGAAGGAGCCTATGCATCGTTCTCTGAAGGAAGACGCGGCAAACTCCTCCCCGGATATGATGCGGACTTTACCGTCCTGGATAGAGACATCACCGAGGGTGCTCCTTCATCCCTTCTCGAAGCCGAAGTCGTGATGACTGTGGTCGGAGGCAAAACAGTTTATAGAAAGTAGCACAAAAAAGCGCAGGCGATGCCTGCGCTCATTTCATTTTACCGGTATCTCTATCTTCGTAACAAAATCATCAGGATCCTTCGAGAGTCCCCAGTCGATAAGAGCGATCTCTCTGGACGGGCCTGCCGGTCTGAGATCCATCTCATCCATCCTGTCCAGAAGTTTATCATAATACGGAGGAGCGTCCTTATGCGTCCCCCTGAATCTTATGGTCAGGCATCTTTCACTTGGCATTTCAATGAATTCTCCCTTAAAGTCGTCTTCATCATCCAGTATCAGGAACACCATATCGTAACTATCATATTTTCTTAATGACAGGTTCTCAGGGCTGAGCCCAATTCCGACCTTGCCGAGAAATATCATAGGTTCCTTCTGATCCCCCTCCAGCATCTTTATTGACCTTTCTATGTCATCGTTGGAACCGGGTGACATTGTATACTTCAGCCACACCACCCTGGCTTCCTCTGACATTATGTCTTCTATTTCGTTCAGGGGGTGACTCTCGGCTTCCTCTATGAACTGAAGCCTGCGCTCTATCTTCTTCTCAAGTCGTAAAAGATCGTTTATCTTCCCGCTTACTTCTTCTCTCTGTACCCTGAGCATCGCCTTCATGGATTCGGTATTTCTGTCATGAAAGAAGTCGCTTATGCTTTCAAGAGGCGTATCGAGAAGCCTCAGATATCTCAAAGTGTTGAGCACCTCAAACTGGTCCGTGCTGTAGTAACGATATCCGGTATCGGGATCCACGTATTCAGGTTCCACCAGGCCCAGCTTTTCATAGTGCCTCATAGTACTAACGCTCACATTGAACAGCCTGGCTACCTCTCCTATTTTAAAAAGATCTTCTTTCATTTCACTCACCTATAAATTTTCTGAAAAATATATATTTCGTGCTTGACTCTACAATCATTATAGGGTTTATAATCTGCTTAAGTCAAGGCCAATCTTAAAACACGGAGGACTAATCATGACAGGCACAATAGTTAATGCAGCAGCTATAATAATAGGATCTCTTGTTGGCGGCTTCTTCAAGCGCCTCATGAACGAGAACCTCAATAACAGGCTCCTTGAAACCATGGGACTTGCTGCCTTCGGTATAGGGATCAATTCAGTAGTGCAAAACATGCCCGGCTCAAATTATCCCGTTCTATTCATAGCAAGCCTTGCCCTGGGATGCATCGCAGGGACTCTTCTTAAGATAGATGAAAGAGTCGGCAGGCTCACTTCTTCCAAGGGCAATGATTCGAATCTGGCTACGGGAATAATAACAGGCTGCCTCATCTTCTGTGTTGGCACCCTTTCCATCCTCGGTCCCGTGCAGGCGGCTCTTTACGGAGATCACACCTTCCTGTTCACAAACGCCACCCTTGATCTTGTCACCTCCATGGTCCTTGCGTCTGCTTACGGAGTCGGTATGATAGTCTGTGCAGTAGTTCTGGTGATCTGGCAGGGTTCAATATATGCCCTCACCCTTCTTGCCGGAAACGTACTTACGGATAACATGATGACTGAGTTATCGATAGTCGGAGGTTTCCTCATAGCAATGACCGGACTGAACATAATGGGAATCAAGAAATTCAAGACTCTGAACTATCTGCCTGCCCTCTTGGTTCCTCTTATCTGGTGTGCCATAGCAGGTTGACAAATTATGGATAAAATGCGAAAATGTGTTTTGCAGTTATTTTGCAAAACACTTTTTTATGGGAGATAGACATGCGTATAGATAAATTTCTTAAAAACTCACGTCTGATCAAACGTCGTACGGTAGCCAAGGATGCCTGTGACCAAGGCAGAGTCTTCATAAACGACAAGGTTGCCAAGGCAGGGTCCGAGGTGAATATCGGAGATACCATCCACATCGAATTCGGTAACTCCTCCGTTACCGTAAGAGTAAAGGATATAATCGAATCCGCCAGAAAAGAAACAGCACCTGATATGTACGAAATAATACAATCATAACCACCCTTAAAAAGGGTGGTTTGCTCAAGGGCTATAAGCCCAAGTGCTT
>JAZQAY010000023.1:0-12701 GCA_045545455.1 Anaerovoracaceae bacterium | reverse complement strand
TATCTCGGCTACAAGTACGTCTACTTTCATTAAATCTACTCCCGACCTTGCGGTCTTTATTTCCTGAACGAACTTACTGAAGCGGTTACTGCTATCTTCCCCGTCTCACGGTCGAAGATCTCTCCTTTAGTCCTGATAAGGCTTCTTCCCTCTTTGACAAGGGTTGCCTTGCACAAAACATCACCTGTGAACCGCAGCCCTCTGATGAAGGATATCTGCATATCTGTGATCACGGTGGTGAGCCCGCCGTCGATGCCATTTGAAAGCGTGCCGCAGGCCATCTCCATCATTGCAGATATCACTGCCCCTTCAACGTTGGAAAACTGGTTTTCAAAATAATCCTTTTCTTTGAAACAGAAGGTCACACTTTTTTCATCATAATCACAGGCATCAAGACAGAACCCCATAAGTTCGAATACTTTCAGTTCTTTTACGGAAGCAGCCGTGATCTCCTTCATGGCCTCTTCCCATTCTTTTTCATTCTTAAACATATTTTGCCGTCCCATGTAACCTGAATAGTATATGTTTCAGATGATTTTAAATCGGGGCCGGGTTACTGGCCCGACCCCTTTTTGATTTTTTATCAGTCTTCCTGAGGGTTAAGATCTTCAGGTCTGAATCCGTGAGGAACTTCTCCTCTTCTTCTCTGTCTCTCCTGTGCAAGGAAGGTAGCTACGTCGATACCGTGGGAGTTTCTTCCGAATCCCATGTCGATACCGGTCTTGACAGCTTCTTCAGGAATTACCTGAGTACCGCCTGCACAGATGATGATCTTGTCTCTGATACCCTTTTCGATAGCGAGATCGTTGATCCTCTTCATGTTCTTATAGTGAACGTTGTCGTGAGAGATGATGGTGGAAGCAAGGATAGCCTGAGCGTTCTCTTCGATACAAGCGTCTACGATCTTTTCAACAGGCACGGAGGTTCCGAGGTATACGCATTCGATACCCCACTTTTCGATTCCGCCGTGCTTGATGTTGATGATCTCACGCATACCTACGGAGTGCTCGTCATCGCCGACTGTTCCGCAAACGACCTTCATGTGCTCATGTCCTTCGAACTCTTCATAAAGTTCCTTATCGGACATTACGTACGGTTCAGGAGGTACGTCCAGAGTAGTAAGGTCGATGTCGAAATCAACTTTACCCTTGAGTTCGATCCTGGTACCTTCAGCTTCCTGCATGATCTCTGCAGAAATAACTTCGGGGTTGACCAGACCGAGTTTCTTACCAAGTTCTACAGCTGCTGCTTCAGCTACACGCTTCTCAGCAGGGAGCATCATGGTGAGCATGATGACTCTGTCGCCGCACCACTCAACTTCAGGAGTGATGCACTCGCCTGTTCTGTACTTGGCAACCTTTTCAAGTCTCTTCTCTACGCAATCTTCAGGGTCAAGCTCGTCGATGAATACGATCTTGGAGTGATCCTCGAAGGTGCATCCGCCGATAAGAGCTGACGGGTTCTCAGGATCTCCGCCGTACTGCTCAACGTTGTTGTATCCGTAGTGAGCTGTAACGGGAGCCATGTAGTCTTCGTCTCTCTCGAAGATGAAGCCTGCACCGAATCCTCCGTCGATCTTACGGGCGATACCGTCGCCGTTTCTTTCAGGGTATTTTCCTGAGTCTACGAAGAAGCCTTCCTGAACAGCGTTGAAATATCCGCCTACTTCAAGGATCTCTTCTACGTAAAGGACTGCTCTTTCCTTAAGTTCACGGGCGTTCTCTCTTAAAGGGCCGTCCTTCTTAAGTTCGATCATGTCCATGATACCGTCTAAGCCGATAAGGGTCTGCTTAGCTGTATCGGTAGCTTCGATGTTGTAGATGTGCCAAGGTACGTTTCTTCCTTCGTCCGGTGTGATGGTGGACTGGATATCTGCAGAAGTCAGCTTGGAAATGAACATGTTCATTACGTGAGTAACTGTAGCTTCACGAGCTGAGGACTGGATGTACTTGGTGTTCATCTGAGCTCTCATCTTGTACTTTCTCAGGAAGTCACGAAGGGCTACTGCATAAGGCAGGTCGAGATACATACAAGGAGCGGGAGTTGCTGAAGGCGGTACTGTTGAAAGTGAGATCAGGTCAGGGCTGATACCAACTCTCTCTGAGAAGTAGGAGTTGATAGCGTGCTGTACGATGAGCTCAGGCATTACCTTCCATGCGTCTCTTGCTGTGGCGTTGGCATTGTGAGCTCCGTCGATCTGGAGCATGCCGGACCAGGCCATGATCTTCTTGGATTCGCAGGCGTCTACGAAGGATCTTACCATGTTAACGTCTCTGTAAAGTACGTTGTACTGAGGATCCTGGTGAGCACCATTGATACCTTCTTCTGCGAACATTACAGCGATATCAGGTCCTGCAACGCCGGAGATATATGAATGGTAGTTGATGGGACGGCCGACTTCGTCTTCGATGAGGTCGATAGCCTTGCGCTGTGCTCTTACCTGCTTACGTGTTACGGGAACACCGCCGATACCCTGAGGAGTACCTTCCATAAGTCCGTCGATGTGGGACTGACCCATGTGTCTGATAACCATAAGGTGGTCAGCGCCGTGCCATGCAGCCATTCTCATACGGCGGATATCGTCCTCGAATCTACCTGATGCGATCTCAGTTGTGATGGTCTGCATAGGCTGAGGGTCGATGTTGTCGAGGAACTTAGCGGGAGGAAGAGGAACGCTCTGCTTCAGAGGTTCTGACAGTTCATGATATTCGAACTGATACATATGCTGATCTTCAGCTCTCTTTCTCCATACCCAGTTTCTTCTTCTGGGTTCATATTTGTCGAGGTCCTTGAGGATTTCAACGACGTCAAGCTTTTTGTTTTTCTTTAAAGGCTCCATCTTTACTTTCCTCCTTTGAATGACTCAACAACCTTATCCCAACCTTCGCCCTGAGCGAGCTTGATGGATGCTTCGCGGATAGAGATGTTCTCTAATTTTGATAACTTATATACGCAGTGTCCTGCGCCTTTTCCCATGAGGCCGTGGTCCATGCAGTGGTTAACGATAGGCTGTGTGTCCAGTGAGGAAACGCCCATTCTTAAGAGAACTGCACGTTCTACGGATGGAGTGGTATTCTTGTAACCTAACTCAAGCAGGGGTTCGTCAACCTGTCTGATGAGGTCCCAGAATCTGTCATAAAGTTCTTCGTCGGTAAGATTCTTGAGATGTTCTCTTCTTACTTCGAAATCGTCTTCTCTTCTCATCCTGTTTTCTCCTTAAAATTTTTAGTAATAACTATTATATCCTTCGGCTATTCAAGCTTAGAGTCCGAGAGTCTTCTTTACGAATTCTACGTCGGTCTTGGTCTCTTCTGCTAAGTAAACAAGGTCTGCTTCGTTGGGCTCACATCCTGCCTTCTTTACAGCCTTCTTGATTCTGGACTGTCTGAAGTGGTTGATGTCAGCTACCTTGTGCTTGATATAGCTGGGATCCTTAGGTAAGATGACGTTTGTTCCGGGCTTGTCCTCTGTCTGAGGGTCGCCGAATCTTACGTCGATGCCGTTCTGCTTAGCGAATGCAAGCTGAGGCTGGATGTGCTTGCCTGCTCCGGTGTACTCTGTTTCGGTAACAACGAGAACAGCGTCTTCAGGAAGTTCCTGAGCGAGGGAGAATGCAGCAGCGAGAGCTGTGTTTCCTGCAGGTCCTCTTTCAAGTCCTTCGAGGTTAGCAAGCATTTCTGTCATGTACATAACTTCGCCCTGAGTTGTGGTTACATACTCGTCCATGTATCTCAGAGGACGTGCTGCTGAACGGGGAACGTCAGAGTGGTCGGGATCTGTTGCATAAGGGACTCCGAATCCGGTGTGTCCTGTGGTGCATGACTTACGGTTGAAGTCAACGTCAGATGCCATTGAAAGTCCTGTAAGGTCGATGGAAGCAGCCACTACCTTGGTGTCCTTGCATCCTGCCTTGATAAGGCCGCGGGCAGTACCTGTAACCATTCCGCCGCCGGCGTTGGTGCATACTACCATGTCAGGGTCCTTACCGAGCTTTTCTCTGCACTGCATAGCGATCTCATATCCGAGTGTCTCTACGCCTGCGATACCAAACGGTGAGTAAAGGGATGCGTTGAAGTATCCTGTGTCTTCAAGTACGGAAAGAGTTGTGTAGAAGAGCTCAGGTCCTACTGTGAGCTGGATAACTTCTGCTCCGAGAGCCTCGCACTTTCTTGCCTTCTCAACGATCTCCGGCTGACCTACTCCCTTGGAGTCGTAGCATTCCTGAACGATGATGCAGTCAAGACCCTGCATAGCTGCCTGGGAAGCAACAGCTGCACCGTAGTTTCCGGATGTAGCTGCAACTACGCCCTTGTAGCCGAGCTTCTTAGCGTGAGCTACTGCGCAGGCTGCACGTCTGTCCTTGAAGGAACCGGAAGCGTTTGCTGCCTCGTCCTTTACGAAGATACGGGCGCCGTAACCGGGCTTAGCATACTTTCTTGCGAAAGCTGTGATGTTTCTTAATTCAAGAAGGGGAGTGTTTCCAACGCCTGTTCTGGACTGGATCCTGTTGATCTCGTCGAGAGTGTAGTTGGTAGCCTTCATGAGAGCTTCATAGTCGAATGCTACGGAGCCGGATTCGAAAGGAGCATAGTCAAGTCCTAATGCTTCCTTCATGATCTCATTGGATCTTCCCATTACGGAATCATAATCTTTTGCGAGCTGTGCCATTATTCCTCACCTCCGTGTAAAATTTCTCTTAAGGTCTTGTCGATCTCGATGATCTCGGGAACGAATTCACCATAGCTGTGGGTATAGTGAGGATTTTCTTCGTAAAGAGTACCTTTTTCGATACGTCCGCAAGCGGTCTTTACTGTAACGGGGTCGCCGATCTCAGCGGACTCTTCCTGAAGGAAGCCCTTGGTCCACATCTGAAGGTCGGATGACTTTGTATCTTCAGGAAGCTTTCCTGTTCTCTGTTCTGCTTTGAGTACGATGTTGTGGATACGTACCCAATCACCTTTTTTAGCCATTTTGATCATCTCCTATAAAATGAGTATTATATAGGGCATAGTCCGGCGTGGATCTCACGCCGGACATGACCCCAAAGTTAGATTTCCTTGTTGTCAGATCTTATTTAACGATCTTCTTGTCTTCCTTGATGAAGTTTCTGAAGTCGCCCATGATAGCATGAGGTACAGGGATGTCGATCATGGTTACGAGACCGGGATCTGCATTGATAAGGTGAGGGATGCAGTTCATGATCATAGCCATGGTTCCGATTCCGCCTTCGATCTCAGGCTTGTTAGCCATGTTTACAGGAGGTACGGAGTCAAGGATCACATAGTCGCCTGTGTCGATTCCAACCTGCTCAGGTTCGATCTGCTGAGGGTGATCCATGTCGATCTTTCTTACGCCGTCGATGTCGACCCAGCCCTTCATAGCAACGCCTGCAACGTTACCTGCTGCTGCGAAGCCGTAAGGGGACTTTCTGTCAACGTCTGTTACGATGGGTTCCATATCCTGGCCGAACTGATCCCACTTCCAGCCAAGAGCGTCGCACATCATCATTGTGGATTCTGCGAAACCAACGTGTCCTGCCATTGTTCCATCAGCTTTTCTCTTGTTGAATTCATCAACAGTGATGCCGATTCCCTGCTCTTCCATAACAGCAGGTCCGAAAGGTGAAAGGGAGTTAACTCTTCTTGAAGTGATGTGGTTAACTTCTTCGCAAGCTGCTGTCCAGAGGATCACGAGGAGGTCCATGATTAGACCGGGGTTGATACCTGTTCCCATTACGGATACGCCGTTCTTCTTAGCGCATTCATCTAATTTCTTAGCAAGTTCAGGTTCCTGAGCCTGAGGATAAGCCATCTCTTCTGCGGAAGTGATAACGTTGATTCCTCTTTCCATTACGAATACGAGCTTGTCAAAAACGTCTCTTGTGAAGGAGTTTGTGCAAACTACTACGACGTCAGCTGAACCCGGCTTGATAACTTCTTCAGGAGTTCCAACGATAACTTCTTCTCTGTCTCCTCTTTCGATTCCGGGAACGACTTCCCATAAGCTCTTGCAGAGCTTGGCACCGATGTCGATAGCTCCAACGATGTCAACACCCTGCTTCTTAGCAAGCATCTTACCGATTCCGCCGCCCATTGCGCCTAATCCCCAGAGGATAACTTTTACGTTTTTCATGTTCATTTCTCCTTTTAACAATATTTTAAACTATATAATTGTCAGCTGTTTGAAAGCTACCATAATATGTTGCAAGTCCTGTGCCACCGCTTTAACATAATAATGTATACATAAAAGTACAATTATTGTTATTTTCTCACAAAAAACCGCCCGATGCCCTGCGGTTCCTGTGGCATTTTCACTAAAACCACGAACCTTTCATCAGACGGTATTTTTTTCTGTGACTCTTCTGCAAATATTTTTGCGTTTTTAGAGCAAAATATTTTGCATCGAAGTCCCTTTAACCCTTATTTTATCCCGTATTTCTTGAGTTTATGCTGCAGCGTCTGCCTCTTGATCTTAAGGGCATCTGCTGCTCTTGATATGTTTCCGTTGGACCTTATCATCTCATCTGCGATTATCTGCTTTTCCACGGCTTCCATATAGGCATCCAGCGGCATATCATTGCTCTTTCTGAGTATGGGCTCCCTGCTTACGACGTGATTAGGCATGCTGAGATGCTTACCTGTTAGGACGTGCTCGTTCTCAGCCATCGATATGGCCTGTTCCATGATATTTTCAAGCTCTCTGACGTTTCCGGGGTAGTCGTAGGACTGGAGCTGTTTCAGCGCTCCGTCGGAGATCATCCAGAGTTCCTTATTGAATCTTTTGTTGAACTTGTCCGCGAACCTGTTGGCCAGAAGTTCGATATCGTCCATCCTTTCCCTGAGAGGCGGTATTGAAAGGTTGATTACGTTCAGCCTGTAGTAGAGGTCCTTTCTTAAGAGCCCCTTTGCCATCAGTTCCTCAGGGGGTTCGTTTACCGTGGCTATGATCCTGACGTCTACAGGGATGTCCTTCGAGCCTCCGATCCTTCTGATATATGACTCCTGAAGGACACGGAGAAGTTTGGACTGAAGGTCGTAGGGCATGGCGGAGATCTCGTCCAGAAGGACAGTGCCGCCGTTGGCCTGCTCGAAAAGCCCCGCTCTGTCAACGGCTCCTGTGAATGCGCCCTTGGTAGTACCGAAGAGGATGCCTTCAAGAAGGCTCTCCGGGATAGCAGCGCAGTTCTGCGCAAGGAAGGGTTTGTTAGCCCTCTTTCCGTCGTTATGGATGCTCTGCGCAAAGAGCTCCTTACCTGTACCCGTCTCACCGTATATGAATACGGACGCATCGTTTGCCGCCGCTTTTCTGGCCTTTTCAATGACAGCCTGGAACTTCGGGTTCTCGCCGTAGATATCATCGAAGGTATACTTCCGTATCTGAAGCCTTGCAGGCTCAGCCTTGTCCGCCACTTCCCCCCTCAGTTCCTGTAGGGTGTCCGTGATGGTCCTGAGCTCTGTTATATCCTTTGATACCTCTATGGCCGCCACCGTCTCCCCGTCAACTATCACCGGTATGGTGGAGTTTTCGGTGGTTATCTCCTTGCCGTAAATATTCTTATATGTCTGCTGGTTGCTCCTGGTGGACCTGTTCTTCGTCAGGGCGCTGAAAATGGTACTCTCGCCCAGGTTGAAGTCCGGAAATGCCTCGTGGAATTTCTTTCCCAGCACGTCGTCCACAGCCACCTTTTCTGTCCTGGCCATTGCCCGGTTATAGTGGATACCTGTGCCATACTTATCAACGATATATACTCCCTCATCCAGGAGCTCTATCAGTTCGTCCACTAGTTTCTTATACTGTTCTGAATTCATGATTCTCCTCAGCTTTCATGATCGTGTGCTTCGGGTATATTATATCACACTGCAAAATATTTTGCACCCTGTTTTTTAACCTGACTATGTGATAGAATATTTTGGGCAGACAGGGGCGTTTAACCGTCTGTTAATATTTTTTCGAGGTTATGGATAATGAGAATAAGAAAAGACAACAAAGAACTTCTTGAAAACGAGATCATGCTCATCTCAGACGTGTCCGATGCGCTGGCTCATCCTTTGAGAGTCAAGATGCTGAAGTACATAATGACGCAGAACAGGAACATGAAACCGGTCTGCACCAAGGATCTGGTAGAAGAATTCGGATACGCACAGGCCACGATCTCCCAGCATATGAAGAAGCTGGTGCTGGCAGGCCTGGTGGAATCCAAACATAAGGAAAAATTCAACTACTACTACGTGAACCTGGGCCTCCTGGCCAGATACGTGGACGCCGCCAAGAAGTTCAGCGTAGACTGACATTAGAAAACAAGCTCCGTAATAAACGGAGCTTTTTTATATTATATTTCTTTATTATCCCCAAGCCAGGGCAGGTAGTGGAGCAGGCCTTCGGTGAAGCCTTTGCTTCGCTCGCCTTCTGCCACGTAGGTGGCCCATCCCTTCAGGGAAGGAACTGCGTTCGCCACAGCCACCGACGTGCCTGCGGCCTTAAGGAGCGGAAGGTCGTTGGTGTTGTCTCCGAAAGCCACGATATCATCTTTAGTGATTCCCAGATATCCGGCCAGATTCTCCAGGGCTATGCCCTTATCCACCCCTTCGGATACCACCTCTATAAGATGGGCATCCGACTGGGCCATGTAGACCCTGTCTCCGTAGAGTTCCTCCAGTGCAGCCTGCTCGGCAGGCACCCTTTCGGGTTCACATGCAAGCAGTATCTTCGGAGTCCTGAAGAAGGGGTATTCCAGGAAGTCTCCCACCTCCCGGTAATCAGCATATCTCAGGTCCGGATCGGGATGTCTTTCGAGGCGGAGCTTTTCCACCACTATGGTTCCTTCATCGTACATCTGTATGTAGAGATCCTGCGCGTGAGCGTATTCAACGATCCCGCGGACTATGTCCTCATCCAGATAGTTCTCGTATATGGTCACTCCGTTCACGGGATCCATCACGAGAGCCCCGTTATAGCAGATCGCCAGATATGCGGCTCCTATGGAGTCAGCCACACCTCTCGCGGACTTGACGGATCTTCCCGTAGATATCGCAAAGAACACGCCGCTGTCAACTGCCCTTCTGATATATTCTTTTGTTTCTTCCGGTACCAGGCCCTCCTTGTCGAGGAGCGTGTGGTCCAGATCTGTCGCTATCAGTTTTATCATTTATATCACTGCAGGCTTGCCCTGCATTTTAAATCATATCAGTATGCCATAAAGATCCTTCACCAGGATTATCATGATGGAGATCAGTATCACACCGTGGAAACCCATGACGAAGTCTCTGGTACGGGGTCCTTTGGCGTTCTTCTTTGGAATGCCGAAAGCAAAGAACGCAGGTACCGCTTTATAATCCTCGAGCTTGTCCGCGGGAAGCGCTTCCAGCGCCTTATCCTTTGGCTTGAGTTCGCCGCTTTCCACAGCCTTTTTATACGCATCAGAATAAACGGCCCAAAGCGCTACAGCTTCCTTCACGTCCATCCTGCCGAGTACCAGTTCGTTTTCCATGAAGCTCAAAAAAGCCGCGTTGGCCATATGAGTGTCGAAAGCTGTGTACCATCTTCCCAGAAGAGCCATGGCAAGCAGTCCTCCGCAAAGAATGATCGCGTGAACTATGATCGCAAAAGTAGTCTCCCTTCCTGAGAAGTTGAAAGCGAGAACTCCTGCGACTACAGCCATGTAGATCCCGGTGAAGGTATGGATCTCGGTCTCTATATGTCTCGCATGATTGAGGTTTTCTGTTACGTTCGTCTGAATGAACGACTTGAATTCATCCTCCTGAGGGGTATTAAATTCTATCATTTCCCTGATGTCTGCCATAGTTTTCAAAATATCGCCTATATGCGATCTTGCTGACCTGACTATATCCTATTTCTTCAGTTTTGATACTTTCAGTCTGGAGGTTGCTCTCGCCAGCTCCATCTGGGCCTTCATGTATTCCTGACGGCTGCGCTTCTTAAGGATCTCTTCCTGAGCCTCGGCTGCCGCGCGCTCAGCGCGCCTCACGTCGATCTCTTCGGGATGTTCAGCCGTGTCCACAAGGACTGTCACCACGTTATCCTCGACCTTTACCATTCCTCTGGAACAGGCCGCGTGCTGATCCTGTCCTCCGGGCACCCTGTAGGTGAGCTCTCCTGGAATGACGCCCGCGATCATATTCAGATGATTCGCCTGGATGCCGTACATCCCTTCAGTTGTGGGAACGACCAGTGATTCACAGGGCCCTTCGTAAAAGCTTCTTTCGGCAGCCAGTATATGAAGTTCAAAAGTATTCATGCTGCTACCCCGCCTTTATTTCATGCTTTCAGCCTTAGCGATGGCGTCATCGAGAGTTCCCACATTGTAGAATGCAGCCTCGGGATAATCGTCCATCTCGCCTTCGATGATGGCTTTGAAGCCTCTCACGGTCTCCTTGACGGGAACGTATACTCCCGGAAGGCCTGTGAACTTCTCGGCTACGAAGGTGGGCTGAGCCAGGAATCTCTGGATCTTACGTGCACGCCATACGGTGAGCTTGTCCTCTTCACCCAGCTCTTCCATACCAAGGATAGCGATGATATCCTGAAGTTCGGAGTACTTCTGAAGGATCTCCTGAACTTTACGGGCAACGTAGTAGTGTTCTTCACCTACGATGTCCGCTTCCAGGATCCTGGAGTTGGATGCCAGAGGGTCTACAGCAGGATAGAGTCCCTGCTCTGCGATCTTACGGCTTAATACCGTGGTAGCGTCCAGGTGGGTGAATGTCGTAGCAGGCGCGGGGTCCGTAAGGTCATCCGCAGGCACGTATACTGCCTGCACGGATGTGATGGAACCGGCCTTGGTGGAGGTGATCCTCTCCTGAAGAGCACCCATCTCCTGTGCAAGGGTCGGCTGATAACCTACGGCAGAAGGCATCCGTCCCAGAAGTGTGGATACCTCCGATCCTGCCTGTACGAATCTGAAAATATTATCTATGAAAAGGAGCACGTCCTTGTTCATCTCATCTCTGAAATATTCAGCCATCGTAAGTCCTGAAAGACCTACTCTCATACGGACTCCGGGAGCCTCGTTCATCTGGCCGAATACCATGGCGGTCTTGTCCATAACGCCGGCTTCATGCATCTCCTTCCAGAGGTCGTTACCCTCTCTGGAACGCTCGCCTACGCCAGTGAATATTGAATATCCGCCGTGTTCCATGGCTACGTTGTGGATGAGCTCCTGGATAAGTACGGTCTTTCCTACTCCGGCGCCGCCGAAGAGGCCGATCTTACCGCCCTTGGGATAGGGCTCCAGAAGGTCGATCACCTTGATACCCGTTTCCAGGATCTCTACCGAAGGAGAAAGCTCACTGAAGGAAGGTGCCTTTCTGTGGATCTCCCAGTGAGGTTCATCAGCCGGTACCGGCTCTCCCCCGTCAATGGGGTCTCCCAGAACGTTGAACATCCTGCCAAGGACCTTCTCTCCTACGGGAACTCTGATGGAGCCTTCAGTTCTCTCGACTTCCATTCCTTTGGACATTCCGTCCGATGATGCCAGCATGATGCAGCGCACCATGTCGTGGCCTATATGCTGAGCCACTTCCATGACTCTCGTTCCGTCTTCTGTTTTAACTTTCAGGGCCTCTTTTATGGCCGGAAGCTGTCCCTGTTCGAACTTGACGTCGATTACGGAACCTGATATCTGTACGATCCTTCCTGTCATTTAATTCAACCCCTCCTCTCTCTCTTCACGCTTCTTTTTTGACTTTTTCTGTCCGCGGGAACCTGCGGAGACCTCGGTGATCTCCTGGGTGATGGCACCCTGTCTCACGTGGTTGTATTCCAGGTTCAGGCTCGCCAGAAGCTCTTCCGCGTTCTGGTTTGCCGCATCCATAGCGGACATTCTGGCGCTCTGCTCAGAGCAGAAGCTGTCCACCAGGGCACTGTAGATATATCCTGCCACATAGCTGGGCACGATATTATTAAGCACAACAGAAACATTTGGCATGTATTCCGTGAAGCTGCTCTTCAGTTCCTTTTCTTCCTGTCTCTCTTCGCGGTCAAGCCTGAAATTCTCTCTCGCAAAGGGAAGGAGCACCATGGAATCCACGTCTCCGCCCATCAGGCCGTTCCTGAAATCCGTGTATACTATGTACGCCTTTGAGATCTCTTTGCGGCTATAGAGCACGGTGATGATCTGTGCAATCTCCCTGGCTCTGTCAAGGGTAGGATTCTGAGCCGTGTAGAGGAAACTCTGGTCGATATTCATTCCTCTTCCCTCAAAATACCTTCTGCCGTACTCTCCCACTACGAACAGCTTGTATGACGGCGTTCCCTTTATGAGCCTCATGGCCTCCTTGATCACGTTCTGGTTGTACGCTCCTGCGAGACCTTTGTCAGCGGTGATCACCAGATAGGCGACGGTCCTTTTGTTCTCGTCGCTTGATACGGCGTCGATCTCTTCCGAAGATATGGCGTCATCCGTGAAATACTCGTTCTGAGCAGTCTCATTCATCTGTATCATCGAGACTATCTGAGCTTTCAGCATCTCAAAATACGGTCTGGTATTATCCAGCTCCCTCTTCGCCTTGGTCATCTTGGTGGAGGAGATCAGATACATGGCGTTGGTGATTTTCTGAGTGTCCTTGACGCTCTTTATTCTGTTTTTAATTTCTTTGGTTGTAGCCATCAGCGAACTTCTTTGCGATTTTTATTATTTCTTCTTTCAGTTCATCTGAAAGTTTCCCGGTGGATCTGATTTCCTG
>JAZQAY010000022.1:0-11963 GCA_045545455.1 Anaerovoracaceae bacterium | reverse complement strand
AGGAAGCTACCTCATCCTTACCGTAATCGGTCCTTCCCTGGTTCATATATCCCACAGGTATATAGTTCTCATAGCCCAGATTCTTTCCCATCTGGTTCCTGATCTTTATCAGTTCGTCCCAGATCTCCTCAAGTCTTTCCTCATGGCCGTGATAGAAGTCAGAATATGCCTTGAATGCTGCACGTCTCACTTCCCTGTCATCGTGCTCAAAGAACTTCTGAAGCCCGTAGAGATTTCTCTTTTCACCCATGAACTCCACCTGGCAGGCCGCCATGATGCTCTGATATTCATCGGTAAGTTTAGCCTCCTGCTGCATGAGAGGTATATTCTCCTCGCAGAAAGTCTTTTTCTGGAGATCCATCTCAACGAAATACTGCTTGCCCAGCTTCTCTTCTATATATGGTCTGTACGGACTCTCTTCTATAGCCGCATTATATGCCAGCATATATGGCATGATGGTGGGCATCGTCTCGTTGATCCACATATTCTCCTTGTCATAGAATTCATCCTTTGTGTCCAGAGTATGCCTGATGGAAACTATGGTGAACAGTGTCGAAAGTTCCCTGCTGGTCTTTTCGGCCTTCATCATCAGATCCAGCACTTCCTCACCGGAAGAAGCATTCTTCACAAGTTCAGTAGTTTTTTTGATCAGCTCCACGATCTCATCCATATCAGGACGCTTGTATTCTAGTTCACTGAATTTCCACATATGTTTTCTCCTTGATTTTATTTTTTTATGATACTGTTTTTAGCTCCTTTAAGCCTGTTGAGATCATCTGTCATCGATCCCATGACACCGAAGAACTGTCTGAACAGGAGAACGAGAAGCAAGAGCACCAGTATCGGTATCACACAGGTGGTCACGATTAGTACTGCCACTGCGTCTATGAAATTTGAAAGTATGGTCTCAAACTTCTTCAGCTGACCTGATACTCCGCCTTTCACCTTGTTGAAGAACTCCTGAAGCGCATTAGAGTCGTTGGAGTCATTCTGTTCATTTATCTCATCCGATGCACTGTTCGCTTCATCTATGGTCTGCTGTATCGAGTATTCGTGGGTCTTCTCTATAAGGTTCGATACCCCTACGCTTGCAGGCACCAGAAGCACCAGAATGAGAGCGAAAGCTATGATCCTTAAGCCAAGCCTTCTCACCACTTCAAACCTGAAGAATCTGTTGATCCCAAGAGCAATAAGGGAAATGGGGATCAGATACCTGAAGGCGATGAATCCTGCTATGGTAGTGAGAAACTTCTCAAGGTATATCGCTGAGAAGATGAGAATGAAGTATCCGCTCAGATCCACCAGTTTCTCAGCTATCGGAGTCCCTATATCGTTGGGGAGCAAAGTAATGGCTGCTGATGCAGCGGTGGATGCGGCAGTAAGTTCAGCCACAGTGGTCTTCTTATCATCCAGGCTCTGTATCGTCTTGTCGAAAGTTGCGGGATCAGACATCAGGGGAGCTATCAGAAAGAAACTGATCAGAGCCACAGCTATGAGTATTATAAGTATTACTATATCAGTTGATCTGTTGCTGTTCATAGCTTAACCTCACGTATACGAAAACGGGCGAAAGCATATTCTTTCGCCCTATGCTGAATATATTTTAATATCTTTCGACCTCTATGTCGAGCATATTTCCCAAAATCTCCAGACTGTCAGCACAGTCTCCGTAGATCACGGCGTAATGAGGCTCCCAGCCTTCTTTTACGGTGGTTTTGACTATCTCTTCAGCAGAAGCAGCTGTCCTTACGGACATGGAGGTCCCGAAGAACTGCTTCGGCTTATCTATCGCTTCACCTGATGCGATGAAGAATCTGAAACTTCCTTCAGGTGATCTTCCCACTCTGAATATGGTGACTGCCGGCGCTTCCTTACATCCGAACTCAAGAGTCGGTCCTATATGTCTGTTGCAGTGCTCACCGATACATGCTCCTGTGTCCTCCCTTGCAAGGGAACAGGCTGCCATACCGCAGTGCCAGAATGTGATGGTATTCTCTTCCTCATCCATGGATACCGGATCTCCGAAAAATGCAGGCTGACCGGTAAGGTGCATTCCCATGTACATTGACAGCGCTCCATATGTATCGGATTCGCAGCTTGCGGGGATACCCAGATCGTTCAGAATGCCGAGTACCGTGCATACCGGTGTTCCGAAGGAAGTGAAGAAATCGGGCCAGCATCTGGATGCGAGAGCACCGATCCCGTTATCCTTAACGTATTCAAAATATGCCTTATACAGCCTTGCGAAATCCTTGCGGTTGTTTTCAGGAGTATTCTCAAGGCCCACAGTCCTCTTCTCAGCATCCTTTAAGAAGGCCTCGCATTCCTCGTCTGTGTATGCTTTTGCCTTTTCTATGAGCTCCCTTGCCTCTATTGACTCGAGACGCACTCCGAAATATTTAAGCATACCGGCGTCCATGGCTCTTCCGAAACCGAAGCCCTGAGGAGTATGACCTACCGCTGCAAGTTTGAGTGACTTAAGATCGAACTTGAGCTTTGCAGCCTTGACTGCAGCCCTGAGGCGCTCCCTGACTTTCTCTTCTGCCGGAGCTCCGAAGATGAACTCCAGGGGCTCTTTTCTGAACTGACGGATGGTGTTTGCTGCGGAATACGCCCCGGTGAGTGAGTTCAGCCTGAGCCTTCCGCCGTCTATAACAGGTTCCCTTAACGCCCAGAGAACTACCGGAGCATTCGAGAATCTGTGCAATATCTCCTGTGTATATGCAGCGTTTGCGAAAGTCGCATTCTGTATTATCAGAAGATCCGGATCCAGTCCGTCCATGAAAGCGTTGAGCTTATCGATGGAAAGAAGCAGTTCCTCAGGAACAGCCGTGTTATCACAGATGTTCTTAAGGAGTTCTACAGAGCCGTTCTTTTCCTTTTCAGCGCTTTCAAGATGGAATGTGGGTACTCCTATAGGAAAATATGCTATCTGAAAGTTTTTCATAAAAATATACCTCTTGTTTAAATAAATAGAGAAATGCCCATGATGATCAGCAATACGTATGTGATTATCATGAAAGTGCGCTGCTCCATGCGTTTATATAGGATGCTGCCTATAAACATCGCAAGGAACAGTACCGGAAGCGCGATCAGCTGATTTATCGCGACTTCCCTCGTTATATCTCCTGAAAAGAACTGCGTCACGAGGAGTATCCCGTTAAGTATCACCCAGACTGCGGAAATAGTAGCTCTGAAACTGCCCTTCTCCTCAAGTCTTTCAGCCATGTATATCACGAGCAGCGAGCCGCCGCTTACGAACATACCGTGAATGATACCGGAGAGTATCAGTATCACGTTCATGACAGGATCGCTCAGTTTCTTTTTTTCAGAAGACCCGTCCTTCTTGAATATATCCCTTAAGCCTCTGAATGCCATTATGAGGACCAGGACACCCAGGATCATATACAGTATCTTCTGCTGATCCATAAGGCGCTCCCTTATGAGCACACCCAGGAACATAAAAGGTATCATGATAAGAACGACCTTTTTTATTTCGCTCCACACTACCTTATTGCGGTTTCCTAAAAATACGTAAAGGCCGCTGACGAATCCCAGGCTGTTCAGCACAGGGACAGCTATATCCGCACCAACCAGTCTCAAAGAAAAAGGCATGGCAAGAAGAGTCCCTGCAAATCCCGTGATCCCCTGGATGATATTAGACAAGAACAGGATTACATAAAACAAAATATGGTTAAGTATCAATATCTGACCTCCACGTTAGGTCCTGTCACCCCCGGATAAGCTCCCTGTCTGGTGAGGGGTTCCCTCTCAGGATGTGATACCACCCATTTGTTCTTCTGAAGAAGAAGTCTGGCTTCTTTATCCCCTTCCTCATATGCCCGCTTTGCCTCTTCCCTCTGCGCATCGGTAAGCGGCGTGTTGGTTCCTTTGGGAAGGATGACTACAGCTTTAAAGCCTTCGTCAGTGATCTTCATCGGTGAAAGATGAAGAGTCGTTCCGAACATCTCGAACACCGTACCCTTCTTAACAAAGAAGACTTCTGCCTGGCTGACGTCATATTTGAGATCCTCGGATATCTCCCAGCTGTGTCCGAGAGCAAGGCAGAGATCCGTGACAGCGATATTGATCTCAGGAGCTTTATGATATTCGAACCCATTGAAGGTCGAGTTTCTCCCGTTGCAGTATCCTGCCTGGATATCAAGTCCTCCGTAACATACGTCCTGAAGGTCTCTTATTGATGCGATCTTTTCAAAGCCTTCGAATGAAGGAACGTAGATATTTCCCTCTTCAGGTATCGGCGTATCCTCTACAGCGCATTTTATCAGGTCCCTTGGATCATATGTTTTTATGATCCTGCCGTAACTTCTGAATCTTTCCCCTTCTATATCATATATCGGGAAATCGTTTTTTGAATTAAGTTCGTCAAGCTTACTCACCGCGCACCACCTTGATCGTAGCGCAGAAGTCCTCTTTTCCGATACCCATCTCCATCGCCTTGTCGTATACCCTTACAGAGTTTTCTTCTCCTGGCATGCTGAATCCGCATGACTTTGCGAGATCGAGGCAGATGTGAACGTCCTTATGCTCGTTCTCAATTGAGAAAGCTGTGGTGTAATCTTCCTTGGAAAGAACGTCCTTCTTGGAATCGAGATACCAGTTGCCTGCTCCGCCGTATGAGATGGCTTCAGCAAAGGTAAGGATATCGATGCCGTTAAGGCCTGCAAGCGTGGATGTCTCGTTCACGCCGTTCTGGATCTGTGAAACCAGAGCGTTATGGCAGATCTTCATTACGAGGCCTTTTCCGTTATCTCCCAGACGGATGACGTTCTCACCCATGTAGAGAAGTATGGGTCTCATCTTCTCATATGTTTCCTGAGAACCGCCTACATAGATGCCGAGCTTCCCTGCGATAGCAGCGGGCTTGCTCTTCACGACAGGTGCGTCGATGAATTCAGCGCCTGTCTTCTTTACCATCTCGGAGATCTCAACGGAAACGTTGGGATCGATGGTGCTCATGTCGATACAGGTCTTTCCTTCCTTAAGCACAGGAAGGATCTCTGTGTACACGGCTCTTGAGTGCTCTGACTTGGGAACCATGCTGATGAATACGTCTGCTTTCTCGGCCATCTCCTTAAGGCTCTCGCAGGGAGTTCCTCCAAGAGCTGCCAGCTTGTCTGTCTTTTCCTTTACGATATCGAAAACGTAAACCGTGTCGTCGTGTTTTTTAATGATATTCTCGGCCATGGATTCTCCCATGATGCCGAGTCCTGCAAATCCTATCTTCATACTTACTCCCCTTTTATTTAGCAGTCTTGTCCCATGCATTCCTGAAGGTATCGATGCCCTGTCTCGTGTATGCGTGAGTCATGGAATCCTTATATACGGCAAGTCCTGCAGTGACGATGTCTGCTCCTGCTACAGCGCAGTCAACGAACTGCTTGGGTGTTCTTACAGCGGCGCAGATGATCTGAGTTTTGCCATAGAATCCATAGTTCTTATAGATGTCTACGATATCTTTGATGTATTGTCTGCAGTCCTCTCCGTTTGCTTCCTTCCAGCCGATGAAAGGAGATACGAAGAGTGAACCGTTCTTTGCAGGAAGAATTGCCTGGGCCGCTGAGAAGATCAGCGTAACGTTTGTCCTTATACCTTCTTTTTCCAGTATTCTGGCAGCTGCTACTCCCTGAGGTGTGCAGGGGATCTTGATAACGAAGTTATCTGAGATATATGAGATCTTGTGAGCTGCATCCACCATCTCGTCAGTATCCTCAATATACGGATCTATCTCGACGGATACGGGGAACTTGTCATAGCCTGTAAGGCCTTCTTTCTTGATCCACTCTGCGATATCGGTTATAGCCTGGATGAAGGTCTTCCCGGAATCCATGATGTGACGGGGGTTGGTAGTCACTCCGTCGATACCGAAGGTATGATAAGCTTCTTTTATCTCATCCATCTTAGCGCTGTCCAAAAAATATTTCATATATGTCCTCCAAATACTTTAATTATTTACCGTTTTTAAATGAAAGTGCGTTCTCAGGATTCCAAAGTCTGTCGTAGCTGAATCCTGTGAGTTTTTCGCATACTTCGATCTCTTCTTCTGTAGCCTGGGAATCGTCTTCCCCTGTACGTCTTGCGATCTCCTTCTTTACGATCTCAAATTCCTTCTTCTTCATGGGGAACCATACGGTGAACATGATCGCAAGGATCATGAGAACTATAGGTGCGAATACGTATATGTAAGCTATTCCGTGCTGGGTAGCTTCAAGCTGTCTCTCTCCTGCGTTTGCCAGGGTCTCGCTGTAGCCTACCATGGTAAGGAGCAGACCGATGACTGCGGTGGAAAGTCCGGTAGCTATCTTACGGATAAAGGTCGCCATAGCGGAGCAGATTCCGGGACGGCTCAATGAAGTGATAAGCCTGTCAACGTCAGCCATGTCTGCAAGTATAGCATAGATCGTAGTGGATGATCCTGCCATACCAAGTCCTATGATAAAGGATAATACCAGGATTATCATGAAGTTTGCTCCTTCATGTGAGAAAAGAAGAAGAGCAAGCGTTGCTGCTATACGAATGGGGAAACCTACCAGAAGCGGGAACTTCTTAGATGTTCTCGCCATTATGGGCGTGAAGATGATGGTCCCGACGAATTGTGAAAGAAGGATGACAGCCATGAGGTATGTGAACCTTCCTCCGCCGTATGCGTTGAGTACGTCATCGACGTAGTAAACCGCAAGTCCCGTTACGAAGTCTGCAGCTCCCTGTCCGCAAAGGAAGATCCCTATGAACAGTCTGAAGCTCCTGCTCTTATATACGGTAAGGGACTGTATGAAGCTCTCTGCGAAGCCTACCTTTACAGGTTCCTTCTGTTTTTCCCATGTTCCGAAGAAGGTGATGAGGATCACTATGAGGAAGATGACGCCAAAGATCAGGGCTACCGTGAAGTAAGGCGCTGTGTCTGTGTTGTCCTTGATCATAAGGGTCGGGATAAGTCCCGCAAGGATAGCTCCGAAGGTGGAGAATATCATTCTGACACCGGAGAACTTGGATCTTACGGTATAGTCGTCCACCATGTCGGGAAGGAGTCCGTTATACGGAACCATAACGATGGTGAATCCTGTTGAGAACAGCATGTACATGAGCATGTAGAATACGTACTTCACCGTCATGGAGTTGCCCTCTCCTATGCTTACCCACATGAGTACGAAGGTGATGGCGCTGATGATGCTTCCGATTAGTATATAGAATCTCTTGGATCCGAACCTGGACTTGGTCCTGTCGCAGATGTTTCCCATTATCGGGTCAGTGACTGCGTCCCAGATCTTACCTATGAGGGGAATGGTTCCTGCAAGAGCCGGGGGCATACCAAGGGCCTTAGTAAGAAATACCGTGTAGAATGTGCTGATGATGACAAAGGCTCCTCCACCGTAGATGTCGGCGAATCCATAGCTCATTTTGGAAAGAAGGCTTTGTTCGCGGGTCTTTTGGTCTTTCATAATTACCTCTCCGTTTTAGTTAGTTTAATAATATTATCAAAGCATTCGCTTCTCTGACGTACGAATACAGGAGGCTTTCCGATGGGAGAATCTATATCATACGATCCCCCTGTATATTCCTCTCCTGTGAAAATGTTTATCCATTTATCCTCAGGAAGCCATACCCTTTTCATGACCGATCCCTTTTCAAGGACAGGTGCAACCAGGATATCCCTTCCAAGAAGGTATTCGTCCTTTATCGTGTATGCCCTTTCCTCATCGTAGTGATAGAACAGCGGTCTCATCACGGGTATCCCTCTTTCAGCGTTCTGTATCTCCAGTTCTCTCATATATGGCTTGAGCCCTGCGTATATTCTGCTGAAACATGCGAGCTGCTCCAGAAGTTCGTCATCGGCATCAAACTGCACGTTGGACACCGGTCTGTTCCCCTCATGGAACCTGTAAAGCGGTGAGAAGGCATTCATCTCCTCCCACCTCATCAGGAGTTCCTTGCTTCTGTGCATCACGTCATTCGTGGTATATCCGCCCACGTCCGAATGGGTGATCCCGTATCCGCTCATAGCAAGGGAAAGCGTTGCAGGAATAACTGACGATATACCATCATCTTCAGACCAGTCCACGTGCTGATCTCCCGTCCACATCATGGTGGACCATTCAGGAGTGCCGGTATATCCTGCTCTCGTAAAGAAGAATACATCCCCTTCTTTTCCTGTCTCTTCCACAGCCTCCCTGTTAAGTTTAGCCCAGAGAGCCGGCCAGCTGTTATGCAGCATCTCAGGATCCTCACCGGAATAAAGCACGCAGTCCGTGGGAAGGTATTCACCGAAATCGGCCATCCAGCCGCCCATGCCGAGACCTATCATGTTCTCCTTGATGACCGTCTTATACCACTCCCATGCCTCCGGATTCGTAAGGTCTATCATGGCTGCCGGGAAGGTCGTGATGGTCACGAGGTAATCTTTGCCTTCTTTATCCTTTACGCAGTAACCCTTTTCAGACGCATATCTGTATAGTTCCCTTTCGATAGCCATGAAAGGGTTGATGTATCCCAGGAAACGTATCCCCTGAGACTTCCATTCGGGGATCTTTTTGTCGAGATCCTTATACAGGTCTCTGTCCCATTCCCAGTTCCACATGACCTGATAGCCGAAGCCTGTCCTCCTGCATCCGCACCAGTCCTGGGACCAGATACCGCTGATCCTGACTCCTTTATCTGAGGCACTCTTTATTTTCCTATCGATGATTTCAGTGCCGCCCTGTACGGCTAAGATGGCACCATCACTCGTCCATTCCGGAAGTTCAGGCTGTCTTCCCACAAGGGATGTCAGTTTTTCAGACACTTCTTCGAAGGTGTCTCCCCATCCGATCCAAAATACCGGCTGCTCCTGAAATATCATTCTGACGATGCCCTGTTCCGTAAAGTCAAACTCACTGTAGCCTTTAGTCTCCGCATGCAGGAACCATTTATCGCTTGCAGTAAATGTGGGCTGAGCGTAGTACGACTCATATTCATCAAAGCTGAAGAGGTTTCCCTCGGGTTTATCCTGAAGGCCGTAAAGCTCCATCTTCTTATCAGTTCTCTTGATGTTCTGATGTTCTGCTACGAAGACTCTTACCTTTTCTCCTTTAAGGTCAAATGCGTGATGGGTCTCACCCAAACCGTAGAAATGGGTATCTTTTCCCACGGGAAAACCGATCCTGAATCTGTTATATCCGGAGCCTGATCTATCTGTTAACGCTGCCTTTATAAGGCCGTTTTCTTCTCTTACTTCAAGAACGAATTCGGAATCTTCCGCATTATAAAAGGATCTGAAGCCGGTATCTGTTGTTTCTGTCCTCAAAAGCTCCGGTCTGACCCATTCAGATATGCTCTGTGAATAGTCGAAGCTGCCTCTCTCCATGGTGAAATGATTCTCGCCTGAGGCAACTTCTATGACTGTATTTTTTAATCTTTCAATAAAACTCATAAACTGCCTGTATGTTTAAACTCTTCTTTCGAATGAGAATCCTCTTCCGTGGATCTCGTTTACTTCGGATATTGTCCAGAACGCGGTGGGATCTTCCTTCTGTATCATCTCGCACATATCATAGAATTTACGTCTGGGAATGATACACATGATGGCTTTGCTTTCCTCTCCTGTATATCCTTTTTCAATATGAAAAAGCGTGGCTCCCGCATCTTCCTGACCGAGGATCATCTGCCTTATCTCTTCTGTCTTTTCAGAGAAGATCATGAGCTGGATCTGGCTCTTTCCCATGATCATTATTTTGTTCATGGTAAGGGTCAGAAGCGCCATGAGGAATATGCCCAGAAGCACCTGCTCCCTGTTGGAGAACATGAGCTGACAGGCCATTATGACACCGTCTACCATATACAGAAGAACTGAAAGATTCATATGAGTATATTTGTTTATGGCTACGGCTATGACATCTGTTCCTCCGGTGGAACTTCCCGTCTTCAGTATCAGACCTATCCCAGTTCCCATAAGCACGCCTCCGAATACGCATGAAAGCATGGGGTCCTCTGTTACCTTTCCAAGATCTATAAAAGTCTCAAAGATGTACATCACGGAAGGATAAAGAATGGAATTGGCCAGAGTGGACAGTGCGAACTTCTTCCCCATAGTAACAAAAGCTATAAGCAGAAGCACCACGTTTATGATCATAACTACAACTGAAAGCTTCATCGGAATGTAGTGAGTTATCAGAAGTCCCAGACCTGTAGCTCCGCCAAGGATAATTCCATGCGGTCTTATAAAACCGGTTACCGATACAGCAAAAAGAAAATTGCTGAAAATCATTATTAAAATATTTTTTGTTTTATCGTTTATTTTCAGATTCAATTCCTATCTCCAAAAGTCAAATCAGATTGATCACTACTATCTCGCTTATGGTGCATACCCTGATAGGCGGACCATAGTAGCCTACGCCTGAAGTTACTACCACTATGGCATCGCCCCAGTTTTCCATTCCGTAGGACTGTTCCGTAAGGATTTTCGTGATTATGTTTCCGGGAAAGATCTGGCCGTCATGAGTGTGACCGCTTACCGAAAGGTCGACTCCGTACTCATCCAGTTCATAGAGGTCAGAAGGCTCATGCTGAAGAAGCAGGATGCTGTCATCCGGATCCGTATCCTTAAGAAGGTCGCTTAAAGGCGCCCTCTCATCGAAGCCTTCACCCGGTCTGGACTCATCCCTCCGACCAGCAATGACAAGATCGTTAAGTTCGGGGATCCTCGTCACATCATCCGTAAGAAGCTTCCAGCCGCAGTCGTTTACCCAGCCTTCCATGGCAGGATTCCTTTTGGCATTCTCTTTTCCCGCATATGTGAAACCTCCGAGAAGAGGTTCATCCACGTCGTGATTTCCGTATACGGCATAAACTCCGTATTTGCTTTCTATCCCCTTCATGATGGATGCATAGGTCTCAGGATCTCTCATCGCTCCGAAGGAACTTGTGACCAGGTCCCCTGCTACCACCACAAGGTCGGCATCCTGTTCATTGATCCTGTCAACCATATCCTCGTAAATCTTCGTACTTGAATTGACTCCGATATGAGTATCCGCAAATAATACTATCCTTGTGGGTTCCGTAAGACCGAGTTTTTCCTTTTCGATGGAATAGTTCGTGACCTTTACGTCGTGTGCAGTCTGCGAACCTGCTAAATTAACTGCCACCGTTACGATAAGAGGAATAATGAGCATGGCAGCCGCTCCGTGAGGTACGCCGCCTTTTTTCTTTGAAGCGCGGCGAACTATCCATATGATCAGCTCGATTATCGCTACTGCAGCAAGGGTCATGAAGAAGAACATGAACAGTCCCATGAAGATATTGCCCCACTTCTGGAAGAACCAGCAGACCGGACCGTCGTGAACGACCGCTCCTATCAGAGGGAACATCGCCATTACAAAAAACGCAAACAGGGATATGAACGTGATCATATCCCTAGCAGATTTCTTCAGCTGTAAGTTTCTCGTTACCGATCCCAATATGATCATAGCCGCTATTACTATAACCATATAGATCGCGATCATTATAGCCAATCTCATAAACCCTGGTAAATTACCTCCTGAGGTATTCTGATGAGACCGGAAACTCGAAATAGGTGTCCGGATAAGGCTCATCTTTAAGCGTGAAATGCCACCACTCACAGTCATATGGCTCGAATCCGTTCCTTACCATGACCCTCTGAAGCGCCATGCGGTTCTCATACTGTTCTTCGGTGATATCTCTGTAGTCAGGATGGGACTCCTCTCCGAAAAAGTCGAAGGGGCTTCCCATATCCACTTCTCTGCCTGTGCTCATGTCGAAGAGCGTGAGATCCACAGTGCTTCCCCTGCTGTGGCTTGAGCGGCTTGCTATATATCCTTTGGAGAAGAGTTCCTGCTTCTGAAGGTCGGGATAGAAATACTCTTTCATCCTGATGTCCTGATCTTCGATACCCCAGAGCACGAAGTGCTTGACTGCAGATGCAGGTCTGTATGCATCGAATATCTTGAGCC
>JAZQAY010000021.1:0-41294 GCA_045545455.1 Anaerovoracaceae bacterium | reverse complement strand
TGCAGGAGTGGGATACGGCTTGGGGATAGAGGGAAATATCTTAGGGAAGATCCGTTCCATAGGTTTCCGGGTACTGGGTCTTCCCATAGCCGTCATGTCGGGCACGGCCATTATGGGATTGGCATACGGGGTCTACGGACCCCTGACCATCAGGGAATCACTCGCCATCTTCATGGGAATGGGATGGTACGGACTGGCTCCTGCCATAATACTGAACGCAGGTCACGCCACAGCGTCAGCGATCAGTTTTTTGCATAATATATTCAGGGAAGTGCTGTCCATGCTGATCATCCCTATAGTCGCGCAAAAGATAGGCTACTTCGAAGCTGCATCTCTTCCCGGATCTACCGGAATGGACTGCTGTCTTCCGTCAGTCAAAAAATACACCAACGGGGAAGTGGCCATCATGTCTCTCATATCCGGGATCGTCTGCTCCATGGCTGTGACGGTGCTGGTACCGGTCATAATAGACTGAAAGGGGAATATTGTTAAAAAATACGTAGAATTGCATGTTGCATATTGACAATGTATACAACATTTGGTAACCTCTACACACAACTTTGTTAACAATTTATTAACACGATTGTAAATACTTACAATAAATCATCATTCATTTATCAACCGTTCTGAAAGGAGGACATTTATGTCAGAACAGACGACCAAAAGATTGCCCAGCAAGATAGCAGGTCTCGTCCCTGTAATCGTGCTTCTCGCGATCATGATCACCAACTATGTGCTTGGTTGGGGCCAGGATCCTCATATTCCTGTACTCATCGCCTGCGCAGTAGCCATGGTAGTAGGTAAGGTATATGGCTACACCTATAAGGAGATGCTTGCCGGCGCACTTGACGCTGTAAGCCAGTCTCTGGAAGCAATCATCATCATCCTCTGCGTAGGATGTCTTATCGGAGCCTTCGAAGGATCCGGTACAATTCCCGCTGTAGTTTACTACGGCCTTAAGCTCATCTCACCTAAGGCATTCCTGCCTCTTGCCTGTGCTCTCTGCGCACTGGTAGGTATCGCTCTTGGATCCGCTTGGACAGTATCCGCTACACTCGGTATCGCGTTCATGACCATCGGAACCACCATGGGATTCAGCCCTGCTCTCATCGCAGGTATGGTCCTTTCCGGAGCTTGCTGCGGAGACAAGTTCTCACCGCTCTCCGACTCCACAAACCTTGCTGCCGGTTCTGCTCAGACGGGTCTGTTTGACCACGTAGGAGCTATGGTAACCACCACCTTCCCCAGCTTGGTAATCGCTATCGTTATCTATGGTATCCTTGGAGTTAAGGGATCTGCTAACTACGATCCCACCATCTCAATGGAACTTCAGGAAGCTATCGTTGCTCACTATCCTCATATGAGCCCTCTGCTTCTGATCCCTGTAGTTCTCATCCTGGTAGTAGCAGTACTCAAGGTTCCTGCTCTTCCTGCAATCCTGCTTCTGTCAGCCATCGGCTGCCTGTTCGCAGTGATCTTCCAGGGAGCAAACTTCTCAGACTGCATCACACTTACTCACTACGGATATACAGCTGAGACAGGAAATGAACTTGCTGACAAGCTTATGAACAGAGGCGGTATGGACTCCATGCTCTGGACCAACAACCTCGTAATCGTAGCAGTTGGATTCGGCGGCATCCTTCAGACCATCGGTGCTGTAGATTCACTTCTCGGCGCTCTCATCAAGAAGGTAAAGACTCCTTTCCAGCTTGTTGCTGTAACCATGATCACCGGTGCATTCTGCATCACCACGATGTGCGACCAGTATCTCGGACTCATCATCCCTGCTTCAATGTACAAGGATAAGTTCGACGAGATGGGTCTTGGAAGAAACATGCTTTCCAGAACTCTTGAAGACTGCGGTACTCTTTGGTCACCTCTGGTACCCTGGTCATCCTGCGGTGCTTATCACTCAGGAGTACTCGGCGTTCCTACGTTAAGCTACCTTCCTTTCGTATTCATGAACATCCTGAATCCTATCTATGCACTGATCACCACCTCATATGGCGGAAACATCATCTATGCAGATGGATCCAGAACCAATCTCTTCAAGAAGCTCGTTAAGGGCAAAGGCCCTGCAGGCGCACCTGAAGAAGCTCATGAAAAGGCTATGGCAGCTCTTAAGGAACTCAGAGCAAGCGGAGCATATCCTGATTTCAAATAATCGCTGAAAGTCACTTAAATAATATGTGGAAGCAAAAGGAGCTCACGCCTTAAGGGCGATGAGCTCCTTTTGTTTATGGTGATTTTGAGTGAATCATATGCTCTTATTTTGCCATATCTTTGCAGGCTCTGGACATGGCCAGAACATTCTCAAACGGTGCATCGCACACCATGTCGCAGCCGGGGGCCAGAATATAGCTTCTGCCGTCTGCTATCCTGATCCTCTCTACAGCCTCGTTATATACGTCCTCCGCCGTATCGAAGAGAAGGGATCCTGCGGGATTGATGTTTCCGTAAATGGTGAAGGCTCCGTCGCTGTCGATGAGTGCCTGGTCCAGATCTACTGCGTAGTCGCAGGAGAAGGCATTGAAGCCTGCCTCCTTAAGAGGGATGACGCGCTTGCCTGATCCTCCGCAGACGTGACAGATATAGTACTTGAAATCTGTCCTTTCCATGACTTCCTGAAGTCTGGGAACCACGATATCCTTGAACATCTTGGGGCTGATCATGGTTCCTGAAGAGCAGGGCTCTGCGATAAAGGCAATGTCAGCACCTTTTTCCCTCAGCAGCCGGAGTACCTGCACGCAGATCTCAGTACCGATGTCCAGAAGCTTGATGGCAAGATCTTTGTTCTTCATGATGTCCAGCATGAAGAGCTCAGTCTCACGCATTACGCAGGCGTTGGTGAAAGGGCCTGCTATATCCACGAATACGTATTTCTCATCGCCTGCGATCTTCTTGATGTTCTCGCACTGGTTAAGCATGCACTGGAAATAGTCGTTGGCGAGAAGCGTCTCTTTGATCCTGGAGATGTCGATCTTCTCCAGTTCGGCCGTGAGATCGGTGATATACGATTTAGTGTTTACGGGGTTACCCGGATGATCTATGTCGATGGGGCAGCCGAAGGCGTTCAGGGGAGCTGTGAAGGCTCCGCTCACTCCGCTGATGAGGTCTGTGTCTATCCTGTCCATATAGTCAGCGATTATTGAAGCACCTCCGTCGGGAAGGTGGTAAAGTTCGCGATAGGACTTGTTTTCCTGTTTTGATACCCAGGCTCCTCCGTCAACGAGTGCGAAAGGGGTCCTGTCCACCGGCTGGTGATTCATAACAGCATCTATTCTTTCCTTATGGTTCATAACGTACCTCCTGTTCATAAAAACTTTTCATGGCCTAATTATATACTAACCCAGTAGGTAAATCTATAAATAATATTGCTGTTATGTTTTATTATTTTGCTGTTTTTTGCAAAACAAAAGCCGCCCTCCTGGGCGGTTGAATATATCAGTTTATTTGATCAGGCTGCTGAGTTTTCTGGAATAGAAGAAGTCTCGGGTCATGGCGTCGTACTCGGACCACATAGGCAGAGTCTGACAGCCCTCAGCTCTCGGACAGTCGTTCTCTGAACAGGCCAGGCAGGCCACCGGTGAAAGAGATCCCTCCATCACTTCGATGATCTCACCAACGGAATAATCATCGGCATCGCGGGTGAGCCGGTATCCGCCGTTCTTGCCGCTTACTCCTGAGATCATCCCGGAAGAGACCAGATCGCGCACGATTATTTCCAGATATTTTTTAGAGATCTGCTGCCGCTCCGCTATATCCTTAAGAGGGACCCGTTCCTGCTCCCTGTGTTCAGCCAGATCTATCATTACGCGGAGAGCGTATCTTCCTCTCGTGGAGATCATATCGATCAGCTCCTTTCCTGTGTTTCTGAAGTCTTTTGCCTATTATACTATAGGGTAAATAAAAAAACAAGCAAAATATTTGTAAAAAACCTATTGACATGGTAGGCAAATAGGTATAAAATCGGCATTAAATAAAACAGACAGGAGAGACCTTATGAAGATATACGCAGACAACGCAGCGACTACCAGAATGAGCAGAACCGCGATCGATACGATGGTCAGATATATGGAAGAGACCTACGGGAATCCTTCCAGTTTATATATGATAGGGCAGAAGGCCAAGGAAGCTCTGGAGGAAGCCAGAACGGATGTGGCAGAAGTGATCAACGCATCCCCGAGAGAGATCATCTTCACTTCCGGCGGGTCTGAAGCAGATAACCAGGCAATAATATCCGCTGCCAGACTAGGCGAGAAGAAGGGGAAGAAGCACATCATCTCCTCCGCCTTCGAGCATCACGCAGTGCTCCACACCCTGGAGAAACTGAAGAAGGAAGGCTTCGGAATAACACTTCTGGATGTTCACGAAGACGGACTGGTAAGACCTGAGGAACTGGAGCAGGCTATAAAAGAAGACACCTGCCTCGTAACCATCATGGCTGCCAATAACGAGATAGGCACTGTCCAGCCCATAAAAGAGCTGGGAGCTATCTGTAAAAAACACGGAGTCATCTTCCACACAGATGCCGTTCAGGCGGTGGGACACATCCCCATCGATGTGGAAGAAATGAACATAGATATGTTATCCGCCTCAGCCCATAAGTTCCATGGGCCTAAGGGAGTAGGCTTCCTCTACGTGAGGAAGGGTATAACTCTCACCAATATAATCGAAGGCGGAGCACAGGAAAGGGGGAAACGGGCCGGAACTGAGAATGTTCCGGGCATCATGGCCATGGCAGCCGCACTTAAAGAGGCTAAGCTCTGTATGAGCGAGACCTCTCCCAGGGTCAGTGCCATGAGAGACCGTCTCATAGAAGGACTTAGTAAAATACCTCATTCAGCCCTTAACGGAGACGAGGAAAAGAGACTTCCCTCAAACGTTAATTTCTGCTTTGAGGGAATAGAAGGCGAGAGTCTTTTGCTCCTGCTGGATCAGAAGGGAATAAGCGCATCATCCGGATCTGCTTGCACCTCGGGGTCCCTGGATCCCAGCCACGTGCTTCTGGCTATCGGAAGAGTGCACGACGTAGCCCACGGTTCCTTGAGGCTGAGCTTAGGTGAGGATACCACGGAAGAAGAAGTGGATTACATTATCAGATCGGTCGGTGAAGTGGTTGCCTACCTCAGAAGCTTTTCTCCTGTGTGGAGAGATCTGGAATCAGGCAAGGCGGAGCATATCCTATAAAGATAACGGAGGCAAAAACATGGCATTATACAGCGACAAAGTAATGGATCATTTCCTTAACCCCAGAAACGTGGGAGTCATCGAAGACGCTAACGGTGTCGGAGAGGTCGGAAACGCCAAGTGCGGAGACATAATGAAGATGTATCTTAAGATAGAGGACGGTATCATTCAGGACGTGAAGTTTGAGACCTTCGGCTGCGGATCAGCCATCGCTTCAAGTTCCATGGCAACAGAGCTCATCAAGGGCAAGCCGGTGGAAGAAGCCATGAAGCTGACCAATAAGGCAGTGGCAGAGGCGCTGGATGGACTCCCGGACTATAAGATGCACTGTTCGGTGCTGGCTGAAGAGGCGATTCAGTCAGCTTTAGAAAACTACTATAAGAACGATCCCAAAGAATAGACATCTAAGGAGGACTTTAAGATGGGAAAATATAAATTTGAGACATCACAGCTTCACGTAGGACAGGAACAGGCGGATCCCGTTACGGATTCAAGGGCAGTTCCCATCTATCAGACAACATCATACGTTTTTCATAACAGCAAGCACGCGGCTGACCGTTTCGGGCTGGCAGATTCGGGGAACATCTATGGACGACTGACGAATTCCACGCAAGATGTGCTGGAGAAGCGGATAGCCGCCCTTGAAGGAGGATCGGCTGCTCTCGCTCTTTCATCCGGGGCTGCAGCCATAACATATACAGTTCAGGCTCTCGCTGCCAACGGTGGACATATAGTAGCCCAGAAGACCATCTATGGCGGAAGCTACAATCTTCTGGAGCACACGCTCCCTCAGTACGGCATCAGGACCACCTTCGTGGATGCTCATGACCTCGAAGAGGTGGAGGGAGCCATAGAAGCTGATACCAGAGCCATATACATCGAGACCCTGGGAAATCCCAACAGCGATATTCCCGATATCGATGCCATAGCAGAGATCGCGCACAAGCACGGACTTCCCGTAGTCGTTGACAACACCTTCGGAACGCCGTATCTCATCAGACCTTTCGAGCACGGCGCTGATATCGTAGTGCATTCCGCTACCAAGTTCATTGGGGGACACGGCACCACCTTAGGCGGGATCATCGTTGACGGAGGCACCTTCGACTGGAAAGCATCGGGAAAATATCCCGCCATCGCAGAACCCAATCCCAGCTACCACGGAGTATCCTTTGCGGATGCTGTGGGACCTGCAGCCTTCGTAACATATATAAGAGCGATCCTTTTGAGAGATACAGGAGCCTGCATCTCACCATTCAACGCGTTCCTTCTTCTTCAGGGCGTGGAGACCCTGTCCCTGAGGATCGACAGACATGCGGAAAACACGAAGAAAGTGGTCGAATACCTGGCAAGCCATCCGCTGGTGGAGAAGGTCAACCATCCTTCCCTTCCGGATCATCCGGATCATGCGCTCTATGAGAAATACTTCCCTAACGGCGGAGCTTCCATCTTCACCTTTGAGATAAAGGGAGGACAGGAGGAAGCCTGGAAGTTTATAGACAATTTGGAGATCTTCTCACTTCTTGCAAACGTCGCTGACGTGAAGAGCCTGGTGATCCATCCGGCATCCACCACACATTCACAGCTGAATGAAGAGGAACTGCTGGATCAGGGAATCAAGCCCAACACCATAAGGCTCTCCATAGGAACGGAACACATAGACGATATAATCGCAGACCTTGACAAGGGGTTCAGTGCGATCTAAAATTACATCAAAAGCGAGGTATATGAAATGGCTAAGATATATAAAGGCGTAAGCGAACTCATAGGAAAGACACCTCTTGTGGAGGTAGCAAATATAGAAAAGGAACTGGGACTTGAAGCAAAAGTCCTGGTGAAACTGGAATACCTGAACCCTGCAGGCTCTGTCAAGGACAGAGTTGCCAAGGCCATGATAGAAGACGCTGAGGAGAAGGGACTTATCGGGGAGGGATCGGTGCTTATCGAACCCACATCCGGCAACACCGGTATAGGTCTTGCTTCCATCGCGGCTTCCAAGGGCTACAGGATGATACTCACCATGCCGGAGACCATGAGCGTGGAGAGAAGGAACATCCTTAAGGCCTACGGCGCAGAGATCGTTCTCACGGAAGGATCTAAAGGAATGCAGGGCGCTGTGGATAAGGCAGAAGAACTGGCTAAGGAGATCGAAGGAGGCTTCATCCCGGGACAGTTCATCAACCCGGCAAATCCTGCGGTCCATAAGGCTACTACAGGCCCGGAGATCTGGGAGGATACGGATGGCCAGGTGGACATCTTCATCTCAGGCGTAGGCACCGGCGGAACGGTGACCGGAGTAGGAGAGTATCTCATTTCCCAGAATCCCAACGTTAAGATCGTAGCTCTTGAACCCGCCGATTCGCCGCTTCTAAGCGAGGGGCATGCCGGCCCTCATAAGATCCAGGGCATAGGAGCCAACTTCGTACCCGCGGTGCTCAACAGAGGAGTGTACGATGAAGTCTACAGGGCATCTTCCGACGAAGCTTTTGCAGCTGCGAAGCTCCTTGCTAAGAAGGAAGGCATCTCAGTAGGCATCTCTTCAGGAGCAGCGCTTTCGGCAGCGATAGAATACGCTAAAAGACCCGAGAACAAGGGGAAGACCATCGTGGCACTTCTTCCCGACAGCGGAGACAGATACTATTCGACACCGCTTTTCACAGAGTAGATCAGGACACTAAAAGAGCTCCCATGCACTAAACGTGAGAGCTCTTTTTATGATATGCCGTTATATCCGGAATTATATCAAAGCTTTTCGAAGCCGGTCGAGGTATCGTGTTTAACACGGTCGTGCTCTTCTGCGCGCTTGCCGTCGTTCCACTGATCCATGGTGCCTACCAGGTAGCCTGTGATCCTTCTGATCCTTTCAAAGGGAGCTTTCTCGAATTCATAGTGAAGATCTGCGAAATCTCCGTCGAGATTGATGTCCAGGCTCTTAAGCTTTCTGTTATACTTTTTCTCCAAATAACCTACGTATGCAAGGCTTTCTTTTGCGGTTGCATTTCCTGTGATAGCTACGCTCATGATGATTTCCTCCCTTTGATATATATGAATAATAGCATTTGGTCTCAGTCGGGAACTACAAATTGTGGTTTTACTGCAATATTTCAGAATAAAACAACAATATTTTGCGCTCCGGTAAGTATTATATACCTGCATTTAAAAAAATTAAACACCTTTTAGGAAAAAAATCAAAAATTTTTTTAGTAAACAAAAAACCCGGCAGCGGATGCCGGGCAGGATCCTGTCATTTATGAGAATATTCCGGTGAATATCAGAAGCAGCAGGTTGTTGTCGTACAGATCCTGTGAGAAGAAGGAGCCGTCAAACCAGAGCATGATATCCTGGGAATGTCCCGGAGCCACTATGCTGGCCACGGGGAAAAGCAGAGCCAGGAAGAGGAATACGACGAGCAGACCGATGACCACACCGATCATAAGGCCCAGTATCCAGTCCACCGTTCCTGTGAAACCATCCTTGTCCCTGGATGATCTCACCATGTTAACGAGGATGCCCAGGACGATCCTTATCACTATGATTATGAGTACGAATGACAACACGATCCAGGCGAGATGATTTATCTCGGATGCGGTCCTGGCTATGATATCCGAGGACATGGAGCCGGCATCATCTTTAAAAATGCCGGGAATGGATCCGTAGATGCCGGATGACTCGAATTTTGATGACAGGTGCTCTGAGATCCTGAACTCCGTAGCTTCTCCCACAGAAGTTCCTTCTATGAATCGTCCGAGGGGGCCTGCCAGGAAATAGGCTATGGCGACGGATGCGATCCCCTTAAGGAAACCTGCGATAGTCGACACGAACCCCTTTCTCATGGTGAGAAAGATGGTGAGGGCAAATATTAAGATCACTGCAATGTCCATTTTCATGTGTTTACCTCGAAAGATATTTTACACTAAAAATGTGATGTTTTGAAGAGGATATTTTGTGGATGCAGGAGAGATTTGCACTTTGTATGCAAAATTCATGTTGAATACAGGCGCGTTTTATGATAAAATCTTCAGGTATGAAAAACTATATGCTTGAAGCCATAAAAGAGGCGAAGATCGCGGCTGAAATGAGTGAGATACCCGTAGGCGCGGTCATCGTGAAAGACGGAGAGATCATAGCAAGAGGCCACAATTCCACCGATACTGACGGCGACCCCACGGCCCACGCTGAGATCAATGCCATAAGGCAGGCGGGGAAATTCCTTAAGGACACCCTGGGCTGGCGGAGGCTCACGGGCTGCGATATGTATGTTACGATGGAGCCCTGTTCCATGTGCGCCGGAGCGCTGGTATGGGCCAGGATCGAGCATCTCTACGTCGGGGTGATGGATCCCAAGGCAGGTGGCTGCGGATCCGTACTGAACATTATCGGAGAAGAGAAACTTAACCATCAGGTAGAACTTATCGAGATAGATGACGGACCGGTGAAGGATGAATGCAGGGACGTCATACAGGGGTTTTTCAGGGATCTGAGAATAAAGCAGAAAGCTAAAAAAGCGGAGGAAAAGAACTTATGAAAAATATTAGCCGAATCCTGTTCATTATAATGATGATAACATTGCTGGCGACCGGTCTTGCTTTTGCGGATGGTAACGAGGGAGGACTCGTACTTGAGGATACTTATCCTAAGGCTGATGCCACAGGAGCTGCTATCGAGAACTTCGACGTCAAGCTGTATTTCAACAATGAAATGAGCGAAGCCGTTCTCGGTGATGATAACGACGACTGCTTCCAGCTGATAGATGCGGACGGAAACGTTCTTCCTACGCTGGTGCTTTATTCACCTAAGGAAACCGGAGTAGTAATGGTGCTCTTCGACCCCAATACCGAGAATCTGGATTCCAACGGGAAGCAGATAACCATCAAGGGGAATACTGAGTACACCCTGAAGATCTCCGGAGATCTGAAGGACGACCGGGGAAACACCCTCGGAAAGGACACAACTGTCAAGTTCACCACCATCAACCAGACCAGGAACTCCATGGTCAGCATGGGCCTTATGATCGTGCTCTATGCGGGAATTATCGGCTTCTCCTTAAGAAGTGCCAAGAAGACCACTGAAAAGCAGGCTAAGGAAGCCAAGGTCAACCCCTATAAGGAAGCCAAGAGAACAGGCAAGTCCGTAGAGGAGATCGTGGAGAAGGAACAGAAGAAGAAAGAAAAACTCGAGAAGAAGGCTCAGGAAGATGATGACGAGGATGACGATGACGATGATGAAGAGGAATATCTCGAGGAAGGTCACTACAGAGTGAAGACCAGACGCACTGTCGCCAGTGCCGGCAGCACATATATCACAGGCAGAAAGGCTGAGGCTGAGGCCAGAGCCGAGAGAGAAGCCAGATATGCCAGAAACCAGGCCAAACAGAAGAAAAAGGGTAAGGGTAAGAAAAAATAAAGCTCAGATCATACGCTAAAATAAATCTGTCCCTCGACGTGCTGGGCATCAGGGAAGACGGATATCATGAGGTCGCTACGGTGATGCAGCAGATATCCCTTTCAGATGATATAGATATCCGATGGACAGAGAGATCGCAGGAGGGTCAGACTGATCCTTCGGAAGGATCAAAACTGAATATCAATATCTCGACAAACAAGAAATTTCTGCCTACGGATGGGAGGAACCTCGCATATAAGGCAGCCCTTCTCATGGAGAAAAAGGCTGCTGAGATGGGAAAGACGGTCCGGGGAGACGTGGAGATAGATATCTTTAAGAGGATCCCTGTTGCAGCAGGCCTCGCGGGGGGAAGCGGCAACGGAGCAGCAGTCCTCATCGGTCTCAACAGGCTGTGGGGACTGGGACTAAACACGAAGGAACTCTGCGAAGTCGCTTCGGAGCTGGGATCTGACGTACCCTTTATGGTCCTGGTGCAGAACAGCAGGTATACCTGCGCACTGGGAACGGGAAGAGGAGAAGTACTCACACCGGTATCCAGGGATCTGGACATGTGTTTTTTGCTTGCCAAGCCCAGGTTCGGAGTATCCACCAAAGAGGTATATAAAGGACTGGATGAAGCAGGGGAGTATGAGCACCCTGACAGGGAGGCTCTCATAAGGGCCCTGGAAGAGGGGGACACAGACGGAGCTGTAAGAAACATGGGAAACGTTCTGGAGGCTTACACGCTAAAGGCCTATCCGGAAGTAGATAAACTGAAGAAGCTGATCGCGGAGACAGAAGGTCTCAGGTTCACTATGATGAGCGGAAGCGGGCCCACCGTTATCGGCTTTTACGAAGATCTCGGCGATGCCAGAAAAGCAGCAGCTAAGTTCAGGGAACTGGGCTATGAGAGCTTTTATGCCGATAATATGAGAAGGAACAGAGGGAAAAACATATGATCAATTTCACGCTGCAGAATCACAAACCCCTGAGGGAAATAGTTTATGAAGAACTTAAGCGTCAGATAATGGTGGGAGAGATCGCTCCCGGCACCAGAATGATGGAAGTGGAATTGGCTGATGAGATGGGCGTGAGCCGCACTCCTGTAAGGGAAGCCATCAGGAAACTCGAGAAAGAAGGGCTCGTCACGATAGAACCCAGGAGAGGAGCTTATGCATCGGACATTTCTGCCAAGGATATGGTGGATATCCTGGAGGTCAGACAGGATCTGGAAGGTATGGCAGCGGGTATCGCTGCTCAGAAGATCACGGATGAAGGAAGGATAGAACTGGAGAATATCGCGAGAAGCTATAAGGAATCCGTGGACAGGGAGGATATCGAAGAAATAATAAAAAACGATGAAGCCTTCCACAAATATATCGTAGGATTAAGCGGAAACAAGACCCTTATAAAAATGGTGTCTCAGGTACAGGAGCTGGCGCTGAGATTCAGATATATCTATTACGAGGATTTCTCAAGATTCAAGAACCAGCCTTCTGAACACCAGGCAATAGTGGACGCCATAGCCGGCGGAGACGTGGCAGGCGCCAGAAAATATGCCGAAGAGCATCTGGCAGGGCTTAAGGACTTCGTAAGAAGAGAGGGCGACAAGCTCAGCAAACACGTTGTAAACGTGCATAACAGATAAAAACAGAAACAAACGGGAGCCTTAAAAGGCTCCCGTTAAGTTTGTCATATATTCATATAAGTTAAAAAGAAAGGTCTTAAAAGTGTCAGCCTTCAGCGCTTGGCTGAGTTTCCTGAGCTGTCTGCTGGGGCTGTGAAAGTTCAAGCTCCACGTCCATCTTCAGAAGTTCGTTGTTCCTTACTACGGTAAAGGTAACTACGTCGCCTACTTCATGTTTCTGGATAAGACCCACGAGCTGGGCGGAACTTGTTATCTTGGTATCGTCAAAGTAGTAGATCAGATCACCTGCCTGAAGGCCTGCTTTCTGAGCGTTCTTTCCGGTGACTTCCTTGATGTATACTCCGGTGATGGAGACCCCTGCACGCATCGCGGCATTGGCATCCGTAAGGTCTACAATGGTGATACCTGCCTGAGGTCTGCCTTCCACGTAACCGTTCTCTATAAGGGATTTGGCTACGGATGCTACCTTATCACAGGGGATCGCGAATCCAAGACCTTCCACGTCTGAACCTGAAGACTTGGCAACGACGATACCGATGAGATTGCCATACTGGTCGAAGAGACCGCCGCCGGAGTTACCGGGGTTGATGGATGCGGAAGTCTGGATCAGGGTCATCTGTTTGCCGTCAATGGTGATCTCTCTCTCAAGAGCACTGACGATCCCTTCGGTTGCAGTTCCTGAAAGGGTACCTAAAGGATTGCCGATGGCAACCACCGCGTCGCCTACGTTAAGATCTTCCATGCTGCCGAATGTGACAGCCGGGAGGTCAGATGCATCTATCTTGATGACAGCCACATCCGTAAGGGAATCAGCGGCTACCAGTGTGGCGGGATATTCCGTACCGTCATGAAGGGTGACCTTGATATTTGAAGCTCCCGTTATTACGTGGTTGTTGGTGATGATATACCCATCTTCGGAATATATGACACCGGAGCCTGCACCCTGGGTAACGTACTGTCCTGCCCAGAAATCGGTCTGTACCGTTTCGGTGGAGATAGCGACAACGGAGTTCTCGTTCCTTGCGATAATCTCCTGAAGGGAAAGGACCGCACCTGTAGACCTGGCGAGGTTGTAGTTTGTGGTCTTGATGGTCTTGTCCACCGTGGAACCGCCGAAGGTGGACATCGCAAGGGCATAGGCGGCAGCTCCGACAAATGCGGAGAGCAGCATACATACGATGAGGGAGATGACGAGCATCTTCCTGGTGACGTACTTCGGCTGAGGTGCATAAGCACTGCCTGCGCCTGCGCTTTCGTTATAATTTACATAGGTCTGCGGACCGCCATGAGGAGCGGCCTGGGGACCCTTGGTCTGTGTTTCATCTGAATGATTGAATTTTTCCCAGTCGTCCATGATTATGCCTCCTTGAAAAGATCAGGTGCACGCTTTGAAGCTCCTTACCTGATACACCCAAATTATATTTAACATTTGTGATATTTGTGTGTAAAAACTATGTGAAATATGATAAAATAAAATGTAAAAAATTTAAGGGAAAGAAAAGAAATATATGAAAAACGTTATAACTGCTATCGATAAAAGCGGATCATACAGAGTTTATCTGGCCATAACCACAGACATGGTGGAAGAAGCCAGAAAGATACATGACACAACACCTCTTGCTTCTGCAGGACTCGGAAGGGTGCTCACAGGTGCAGGCCTTATGGGACTCGATATGAAGAATCCCACAGATAAACTTACCGTGCTCTTCAAGGGTGACGGACCGGCAGAGCAGATACTGGCCACTGCCGGAAGGAACGGGAACGTTAAAGGATACATAGCCAATCCTTCCTGCGACCTCCCTCTTAACGATAAGGGCAAGCTTGACGTGGGAGGATCCCTGGGGATCGGAAACCTTACGGTAATAAAGGATCTTGGACTCAAGGAGCCCTACGTGGGGACCATCGCTCTCGTGGACGGCGAGATCGCGGATGACCTCACCGCCTACTATTACATCTCTGAGCAGCAGAATACCGCCATCTCCTTAGGGGTAAAGGTGGATACCGACTGGAGCATCAAGGCTGCAGGAGGAATGTTCATCCAGATGCTTCCGGGAGGAGAAGAAGGAGCGGTGGATGCTCTTGAAAAGATGCTGGCTGATCTCCCTCCCATTACGACTATCGTGGAGGAAACGGTGGAGGCCAATAAAGGCAAGTCGGAGGAGGGCGTACTTCAGGCCATGCTGGACCGCATCTTCGGAGAAATGCCTGAAGAATACCGCACCGAAGTCCTGGCGTATGAGGAGATAAAGTGGCAGTGCGACTGCTCAGAAGAGAGGCTGGAGAAGGCCCTGATGTCCATCGGAAGGAAGGACCTCACTGAAATAATCGAAGAAGATGGTGAAGCTGAGCTTACCTGTCAGTTCTGCCTTAAGAAATATCATTTCACAAAGGATCACCTTTTGAAACTTCTGGAGGAGATCAGATGACTAAAAAGAAAATAGCCGTTATATTCGGCGGAAAATCATCGGAGCATGACGTATCCCTGATGTCTGCTGCATCGGTGATCCGTGCTGTAAATAAAGAGAGATATGAACTGGTATATATAGGGATAACCAGAGCCGGAGAGTGGAGAAGGCTTATCCTTCCCGAAGGAAGGGATGCGTTTTTTGCGGCAGCCTGCATAGAGGACGGGTCCTGGCTCGATATTTCAGAGGCCTTCAATATGAGCGACATCAAGAAGGTAGCTGACTTTGCACTTCCTATAGTTCACGGGCCTTACTGTGAGGACGGAAAGCTTCAGGGATTCTTTGAGACCGTTGGCATACCCTACGGTGGCTGCGGCGTGCTGGCATCAGCTCTTGCCATGGATAAGCTTGCGGCCAAGGACGTGTTTGACAAGGTGGGATTCCCCATCTGCAAGCACAGAGCTCTCTTTAAATTCAAATATGACGAGGACAGGGAAAAGGCCGAGGCTTCAGTTGCAAGGGAACTGGGTTATCCGTGTTTTGTGAAACCTGCAAACATGGGGTCATCAGTAGGCATCACCAAGGCTCACAACAAGCAGGAGTTCTTCAGAGCCTGCGATCTGGCCTTCAAATATGATAAAAGGCTTATCATCGAAGAGGCCATCGATGCCAGAGAGGTGGAAGCTGCTGTCCTGGGGAACGCGCATCCGGAGGCAGCTGTTTTGGGAGAGATAATCCCCCACGGTGAATTCTACACGTATGAATCCAAGTATGAAGATGAAGCCTCCGTGCTCAAGATCCCCGCAGAGATCAGCGAAGAAATGACAGAAGAGATAAAAAAGATCGCCGTGCAGGCCTTCCAGGCTATTGACGGAGAGGGCTATGCCAGGGTGGATTTCTTTGTTGAAAAGGGAACTGACAGGATACTCCTGAATGAAATAAACACACTTCCCGGGTTTACCAAGATAAGCATGTTCCCCATGCTTTGGGAAGCTGCGGGACTCAGCTATCCGGACACTATAGAAAGGATAATAGAACTGGGCTATGAAAGATATTACGATCAAAATAACAGGCAAGCAATGCTATGACGGAAGTGAAGAGGACCAGATGGAATTCGTTACGGACGGAAGGATGTACGAAAGAAACGGTTACTTCTATCTCATATACGACGAGTCTGAGATATCCGGACTGGAAGGGTTCAGGACCACTCTTAAATTTGATGACAAATCTCTGAAAATGAAGAGGATCAGCAAGGAGGGACCGGGCCCTGAACTGTACTTTGAAGAGGGAAAGAGATTCTCTTCAAATTACGAGACTCCCATGGGGCCCATGGAAGTTGAAGTCCTGACAAGAAGCGTGAACAACCTTATGGATCGTGAATCCAAGAAGGGATCCGTGGACGTGGAATATGATATCTCCCTGGGCGGCATAGCAGAAGGAAAGAACAAACTGATAATCGACGTGATGTGACGCGTGATGATAAGAACGGCGCACATGCAGCCGGTATTCTTTGTAAAGGCAGATAAGAAAGAGGTGAAAAATGCAGAAAATAGGCTTTGATTCCCACAAGTACATCGAAGAACAGTCCAAGTACATACTTGAGAGGATAAATCATAAGAACAGCGAGAGGCTGTACCTTGAATTCGGAGGGAAACTCGTCCATGACAAGCACGCCATGCGCGTACTTCCCGGTTTTGATGAGAATGCCAAGATAAAACTTCTGGAAAAGATGAAGGATCAGGCTGAGATCATCATCTGCATCTACTCCGGAGACATCATCAATTCCAAGACAAGACAGGACTTCGGCATCACCTACGATCTGGAAGTGCTGAGGCTTATAGATATCTACCGCAAGTATGACCTTAAGATCAATTCTGTCGTTGTAACCAGGTACCAGGAATCCCCTTCAGTAGAGCAATTCATAAACAAGCTCCAGAGAAGGGACATTAAAGTCTACAAGCATTTCTATACGAAAGGCTACCCCACGGACGTAGACACAATAGTGTCTGAAGAGGGATACGGAGCAAACCCCTACATCGAGGTCACCAAGCCCCTCATCGTGGTCACCGGCCCCGGCGGAGGATCCGGCAAGCTGGCCACCTGCCTTTCACAGCTTTACCATGAGTATAAGCTCGGAAGAAAGGTGAGATACGCCAAGTTTGAGACCTTCCCCGTATGGAACCTGCCTCTGAAGCACCCCGTAAACATCGCCTATGAGGCTGCAACTGCGGACCTCAAGGACGTGAACATGATAGACAGCTTTCATCTGGAAGCTTACGGTGAGAAGGCTGTGAACTACAACCGTGACCTGGAAGTATTTCCTGTCATCAAGAGGATCATCGATACCATCACAGGAGAGTCGGAATACCAGAGCCCTACTGATATGGGTGTGAACAGGGTCGGCTTCTGCATCACGGATGACGAGGTGGTGAGAGAGGCCGCGATCCAGGAGATAATCCGTCGCTTCATGATGGCCAAGGTGGACTATAAGAAGGGCAAGATCGATTCCAAAGTTCTGGAAAGGTCTGAGCTCCTGATGAAGGACGTGGGTGCCAAGGAGACAGACAGGAAGGTAGTCCTTCCCGCAAGGGAATATGCTGCTAAAAAGCAGGAACTCGACAAGAAATACCTGAACGTGGTAGTCATGGCAATGGAACTTCCGGATGGGACCATCGTTACCGGGCGTTCATCCAGGAGAATGGTGGCAGCGGGAGCCTGCATCCTTAACGCCGTGAAGAAGCTGGCAGGCCTGCCTGATCCGCTCTATGTCATCTCACCTGAAGTCTTTTCCAACATGCAGAACCTTAAGGTGGAGGTACTCCATCACGACAGGACCTCACTTAACGTGGACGACATACTGACTGCGCTTTCGATCTCTGCTGATATGAACGAAAATGCAAACAAGACCGTGGGAATGCTTTCGAAACTCAATGGCTGCAAGGCGCACTGCACGGCCATCCTTTCGGAAAATGACGAGCAGACACTGAGAGCCATGGGTATAGACGTTACCTGCGATCCCGAGTATCTCACCACGAACCTTTATCTGGGATAGGAATGTCCTCTAAAAAATACACGAAATAAAGGCTAAAGAGGGTTACTTTTCATTAAAACCTGTGTTATAATATTAGGTGGAAAAGTTAATTTTTTAACGAAAAACTTAAAAATATAATGTGCAACAGCAAATATATTTAAGGAGGCAAATTTAAATGAAGAAAATCGGCGTATTAGGAACAGGCACAATGGGAGCCGGCATCATTCAGGTATGCGCACAGAAGGGTTACGAAGTAGTAATGAGAGCAAGACGTGAATCTTCCATCGAGAAGGGACTTGCTACCGTTAAGAAGAACCTGGATAAGATGGTTGCCAAGGGAAAGATCGAGCAGGCAGAGGCTGACGAGATCTTCGGAAGAGTTCACGGCTCCACCGACATCAACATCATCGCTGATGCAGACCTGGTAATCGAAGCTGCAACTGAAGATATGGAAGCCAAGAAGGCATTATTTGCACAGCTCAACGAGATCTGCAAGCCTGATACCATCATCGCTACCAATACATCTTCCCTCTCCATCACTGAGATCGCAGTAGCTTCCGGCAGACCTGACAAGGTAATCGGAATGCACTTCTTCAATCCCGTTCCTGCTATGAAGCTGGTTGAGATCATCTGCGGACTTACAACATCTGAGGAGACCAAGGCTACCATCCTTGAACTCACCAACATTCTGGGCAAGACCCCTGTAGAAGTAGCAGAAGCTCCCGGATTCGTAGTTAACAGGATTCTTATCCCTATGATCAACGAAGGTATCGGCATCTATGCTGACGGCGTTGCTTCCGTAGAAGGAATCGACACAGCCATGAAGCTCGGTGCTAACCACCCCATGGGACCTCTTGAACTGGGTGACCTCATCGGACTTGATGTTTGCTTAGCTATTATGGACGTTCTCTACAAGGAATTCGGCGATCCCAAGTACAGAGCACATACATTACTCAGAAAGATGGTAAGAGCAGGCAAGCTTGGACGTAAGTCCGGCGAAGGCTTCTACAACTATCAGAAATAATTGAATACAGAACGATGACAGCGCTCCATGAGGGGCGCTGTTTTTATGTGCAAAAACCCCGGCGCTTCTCCGCGCTATTGCAAAAAACCCCCGCCTGTAGTAAAATTATATCCGAATCAATATACAGAAGTGGTAACATGAAGACATTAAGACAGAAGCTGGCTTTTGCTTTAGACATCGTGATCGCTGTTATGGTCTTTTACGCCTGGGCGCGCATGATCTTCCAGTGGGGAGACAATGGCACCATATCTGCAGGCGGTTTCAGAAATCTCAGATATTTTACGGTCTTGTCGAATCTGCTGATGACAGTGGCTTCGATCCTGAACATTGTATACACCATAAGAACGATTATACTTAAAACTGAATTACCCTCGTGGGTGGTGAAACTGAAATACGCGGGAGCATCGGCGGTAGCCCTTACGCTTCTGGTCGTACTGCTTTTTCTTTGGCCGGTATTTCACGTACCTGGGCTCTATAGCGGTGCCAATCTTTTCATGCACCTGATAGTTCCCATCCTGGGCGGCATGTCCTTCATACTAGGCGGAAACAGAGAGCTCAGGTTCAGCGAGAGCTTCATATCCGTAGTTCCCATGCTGATCTACGGCACCTGGTATATCGGAAACAACGCTATAAACGGCATAGGCCAGTGGCCCGATACCAACGACTGGTACGGCTTCCTTTCATGGGGCTGGGGTCCGGGCCTCGTTATATTCGCTGTGCTCATACTCATGACCTGGGGAGTCGCCCTTGTCATGAGGTTTATCCACAACAGATCTTTAAAGGAATAATATAATGGAAGAAAAGAAAAACATAACTGAAGAGATGATCCTAGAAAAGGACACGGCTCCTGAACAGTCAGAAGAAGCTCCCAAAGGATCCAAGCAGGAACCCAAGGAACCCCGACCCGTGGTGGAGGGCATCCTTGATATCCAGGAAGAGAACAGCTTCGGGTTTTTAAGGTTCGATAACTTCCTCACTTCGGATAAGGACATATACGTTTCCCCCGTACAGATCAGAAGGTTCAACCTCAAGACGGGAGATAAGATAAACTGCGTGACCAGGCTCCCTCACGAGGGAGAACGTTTCGGTGCTCTGCTCTATGTGAACACCGTTAACGGAGAAGAGCCCGGAGCAGCTATCAGGCGTCCCAGGTTCGACGACCTGACGCCGGTGTTTCCGGATGAAAGGCTGAAACTCGAGACTTCCAGGAACGAGCTTTCTACGCGTCTTATCGACCTGATCGCTCCCATAGGAAAGGGTCAGAGAGGACTGATCGTAGCGCCTCCCAAGGCAGGAAAGACAGTGCTCCTTAAGAAGATAGCAAACGCCATCGAGACAAATTATCCCGATACCGAGCTCATAGTGCTCCTGGTGGATGAACGTCCCGAGGAAGTTACAGATATGAAGAGGAGCCTGAAGGGCGGAGAGGTTATCTATTCCACCTTCGATGAGCTTCCCGAGCATCACGTCCAGGTTGCCGAAATGGTGCTTGAACGCGCAAAACGTCTGGTTGAACATAAGAAAGACGTGGTAATATTATTAGACAGTATAACCCGACTTGCCAGGGCATACAACATGGTAGTCCCTAACTCCGGAAGGACCCTTTCAGGAGGACTGGATCCCGGAGCGCTTCACAAGCCTAAGAAGTTTTTCGGGGCAGCCAGAAACATGGAAGAAGGCGGATCCATAACGATACTTGCCACAGCCCTTGTGGAGACCGGATCCCGTATGGATGACGTTATCTACGAAGAGTTCAAGGGTACGGGAAATATGGAACTTCACCTTGACAGGAAACTGAGCGAACTCAGGATATTCCCCGCTGTTAACCTGAATAAATCCGGAACCAGAAGAGAGGATCTCCTGATGAGCCAGGATGAACTGGAGGCAGTCTGGGCAATGAGAAGAGCGCTTTCCTCAAGGCCTGAACATCAGGTTACGGAAGAGATAATAGATAACCTGGCACACACGAGAAACAACAAAGACTTCATAGACATAATCAGAAAGGTTTTTATTGACTGATGGATTTCGATAAGATATTTCACAAAGACGCCTGTCCTACCTCCATCGGAGGTCAGGCCATCATGGAAGGCATCATGATGAGGGGGCCTAAGAGGACCGCTATCGCTGTGCGTCTTCCGGACGGCAGGATACACATGAAGACCCAGCCTGCGCCGAATCTGGGGAACTGGGCGAAGATCCCTCTGATCCGCGGTGTGGTGTCCTTCATATCATCGCTGGTTTTCGGCACTAAGGTGTTGATGTATTCTGCCGACGTTCTGGAAAAGTACATACCTGATGAGTATGAGCCGGATAAGTTCGACCAGTGGATAGAGAAAAAGGTAGGAAAGGAAAAGGCCTGGAACATCCTGATGTGGATATCGGTTGCCCTTGCACTGGTATTCTCCATCGGCATATTCATGCTGCTCCCTACAGCGGTAGTCGGAATCTTTAAAAAGATAACGGAGAACGTCATCATCCTGAACCTCATCGAAGGCATCGTCAGGATCGCCATATTCATAGGCTACATAGCCATCATACCCAAGCTCGAGGATATCAATACCGTGTTCCAGTATCACGGCGCTGAACATAAGACCATCCATTGCTTCGAGAATGGAAAGGAACTGACGCCGGAAAACGCACAGAGCTTCTACAGGCTGCATCCCAGATGCGGGACCTCGTTTCTCATGTTCGTAATGATCGTAGCCATCATCGTCCACGTGTTCATGGGCTGGCCCAACGTGTGGATGAGGGCAGGCTTGAGACTTCTGGCTCTGCCGCTGATCGCAGGTATTTCCTATGAGCTCCTGAAGTGGGCGGGTAGATCAAACAACAAGGTAGTTGAATTCCTGAGCCTTCCCGGGATATACCTTCAGAAACTCACCACCCGCGAGCCCAATGAGAAACAGCTGGAGGTGGCCATCGCTGCCATGAAGGCGGTGATCCCCTGTGAGACAGAGGAGGAAGAAGCCGCCAAGCCGTACTTCGAAGGTATCTGCGATCTTGACGGGGAACCCGTGGAAGGGGAGGCTGAGTTCTACGATCCCAAGGAAGAGGCCATAACGGCATGAGGTACGATAACATCACCCGGGGAACCTTCATCGACAGACCGAACCGCTTCATCGCCCACGTGGAAATAGATGGAAAGCGGGAGACGGTCCACGTGAAGAACACCGGCCGGTGCAAAGAACTCCTGGTCCCCGGCTGCGAAGTCTGGCTGACGGCACCCGGCACGCCGGGCAGGAAGACAAAGTATGACCTGGTGGCTGTGCGTAAATCCACCGGAGTGCTGTTCAACATAGACAGTCAGGCTCCGAACAAGGCCGCAAAAGAATGGCTCCTCAGACAGGACTTCGATTTGATACAGCCGGAATATACCTATGGTGATTCCAGGATCGATTTCTACATGGAGAAGACCCTTCCTTCCGGAGAGACGGAGCGTTACCTCATGGAAGTTAAGGGCTGCACCCTGGAGTTCGACGGGACAGGCTATTTCCCCGATGCTCCTACTGAGCGGGGAGTAAAGCACATACACGAACTCATAAAAGCCAAAAAAGAAGGCTACGAGGCTGCCCTTGCCTACGTCATACAGATGGACGGCGTAACTGAGGTGAGGCCACACGTTGAGACCCACCCAGAGTTCGGCATTGCGACAGAAGAGGCAAAGGAGGCGGGAGTTGAAATAATCTTTCTTCCCTGCCACGTGGAGCCGGATCATATGGAGATAATAAAATAAAAGAGATAACAGGCGGCTGCAGAATTGCAGCCGTTTTTAGTATGTTCCGGGCGGGGAATGCCTGGGGAAAAAGATTTGCAGTTTTTCAATCTATCATCAATATCTTCTGAATATACTTCAGTTAAAGAATGAGGGAAATGCAGAACAAATGCCGGAAACGGCAGCTCAGATTCTTTGAATATAAGAAAAAAATCCAGGAGGTAAAAAAGATGAAATACAGCATACTAATACCGGCATACAAACCGGATGAAAACCTTATACAGACCGTTGACGCTTTAGCTGTACAGCTGACAGACCTTTTAGGCGGGAATTATGAGATGATCGTAGTTAACGACGGATCCCCGGAGGAGTACAGTGAGGTATTCGATTCACTGGACAGCAAGGCAACGGTACTCACGCACCCTGAAAACAGAGGAAAAGGCGCAGCTCTTAAAACCGGAATGGAATACGTTTCAAGATACTGCTCTCCATCTGTGGTGGTGACAGCAGATGCTGATGGCCAGCACCTGCCACTCGATATCCTGAACTGCATCATAAGCGCAGAGTCGGATCCCGAAGCCCTCATTCTCGGGACCAGAAAGTTCAGGATCGGATCAGGTATCCCCATCAAATCGTTTCTCGGAAATAAGATCACCGAAGGAGTTTTCCTTCTTTCCACAGGAAAGCACGTCCATGATACCCAGACGGGGCTCAGGGCTTTTCACTCTTCCCTTATCCCGGAATTGATGGAAGCAGAGGGAGACAGGTACGAGTACGAAATGAATCAGCTCCTGAAAGTGATCAAGGACGGAGTTCCGGTGAGGGAGGTCCCCATAGCCACCGTATATAAAGGAAAGAATGAGAAATCTCACTTCGATCCCTTCAGGGATTCTTTCCTGATCTATAAAAAACTGCTGAAGTTTGCCCTGTCCAGCGTGTCCAGTTTCTTCGTGGACTACGTGATGTTCGCCTTCTTCTCACTGCTCTTCACGGGGACGGCGGGAGTAGCTCTTTCGAATGTTTTTGCGAGGGTCATAAGCGCCGGCTTCAACTATGAGATAAACAGAGATCTGGTGTTCAGGGATACAGGATCCAGGTCCTCCAGCCTTCCCAGATACGCAGCCCTTGCAGCGGTGGTGCTGGCCCTTAATACCGGTATTCTTTACGCGCTCAATCTGGGACTCGGAATACCGCTTCTGCTGGCTAAGATACTCACAGAGGCAGTGATATTTCTGTTTTCCTGGTCCATGCAGAACATCTTTGTGTTCAGGAAAGGAGGTGCCTTTCGGTGAAAAAGAATAAGGGAAAACACCGTATGTTCCACGTTCTGGACTGCATCCTGATACTGGGACTTTCGGTCTTCGTGCTTCTGGACACCTTTGTAATAGCAAGGGCGTACGATACCGTGGGCACGGTATCGGAGGAAACTGTCTTGCAGGGTTCTTCAAATTATGTGTATGCTGCTGAATACGATGATGAGGAGGAGAACGGAGATGCGGACAGCAGTGAGATCGGAACCGCAGGGTCAGTCTCAGAACCGATGATAACGGATACTTCATATGAAGATGAGAACATATCCATCGAGATAGAAGAATACAGATACGAGGACACCACGATATATGTGGCGGACGTGGAAGTCTCTTCAGTTGAATATCTCCAGGCGGCTTTCGCAAATGCCACTTACGGAAAGAACGTCACGGCGGCCACCAGTGATATCGCTGACACCGTGGATGCCATCCTGGCCGTAAACGGTGACTACTATGGAGCCAGAAACTACGGCTACGTAATAAGGAACGGCGTGCTATACAGGGAAACTTCCTCGGGTTCCTCTACGGAGGATCTGGTCATCATGTCAGACGGCAGTTTCGAAATAATAACAGAGGAGGCTGTGTCCGCTTCGGAACTCCTGGACGCGGGTGCGCTTCAGGTGTACTCCTTCGGGCCTGCCCTGATCGAAGACGGGGAGATCTCAGTAGATGTGAATGACGAAGTGGGAAAAGCCATGGCGTCCAACCCCAGGACCGCTATCTGTGAAATATCGCCTCTCCACTACCTTTTCGTAGTGAGCGACGGAAGGACGGATGAAAGCGAGGGACTTTCACTGTATCAGATGGCGGAGTTTCTGGAGAGCCTGGGAGTTGAAACGGCCTACAACCTGGATGGGGGAGGGTCCTCGACCATGGTATTCAACGGAGTGCTGGTGAACAATCCTACCACCAGCGGAAGAAGCGTCAAAGAGAGGAGCGTGAGCGACATTGTATACATCGGCTACTAAGAGAGAACCGCTGGTCTGGCTGGGGATCACAGTCTTCACCATAATATTCGCAGCGGTATATGAGCATTTCAGTTTCGGAGTTTATTCAAACGCCATGATATTCATGTTCGCCTTTCCTTTGATCCTGGGCTTCCTGCCATCGCTCCTTCTGATGCTGAAGAAGTGGCAGCCGCTTCCGAGGCTATGGAATGACGGAGTTATGGTCATGACAATGGGAAGCATGCTTACCGGGATCCTGGAGATCTACGGGACGGACAGCTACTACACGCCTTGGTTCTTCTACATAGGAATGGCGCTTCTTACTATCGGAGCCCTTGAGATCATTTTTTCCAGGAAGCAGAAATGATGAGTTGATGGTAAACGCTCCATATTGATACACGGTGTTAATGTGATATAATAACAGCATAAAACAATTGGAGAGACAAAGATCAACATGACTATCAAGGAACTGATCACCATTGGTGAAAAAAGACTGGATGAGGCCGGCATCCACGATGCGGCCAGCGATGCGAGAGAGCTGCTTAGCTTCGTGACGGGCAGGGACAGGACAGGCCTCATCATGTACATAAATACTGAAGTATCGAACGGCACCGCACAGAAATACTATGACCTTATTAATGAACGCTCGTCCCGTACGCCGCTTCAGCACATCACGGGGGAGCAGGAGTTCATGGGTTATCGCTTCAAGGTGACTAAGGACGTACTTGTTCCCAGAATGGATACGGAGCTTCTGGTTGAGGAAGCTGCGAAGCGTGCCATCCTCGGCGCTAAGATCCTGGACCTGTGCACCGGATCCGGAATCATAGGCATATCCCTTAAGAAGATATGTTTCGGAGCAGAGGTCACCATGACTGACGTGAGCGATGCAGCCCTTGAAGTGGCCGGAGAAAATGCCGAGATCAATAAGGCTGAGGTCAGGATCCTCAAGTCCGATATGTTTGGAGGACTGGGTCCCGGAGAAAAGTTTACGATGATAGTATCCAATCCTCCGTACATCGCAGCATCTGAAATAGCAGAGCTCGACCCTGAAGTGAAGGATCACGATCCGCTGCTTGCGCTGGACGGAGGCGCCGACGGGCTGGACTTCTACAGGATAATCGCGAAAGAAGCTCCGGAGCATCTTTTACCCGGAGGACATCTTCTTCTGGAGATCGGTTACGATCAGGGAGAGACGGTGCCCGCGCTGCTTAGGGAAGCGGGCTTCAGAGACATAGAAGTCATAAAGGATCTGGCAGGCAACGACCGCGTAATCGCCGCATTACGCGTATAATGCGGAAATCGGATCTTTTATGCCCCATTATTTTAAAAAACCCCTTGCATTCCAAGGCTTCCTGTGATATATTGTATGAGTCGCAGTTTGCGGCAGAGAGTTTTTTGCAAAGAATTCGAATTACGGCAGTAACTTGCTGCCGGGAAAGGAAACTGACATGAGGGAAGGAATCCATCCTAATTATGTGGAATGTAAAGTAACTTGCGCATGCGGTAACACGTTTATGACTAAGTCAACCAAGCCTGAGCTCAGACTTGACGTTTGCTCAGCTTGCCATCCGTTCTTCACAGGTGCGGCCAAGATGGTCAACCGCGGCGGACGTGTTGAAAAGTTCAAGAACAAGTACAACTTATAATGACACATCGGGCCTCCGGAGACTTCCGGAGGCTATTTTTTTCTTCACAAACACCGTGAGTTATGATAATATATTAAGTTAGAGAAATAGGGAAATAATCAGTTTTAAGGAGCCAAAATGTTTGACAAATTAGACTTCATTTTAGAAAAATACGAGGAGCTGTCGCTCAAGGTATCGGATTCCGATATCATCTCAAACCAGCCCGTGTGGAAGAAGCACATGAAGGAACTGGGGGAACTTGAGCCTATAGCTTTGAAATATAAGGAATATAAGAAGGCCAAGGAAGAGATGGATGCAGCCCGGGAAATGCTGGATTCAGACGATGAAGAGATGAAGGAGCTGGCCAAGATGGAAATGGCAGACCTCGAGGATAAGATCCCTGAGATCGAGAACGACCTTAAGATCCTCATGCTTCCCAAGGACCCCAACGATGATAAGAACGTTATCCTGGAAGTAAGAGCCGGCACAGGCGGAGACGAAGCTGCGCTGTTCGGCATGGACCTTTTAAGGATGTATCTGAGATATGCCGAAAGACGCGGCTGGAAGGCTGAGGTCATCGACGCCAACGAGACGGATATCGGAGGCGTGAAGGAAGCTGAAGTCATGATCAGGGGAAAGGGCGCATACTCCAGAATGAAGTATGAGTCAGGCACCCACCGCGTGCAGCGCGTTCCCGATACAGAGTCCTCAGGACGTATCCACACTTCAGCTGCCACCATCGCCGTACTTCCCGAAGTAGACGACGTGGAAGTAACCATTGACCCCAACGACATCAGAGTTGACGTATACCGTTCATCCGGCCACGGCGGACAGTGCGTTAATACTACGGACTCCGCAGTACGTATCACCCACCTTCCTACGGGACTCGTGGTTACATGTCAGGATGAAAAGTCACAGATAAAGAATAAGGACAAGGCTTTAAGAGTTCTTAAGTCCAGACTTTATGACAAGATGCTCCAGGAGCAGAACGACGCGCTCTCTGCAGAGAGACGTTCCCAGGTAGGATCCGGCGACAGATCCGAGCGAATCAGGACATATAACTTCCCCCAGGGAAGGGTGACGGATCACAGAATCAACATGACCATCTACAAGCTCGACAGCTTCCTGGACGGGGAGATCGACGATATCGTGGATGCTCTCATCACCTCAGACCAGGCTGAGAAGATGAAAAACTTCTGATCGGAAGAAGGAAACTTTTGGATACAAAGATACTTACCACAAGTAAAGAAGATATAAGAATCGCGGCTGAGATCATAAGAGCCGGCGGCTTGGTGGCCTTCCCCACGGAGACGGTCTACGGACTCGGAGCCAATGCGCTGGATCCGGAAGCTGTCGGAAAGGTATATAAGGCCAAGGGCAGACCTTCGGATAACCCCATGATAGTCCACATATCGCAAAAAAACGATATGACTAAACTGACCGATCTCATGACTCCTGATATGGAAAAACTGATGGATAAATGCTGGCCGGGGCCCCTCACCATGGTAGTTCCCGCCAAGGATATCATCCCCAGGGTGACCACAGGCGGACTCGATACCGTGGCTGTCAGGATGCCTTCGGCGGAAGTCGCCCGCGACCTCATCACAGAGTCCGGCGTTCCTATCGCAGCACCTTCTGCGAACCTGAGCGGCCATCCAAGCCCCACGACTTACCAGCACTGCATAGACGATCTGATGGGAAGGGTGGATGCTATAATCTGCGGAGATGACTGTCAGGTGGGTATCGAATCCACCGTTATAGACATGACGGGAGAGATGCCTATGATCCTGAGGCCGGGAATACTGACTGCCGAGAAGCTTTCAACTGTCCTCGGTAAGGAAGTGATCCCAGATCCGAGCCTTCTTAAGAAGCCCGAGATATCGAAGGAGACGGGAAATCCCGTAGCGAACGACGACTTTAAACCCAAGTCCCCGGGAATGAAATACAAGCACTACGCCCCCAAGGCTCAGATGACCATCTATCGCGGATCGGACGATGATGCCGTTATCGAAGCTATCGAAAAGGAAGCTTCGCGCTTAAGGGAGCAGGGAAAGAAAGTTGAGACCATCATTTACACTGATGATGAGAGCGAGAAAGCGGCCCATGAGTTTTTTGGAAGGCTCAGGGACTGCGATAAAAACGACACTGATGTGATACTGGCAGCGGCACTCAAGGAGAGCGGAGTGGGATTCTCCGTCATGAACCGCATGTTCAAGTCTGCCGGATATAACATAACAGATATTGATGAGAAAGGAAGTGGTAGAACTATGATTATTGCACTTGCAAGTGATCACGGCGGTTATGCACTTAAGGAAACCATCAAAAAACACCTCAAGGAAAAGGACAAGTCCCTGAAACTCGTGGATCTGGGAACCCATTCCGAGGATTCGGTAGACTATCCCGTATACGGCAAGGCCTGCGCTGAAGCGGTAGCTTCCGGCAAGGCGGACCTGGGCATCGTATGCTGCGGCACAGGTATCGGCATCTCGATTGCGGCCAACAAGGTAAAGGGTATCAGATGCGGACTTTGTACATCGGTCGAGATGGCACATCTTACAAAGGAACACAATAACGCCAACATGATAGCCCTTGGCGGACGTACAACCACACCTGAACTGGCATGTGACATCGTGGATGAATGGCTGGATACGGAATTCGCAGGCGGCCGTCACAAAAGAAGGACCGATATGCTGGACGAGATGTAGCCGGCGGGAGTTTTTTGAGAAAAAGTTATAAACGCATTTAAGCGACATATATAAAGGAGAATAGAAATGGGAAAATTACTTGTATTTGATCATCCGCTTATTCAGCACAAAGTATCGATGATGAGAAAAGTTGAGACTACCACCAAGGAGTTCAAGGAACTCGCTAAGGAAGTAGTAATGCTCATGGGATATGAAGCTACCCGTGATCTCCCGCTCGAGGAAGTCGAGATCGAGACTCCTATCTGCAAGACCAGACAGAACATGTTAAAGGGCGAAGATATCGCCATCGTTCCTATCTTAAGAGCAGGTCTCGGCTTCGTTGACGGCATGCTTGCCCTTTATCCCAACGCCAAGGTAGGTCACATCGGACTCTACAGAGACCCCAGGACACACCTTCCCGTTGAGTACTACTGCAAGCTTCCCAGCGATATCGACAAGAGGACCATCTTCGTAGTAGACCCCATGCTGGCGACAGGAGGATCCGCTATCGACGCTATAAATTCCATCAAGCAGAGAGGCGGCAAGGACATCCGTTTCATGTGCCTGATCGCTGCACCTGAAGGAATCGAAGCTCTTCAGAAGGCGCATCCCGACGTTGATATCTACATCGCTCAGGAAGATGAATGCTTAAACGAGAACGCTTACATCGTACCTGGTTTGGGAGATGCAGGCGACAGACTTTTCGGCACCAAGTAATGACCCGTATCCAATAAACTGAAAGGATAATATGATTCAATGGACTTCAATAAGTTAATACCTGATAATGTAAGCAAATTCGATAACGTATACGACGTTCTTAAGGAAAGAGGATTCATCGAGCAGTCCACGGACGAGGACAAGGTGAGGGAACTCTTAAAGAACGAAAAAGTTAAATTCTACATCGGCTTCGACCCGACGGCTGACTGCCTTCACGTAGGTCACTTCATGCAGGTCATCATCATGATGTACATGCAGAAGTTCGGACATACTCCCGTAGTCCTCATCGGCGGCGGCACCGGAATGGTTGGCGACCCCTCCGGAAGGACCGACATGAGAAAGGTCATGGACATCGAGACCATCGAGCACAACTGCGAGCAGTTCAAGAAGCTCTTCGACCAGTTCCTCGACTTCGATGAAGAGTGGAAGTATGAAGGAAACGAAGGCGTATACGTACCCGGACACCAGAACAAAGAACCCGAGCCCGGAAAGGCCGTAGCGGTAAACAACGCAAGGTGGCTGAGACCCTTAAACTACATCGACTTCTTAAGAGAGGTAGGATCCCAGTTCAACGTTAACACCATGCTGAGAGCAGAATGCTTCAAGCAGAGGATGGAGCGTGAAGGGGGACTTACCATGTTCGAGTTGAACTACATGCTGATGCAGTCCTACGACTTCATGGTAATGGCAAGAGACTTCGGCGTTAAGATCCAGTTCGGCGGAAACGATCAGTGGTCAAACATCATCGGAGGAGTGGATCTTACCCGTAAGATGACAGGTAAGGAAGTTTACGGTATGACATTCTCACTTCTTACCAACTCAGAAGGAAAGAAGATGGGTAAGACCGCCAAGGGAGCTCTCTGGCTGAGACCCGACAAGACTTCCCCTTACGAATTCTTCCAGTACTGGAGAAACGTGGCTGGCGCAGACGTGAACAAGTGTCTCAGGATGCTCACCTTCCTTCCCATGGAAGAGGTAAACAGACTCTCATCTCTTGAGGGAGCCGAGATCAACAAGGCCAAGGAGATCCTGGCATACGAAGTTACCAAGCTGGTCCACGGTGAAGAGGAAGCCAAGAAGGCTCTCGACGGAGCAAGAGCAGCCTTCGGAGGAGCAGGCGACATGGCCAACGTTCCTACCGCCAAGAAGGCTCGTTCCGAGTTCGAGGGAGAAGGAGTAGGCCTCCTGAACCTCCTCAAGGAACTGAAACTCATCCAGAATACCTCTGAAGGATTCAGAACAGTTGAACAGGGCGGACTTTCACTCCAAGGAGAAAAGGTTACAGATCCCAAGATGAAGGTCACCCTTGAAAACTTCGATGAAGAGGGCAAACTCCTCATCCAGAAGGGCAAGAAAAAGTTCCAGATGGTGGAATTAGACTAAAATGCATAAGAGCTCCGAAAAGGAGCTCTTTTTATGCTTGTGAAGGGCATATGAAATACTGAAAAAAGTGCTTGCATTTAACAATCGTTGGTCATATAATATAAAAGCACGATTGTGCGTTTTCGGGGTTTAGGCATCGTCCGGAGAGCCCTGAACTAAAAGTTATTTTTAGGATGCCGACCAGATTTCCGCGGCCTTGCTAAAGCGAAAATCCAGTAGGCAGAACCGAAACAGTTCATCAGAACCAAGTAGGTAGAAAGGAACATGAAACGCAATGAAGTCATTCATCGCAAAGCCTGCAGAAGTTGAACGTAAGTGGTACGTCGTTGATGCAGATGGCAAGACTCTTGGAAGGCTTGCTTCAGAAGTCGCTTCAGTTCTCAGAGGAAAGAACAAGCCGACTTACACACCACATGTTGACTGCGGAGATTACGTTATCGTTATCAATGCAGAGAAGGTTGCCGTAACGGGTAAGAAGAGAAGCGAAAAGATCTACAAGAAGCACACCGGATATCCCGGCGGACTCAGAGAGATCACCTTCGACAAGTTACAGCAGAAGAAGCCTGAAGAGATCATCAGACATGCTGTTAAGGGCATGCTTCCTGATGGTAAGCTTGGAAGACAGATGTTCAAGAAGTTAAAGGTCTATGCTGGTGCGGAGCATCCTCATACAGCACAGAAGCCTGAGACTTTGGAAATTTAAGGGAAAGGGAGGAAATGACAAATGGCTAAAATGCAGTATCAAGGTACTGGCAGAAGAAAATCATCTGTTGCCAGAGTTAGACTGATCCCCGGAACCGGTAAGATCACTGTCAACAAGAAAGACTTAGACGATTATTTCGGAATGGAGATCGTAAAGCGTGAGGTTCGTCGTCCCCTCGAGCTCGTCGGAGCAGAAGGCAAGTTCGACGTAGTTGCTACAGTAGCAGGCGGTGGATTCACCGGCCAGGCAGGAGCACTCAGACATGGTATCTCCAGAGCTCTCTGCGAAGCAGATAAGGAAGCTTACAGAGCTACCCTTAAGGCTGCAGGTTTCTTAACCAGAGACCCCCGAATGAAAGAGAGAAAGAAGTACGGTCTCAAGAAGGCCAGAAGAGCTTCACAGTTCTCAAAGCGTTAATCGATCAAGGTTATCAAAAAACCAAGGACCATTATGGACCTTGGTTTTTTTCATGTCTGTAAACTGTTTAAACTGTCATCTTACAGTCTATATACTTCCCAGCTGTCATCTGGTGAGATGGCATCCTCGTTTCCGATGACGCAGGCTGAGCCGTCGAGGCCGGCTTTGTCAAAGAGCTCGGCGAGTTCTGCAAGCTGAGCCTTATCTGTGGAGAGCATCTGCTGTCTTATGGTAAGAAGATCGTTATAGTCAGTCCCCCTGATGTAGTTCAGTTCCTGACCGTATCCGCGCCTTGCGGAACTTACGAGGCCGTCCATACCTGCGACAGAGGAGATGATGTACTTCGTAAGGTCCTCATCGCTCTCGGTATAGTCCCTGATGAAGTCGCCGGCGTTGGCGTAGACCTTAAGGGAGTTTTGAGGATTTGGATCCCTGTATGAGGTGAATACCAGATTTCCGGTGAGGCCGGTGCTGAAACCGCATCCGTAAGCTCCGCCGTGCACCCTGATCTCATCCCAGAGATAGCCATAGGTCATGATCTGGCTGAGTACCTGGAACCTTCCGTCTGATGTGAAGCCGTACTTGTTCATGTTTGCCCCGAAGGCCGCAAAGGAAATTCCTGCGGGAATGAGTATAGCTTCCTTTTTTGCCGCTCCCCTGACGGGTATTTCGATATAGTCAGGAGCGGGATCTCCGACCGGAAGTTCAGCTGCGAATCTCTCGAGTACATCGTGTCTTTCGGTGGATGTCTCACCCACCATCAGACGGGATGAGGTGAAGATCTGTCCGGAAAGCCATTTCCAGGTTTCGACGAACTGACCGGGGTCCTCCTTCATGTCGTCAAGCAGTTTCTTGATAAAGAGATAGAAATCGTACCCGTTGACTGTCTCTTCCAGATATGCAGCTGCCGTGTAATTGGCAAGAAGACGTCTCGCTGCGAAGCGGTTGCCGGAGCCCATGATGCCCTGGTAGATGGCTTCTTTGCACTGGAGGAGGTTTTCGGAGATGATGTCCTTGTTATCGAAGTCCGTCTCTGTGAGGATCTCGATGATGAGGTCGATGGCCTGCTCCAGGTTCTCTTCGAGAACGCTGAAGTTCACGGCGAAGATCGGCTTGGCCCAACTGGTATCTCCCTTGACCCAGGGAGTGATCACGTTGTAATCCAGCCCGCCGAAGATCTTTCTGGTCTCCTTCTGGAGTTCCGCTGCGGAATGCTTCCTGGTGGGAAGGAGACCTATGAACTCGGTCATGGCAGACGCCATCTTAAGCCCGTTTTCAGAAATTCCCGAAAGTGAGAAGTACAGGTTTACGTGAGCCACGCCATTGGTAAAGACTGGTTCGTAAAGGAACTTCACTCCATTCTTTTCAATTACTTCTGGCTCGATCCACTGGGGCTCGGGGTCCACGTCTGACAGCTCCAGAACCGGAAGCGTTGCCACTGCCTCAGGTGAATCCGGCGTATCCTGCCATTTTCTCATCCTGTTATATATGTCTTCAACTTCTTTAAGCTCTTCCTCGCTGAAGGAGGAGTACTCTTTAGTTACTCTCTCGTATTCCTTCTCTGCGTCTTCGTCGCCCTTGGTCTTCGACGGAAGCATGGTTATGGTGACCAGTCCGGTATCATCAAGGAGCTCACGGATGATGTCCGTATAAAGAGTGCCGTCCAGGGCTTCCCTTAACTCGTGGACCAGATGATTGCTCTCGAGATACAGCAAAGGATCCCCGCCGTATAACCATGAGTTCATGGCGTTCATTGCCCTGTAAAGGCCCTGAGGCTCGCCGGTCTCCCTTAAGGAGAAGTCGAACCTGTTGATGCAGCCCGTCAGGGAATCCCTGTCGATACCTTCTGCCAGGATCTTTTCGAGCGTCTCGCGGTAGACGCGGAGTATTTCTTCCTTGTCAGATGATTCCATGTTTCTGAAGACTATGGCGTAGAAAGGCTGTGCTATACCGTCCATTATGGTGAACTCAACGTCCTGAGCAAGACCTCTTTCCAGGATCGCGCGCTTCAGAGGAGACTCATTATCTCCGGCAAGGTAGATGGAAACCAGAGTGTACGCTATATTTCTTTTTCTGTCCTCCCAGTCGGAGAATACTTTGCCGAGAACCAGATGGGATTTTTTAGCCTCATCTTCATCCTTTCCTATCTGATAGAACCTTACGGTATCTATGGAAGGAACGGGTTCCTGCATGCGGATCTCATGTGCTTTTTCGTCTTTTTCAAACGTTGAAAGATACTCGTCATCTATGATCCCCAGAACTCTGTCGATGGGAACGTCACCGTCCAGCCAGATCCTGCAGTTGGAAGGAGAATAGAACTCGCTGTGGGCTCTCAGGAAGTTTTCATAGGTGAGATCGGGGATCTCAGCCGGATCTCCTCCTGAGATGAAACCGTAGATGCTGTCCGGAAACAAAGCCTTCTGAAGCTCGTCCTCTATCTGCGTATCGACAGATGCGTAAGCACCCTTCATCTCGTTGAAAACCACTCCGTTATAGAAGGGTTCGTCTTCTTCGACTTCGTAATGCCAGCCTTCCTGACGGAAGATGCTGTCATTGTGATAGATGGCAGGACGAAAGACCGCATCAAGATATACCCTGGTGAGGTTTATGAAGTCCTGCTCGTTCTTTGACGATACCGGATACATGGTCTTATCCGGGAATGTCATGGCATTAAGGAAGGTGTTCATGGAACTCTTGATGAGATCAAGGAAGGGCTCCTTCACAGGATAGTTGTCCGAACCTGCCAGCACTGAATGCTCCAGAATGTGGAAAACACCGGTATTGTCCCAGGGAAGGGTCTTGAATGTTGCTGAGAAGAGCTTGTTATCGCAGCCGTTGTCCAGCCAGGCAAGAAGCGCCCCTGTCTTCACATGCTCCATTTCATAAAGGGTGCCCTTGAGTTCCTCGCTCCTGCGCACTCCTGTAACTTTAAATCCGTGTATTATGTCGTTTACTTTCATACAGATGCCTTTCATATATTATTTAAAAGCGGACCATGATGATCCGCCTGTTTTTTAATATATTGAGATTATACCCGATTGTATCAGGTCTGTAAAGTCCCGGTGGGAGCCATATTTAGCCTGAAACCGCTTCCTATACTGTTTCATCTACTTTAAGCTTGTTGGTAAGGTCTGAGTACAGGTCCTTTCTCGATGTAAAATCGATGAAAGCCTTCAGTGCTTTGGAGCGGTTCTCGCCCTTTTTAGTGATAAGAGCGATGGAGCGCTTGCTGGAAGGTTCATCGAATGGTATTGCCTTCAGTTTCGGGTTTTTAAGCCTGTTATAGATGTAATAAGGCGCAATGGTGATGCCGTAATCAGCCTCCACCAGATCGAATATGAGATGCCACTGTGAACTGGTCATGACTACTCTGGGACGGGCTTTGGATACCCTGAGATCTACCGAAAGAAGACCGAATGAGGATCCGTCGTTCTGGAAAAAGATCACTTCTTTTCCATCCAGTTCATCGTATGTGAGCTGATGCCTTGACGATAACGGATTATCCGTTGAAACGACTGCTACAAGGTCGCTCTCCGCTATTTCAGATATGTCGAACAAAGAACGATCGTCATTGTTCAGATAGTAGAGATCGATAATAGCGGCATCGACGTTGCCTTTCAGAATTTCATCCTTTATCCTGCTGGAATCCTTTTCTATGAGAGATATTTCAACCATAGGACAGACCACACTGAATTTGGGTGACAGATGGGCAAACAATGCAGGCCCTGCAGCTGCGCTTATCCCGATGGTAAGATGCCCGCTCACTATTCCGGTATCTTCGTACTCGGCTTTCATAAGTGCATCATACTCTTTAAGAAAGTGCACCACTTTATCGTAGAAAGCCTGGCCTGCATCGGTGAGGATCTGTTTCCTTTGATGGGTGTAGAAAAAGGTAAACCCCATTTCTTCCTCCATGTTTTTTATGGTTTTGCTAAGGGCAGGCTGTGAGATAAAGAGTTTCTGTGCTGCTTTTGAATAGCTTCCGCAGTCCGCTACCTGAACGAAGTAGTTCAACTGCCTGATATCCATGATTTCCTCCTGTCTTAGGTCTCATAGGACCGTCTGAATTAGAAGTTGTTTTTTATTGCTTTTTGTTAACATAATTTTAATGTATGACGTTATGTTTTGCAAAAAAAGATTGTGTGAAGGGCATATCTAAAAAATATATAAAACTATAACCTGACGTTATATCTTAAGATGCTTTTTATTGACTTTCAGGGATGTGGAATTTAATGATACAGCCATTTCCTGCGCTTGTATCAGCATATAAAGAGTTTGACATTATCACGGCATACCGTTATAATTAGCTTAAGGAGGTGGGACTATGATAGATAAGCTCATCAGGGAAAAAGGAATAACCAAATACAGGCTGGCTAAGGACAGCGGGGTGCCGTATTCAACTGTCAACGATATAATTAGCGGCAAGACCAGCCTTGAGAAGTGCTCCGCTGAGACCGTATATAAACTTGCAGAAGCACTGGAAATGCCTATGGAAGACCTTTTGAAACCGTATATGGAACCGCGTATCAGCTTCGAACTGTTCAAGAGTAACGTTTGCCACAGGGTGAAATCCATAGGAGATAAAGCATTTATACTGGATACACTTAAGAGCAACATAATCTGGGAATACTACGATATGGATCGGTATCCGGAAAGTCTGTATCTTTTGGGAATGCTCGACTACCTGAGCAGGATAAATGATATTCCCCAATGTGAGGACTTTGACAGTCTCAGAAAACTAAAATTTAACGAGCCGATTTATCCAACGGGGCTGCTTTTAAAAGCAGAAGTATTAAATGATGAAGGTATTTTAAAAAAAGCTTATGAGGATTCGATTCCTGAATTCAGATCGTTCAATATTATCGAGGGGGATATAAGAAATGTCATCTGATAAAATAGTGTTCAATAAGGAAAATGTTGATCTTTATCTCAAGGAGCTTGGCAGAGAATACAGAAAACTCAATGGTAAAGGGACACCTGCAGAATTAGTTTTGATAGGTGGAGCCTCTGTATTGATCAATTACGGTTTCAGAGATATGACGACTGATATCGATGCACTTATACATGCGGCGTCAACTATGAAAGATGCTATCAATAACGTTGCTGACAGGTATGATCTTCCTGGAGACTGGCTTAACAGCGACTTTAGGAAAACCAGTTCGTTTACGTTTAAACTGTTTGAGTTTGCAAAGTACTACAAGACGTTCTATGGGGTAATGACCGTTAGGCTGATATCAGGAGAATACCTGATTGCTATGAAACTTAGGGCAGGAAGAGAATATAAAAATGATTTGTCGGATATTGTAGGTATATTAGCTGAACATGAGAAAAACGGTGATGACATTACGATGGATAGAATCGAAAAAGCAGTGGATGAGCTTTATGGAGGATGGGATGACTTTGATAAAGATGCTAAGCCGTTCATTGAAAATCTCATATCAAAAAAGAATTATGAAAGAATGTATAGCCAGTATAGAGAAAAGGAGCTGCATACAAGAGAAAAGTTGACACAGTTTGAAAGAGAATACCCGAAGGTTGTAACGCGGGCAAACATAAAGGATATCGTTAAAATGCTCAATGGAGAAAAAGAATAACATGCAGAGGATAAAAGTATGGATTGTAAAACAAGAATTAAGCACTGGAACGATATAAATGTAGGAGACAGATATACTTTCTCAAAAGAGATAACTAAAGAAGATATCATCACATGGGTGAACATGATGGGTGATGATAATCCGGTGCACGTGGATGAGGATTATGCTAAAGAGACGCGCTTTGGAAATATAATAGCCCCTGGCATAATGATAGCGGGTTTTATTTCGACAGTAATGACCAAGGCGACCTTCGGGAACGTTTATTCGGGGCAGTCGCTGAAATTCCTTAAGCCCGTGTACGTAGGGGATACCATAACCGCTGTGGGAGAAGTTATAGAGAAGCTTGAGGAAAAGCACAGGGTCGTGATCAGGACAGAGTGCTATAACCAAAGGGACGAACTGGTCATAACAGGCGAGGGGCAGGAATATATAATATGAAGTATATAGAGTCGAACAGCACAGATCCATATTTCAACCTGGCTCTTGAGGAGTACGTTTTTGAGAAGCTCCCTAAAGATGATGGGTACTTCATGCTCTGGCAGAATGCCAACACGATCGTGATCGGGAAGTATCAGAACGCCTTTGAAGAGGTGAACCAGAAAGTTGTGGATGAACGCGGCATCAGGGTCGCCCGGAGGCTTTCCGGCGGCGGTGCTGTATATCACGATCTTGGGAACCTGAATTTCACCTTTATAGTCGACAGACAGGACGTAGACGGGCTGAACTTCAAGATCTTTACGGAGCCTGTGATCGAGACCCTGAAGGGCTTCGGAGTCAAAGCCGAGTTCACCGGAAGAAACGATATCGTCATAGACGGACGCAAAATATCCGGGAACTCCCAGTACGTTAAAAAAGACAGGGTAATGCACCATGGATGCATCATGCTGGACTCGGACCTTGAAAAGGTGGCCGATGCCTTGAACGTGAAGGCTGCCAAATTCGTTTCCAGGAGTTCCAAATCCGTGAGATCCAGGGTGACCACCATCAATGAGAATGCTCCCAAGCCCATAACTATGGGGGAATTCAAGGCAGCGCTCAAGGAAAGGATACTCGGGGACGGAAGCATAGAGCCCTATGAACTGTCTGAAGAGGATCTTCGAGAGATCGATTATTTAAGAGATACCAAGTATGCCACATGGCAATGGAATTACGGCTTTGAGAGAGAGTTCGAAATGACAAGAGAGGCGAAATTCGATTCAGGACTTGTTACCGTCAATCTTACTGCCAAGGACGGCAGGATCAGGGATATCAGGTTCTATGGGGATTTCTTCGGGAACGGAGAAATTGAGGACTTGGAAAAGGCCCTCCGAGGTGTTATACTTGACAGTAGGTTGGAAAAGAAGCTTGAGGACCTGGACCTTCCGGAATATATGGCTGGCATCAGTCCTCACGAGCTTGCTGAACTAATAAGAGGTTAACTTAAAAGTCAATTGAAGGAGAAAGAGAAATGTTTGAAACCATCAATTATGAAGTTAAAGATTCTATCGGTATCCTTACTATCAACAGAGAAAAGGCCCTGAACGCCATCAATAATCAGGTGCTCAGCGATCTCGATAAGGTGCTGGATGAGATAAAGGCGGATAAGGATCTCAGAGGACTTGTGATCACAGGCGCGGGAAGATCCTTTGTTGCAGGGGCAGATATCGCTGCTATGAGCACGATGAACGAGGAAGAGGGATTCAACTTCGGAGTCTACGGAAACGGAGTATTCAGAAAGATCGAACTCCTTGACATCCCCGTGATCGCCGCAGTTAATGGCTTTGCGCTTGGCGGAGGCTGCGAGCTCGCTCTTACCAGCGACTACATCGTGGCAAGTGAAAAGGCTAAATTCGGTCAGCCGGAAGCAGGTCTCGGCATCACCCCCGGATTCGGCGGAACGCAGAGACTCCCTCGTAAGATCGGAGTATCCAAGGCTAAGGAACTCATCTTCAGCGCAAGAGTCATCTCCGCTCAGGAAGCATATGAACTGGGCATCGTAGACAAGCTCGTCGCACCTGAAGAACTGATGGACAAGGTAATGGAGATCATGACTTCATTCACGAAGAATGCTCCTATAGCTGTTGCCAACTGCAAGAAAGCCATCGACGAAGGACATCAGCTCGACATCGACGGCGGCGTTAAGACCGAAAGCAAGTGGTTCAGCAAGTGCTTCTCAACAGAAGATCAGAAGGAAGGCATGGGTGCATTCCTGGAGAAGAGACCGGCAGAGTTCAAGAATAAATAAATAGTAACGTTCAAAGGCAGGACTTTTATCTTGAAAGTCCTGCCTTTTACTGTGTTTTAATTGACATATAATAATAGAAACTGATATAATATTTAGGCAAATAAATAGGCTTTGCAGTGCCGCGCGGTAATAGTGCGTGTAATAGGGAATCAGGTGAGAATCCTGAACGATCCGGTCACTGTAAACAGGGAATTTCTCCGAAACATGCCATTGGGCGATGCACATTCGGCATCAGTTGTTTCGGCTCGCTTGAGAAGGCTCGGGGAAGTTATGATCTGTAAGTCAGGAAACCTGCTGCGAAGTAATATTGGTAATTGCTTCCGGAGAAAGTGTACCCAATGGTATAAATGCAGAATACCAGGTCTTCGGACCTGTTTTTGTATGGAAGCACAGACTTTCAGATCGCTTTTCATCGGTCCGAAAGTGAAAAGTATAATTCTATACACAGAAAGGAAAAAGGATATGGGAAAAACTTTTAAGAAATTCCTGATTATGCTGGTAGCTCTCAGCATGGTATTCACCATGACCGCAATGCCGGTATATGCGGATGACACCGCTATTGATCAGGAAACAGAAAGTGCAGTTCTCGCTGAAACTGTTGAAAACGATGCAGCGGTTGAGGACACAGAAGAACCTGTAGTTACGGAGACAGCAACTGAAGAGACGCAGCCTGCCGTTACAGAGGAACCCGAGGTTGTGATCCCCGAGGCTCCCACTGCAGAAACCAAAACCGAAACCACCATTTCGGAGGAGACAGTGATCTCGCAGGAAAACATTACTCCTGCAGAGAGCACAGAAACCGCTGAGAACGCAGAAGAAGTTGTAACCGAAAATGAACCTGTAGAAGTGGTTGCTGAAGAAACTAATGTAATCACAGAAAAGATCAGCAAGGCTGTAGTTAAGCTTGCGGCTGCTAATGAGGTGGAGCCTGAAGAGGTACAAGAAGAACCATTCGACAACAGCACGACATTAAAAGATGGGACGTACGCTGTTGATGAATTTAAATTCACAGGAGGAAGCGGAAAAACTTCTTTCGATTGTAAAGAGGTTGTTGTGTCAGGCGGAAAGGCTACTGCGGTATTCACTACTACAAGCAAGTCCATGACTCACGTATATGTCGGCAAAGCTTCTGGTGCAGATGCAGATAATACAGCCGCATATGATCCTGAGACTGGGGAAAAGAGCATCAACACTTATGAGGTAGAGAATAGCACTGTAACACTTCCGGTAAGGGTCAATGAAGAAATTGATTTCTCCGGAAGAACAACAGGGATGTCTGCACCGAAGTGGGTAGCATACACGTA
>JAZQAY010000020.1:0-11605 GCA_045545455.1 Anaerovoracaceae bacterium | reverse complement strand
GACGGTATCGGTCCATCAGTAGTAGATCAGGCACTTTTAGCTCTCGACAGAGTTGGCGAGATCTACGGACACAAGTTCAATTATACAGAAGTTTTAGCTGGCGGCTGCGCTATCGACGAATACGGTATCCCTCTTCCACAGCATACAATCGACGTTTGCAAGGCAAGTGATGCTGTACTTTTAGGTGCAGTAGGCGGTCCAAAGTGGGACGATATGCCGAGCGATCTCAGACCTGAAAGAGCTCTTTTAGGTATCAGAAAAGAACTCGGCCTTTTTGCAAACATCCGTCCTGCAATGATGTTCGAAGAATTAGCAGACGCATGTCCTCTCAAGCCTGAGCTCGTTGAAGGCGGTCTCGATATGGTAGTAGTAAGAGAACTCACTGGCGGTATCTACTTTGGCGAAAGAGGCACAAAGATGACTGACATGGGTCCTGCAGCATACGACGTAGAAATGTATTCTGAAGGCGAAGTAAAGAGAATCGCAGAAGTTGCTTTCGATATGGCTATGAAGAGAAATAAGAAGGTCACTTCCGTTGACAAAGCAAACGTTCTGGAAAGTTCCCGTCTGTGGAGAAGAGTCGTTGCAGAAGTTGCCGAAAAATATCCTGAAGTTGAACTGAACAACCTGTATGTTGACAACACAGCAATGCAGCTGGTTCTGAACCCTAAACAGTTCGACGTTATCGTAACAAGCAACATCTTCGGCGACATCCTGTCCGACGAAGCATCTCAGATCACAGGATCCATCGGCATGCTGCCTTCAGCAAGCCTCACGGAGGGAAGCTTCGGGATGTACGAACCGGTACACGGCTCCGCCCCTGACATCGCGGGGACCGGCAAGGCCAACCCCATAGCCACCATACTGTCGGCTGCCATGATGCTGAGATACAGCCTGGGCCTTTCTGAAGAGGCCGACGCCATAGAGAAGGCTGTGAATGAATTTCTTAAAGCAGGATACAGGACCCCGGATCTTCAGGCATCTGAGGATCACAAGGTAGTTGGTACGGAAGAGACCGGAGACCTGATAGCAAGCCTTATATAATAATAGTAAATAAATGATTCGGAGGAATAATTATATGGAAATCAAGATCACCAAAACCACTAACCCCAAGCCGATCCCCCAGGATGAATCCACTCTGGGATTCGGACTCAAATTCACTGACCACATGTTCCTGATGGACTGGGACGAAGGAGAAGGCTGGCATGACGCCAGGATCGTTCCCTACGGACCTCTTGAGATCGACCCCGCATCCACTGTTCTTCACTATGCTCTTGAGATCTTCGAGGGACTCAAGGCATACAGAACAGCTGAAGGCAGGATCCAGCTCTTCAGACCCATCGAGAACGCAAGACGTCTCAACAGATCCGGAGCCAGATTCTCGATGCCCGAGATCCCTGAGGATGACTTCGTGGAAGCAGTCAAAGCCCTTGTGGACGTGGACAGCGCCTGGGTGCCTTATGGATTTGGTACATCTTTATATATCAGACCCTTTATGTTCGCAGACCAGATCGACCTGGCTCTTCATAAGGTAAAGCACTACAGATTCGTGATCATCGTTTCACCTTCCGGAAGCTACTATGCTGAAGGACTGAACCCCGTAAGCATCATGATCGAGGACGAGGATGTAAGAGCGGTAAGAGGCGGTACAGGCTTCACCAAGTGCGGAGGAAACTACGCGGCTTCCCAGAGAGCAGGCGACAGAGCCATGGCCAAGGGCTATTCACAGGTACTGTGGCTTGACGGCGTAGAGAGAAAATACATCGAGGAAGTCGGCGCCATGAACATCATGTTCAAGATAGACGGCACGGTCGTCACCCCTTCCATCGAAGAGGGTTCCATCCTGGGAGGCATCACCAGAAAGAGCATCCTGGAGTACTTAAGAGCTGAGGGCATCCCCTGCGAGGAGAGAAAGATCAGCGTTGACGAACTGATGGAAGCCGCAAGGACAGGAAAGCTTGAAGAGGCCTTTGGCTGCGGAACGGCTGCTGTTATCTCACCTGTAGGAGTTCTTGCCTATAAGGATGAGGTATACGAGATCAACGGCGGAAAGATCGGTGAGACTTCCCAGATGCTTTACGATACTCTTACAGGTATCCAGTGGGGCAAGATCGAAGACAAGATAGGCTGGGTAGTACCCGTTAAATAAGCATGGATAATTCTTCCGGGAGGCGGGTAAGACCCGCTTCCCGGTAATATTTACGTACAGACGGAGACGGACATATGTCATATGAAATGCTGAGCCTCGAAAGATTCGAAGAGGCAAGTGAAGAAGTAAAAAAAGTAACGCTTGAGACCAAGCTCGTGTACAGCGACTACCTCAGCAAGCAGACCGGAAACAAGGTATACCTCAAGCCGGAAAACATGCAGAGGACAGGGGCATATAAGCTGAGAGGCGCATATTACAAGATCAGCACTCTCACGAAAGAAGAGCGAAAAAAAGGCCTGATCACCGCATCCGCAGGAAATCATGCCCAGGGAGTGGCATACGCTGCTCAGGCATACGGCGTAAATGCAGTGATCGTTATGCCCACCACTACCCCCCTTATCAAGGTGAACAGGACCAAGAGCTACGGCGCGGAAGTCATACTCTACGGAGACGTTTACGATGAATCCTGCGACTATGCCCTGAAACTTGCAGAGGAAAAGGGATACACCTTCGTACATCCCTTCGATGATACGGCGGTAGCCACAGGACAGGGAACCATTGCAATGGAGATCTTCAAGGATCTGCCCCTGGTGGACTATATCCTTGTACCTGTGGGAGGCGGCGGACTGGCCACAGGGGTATCCACCCTTGCCAAGCTGCTGAACCCCAAGATCAAGGTAATAGGAGTGGAACCTGCAGGAGCGGCCTGTCTCAAGGCATCCTTAGAGGCAGGAGAAGTGGTGACGCTTCCTACAGCGTATACCATAGCTGACGGCACCGCGGTCAAGACTCCGGGATCCGTTATTTTCCCATATCTTCAGAAAAACCTGGATGGCATCATCACCATAGAAGACGAGGAACTTGTAATGAGTTACCTGGACGTGGTGGAGAACCACAAGATGGTCGTTGAGAACTCAGGACTTCTGGCAGTTGCAGCTGTAAAACATCTGGACGTTAAGGATAAGAGGATAGTCGCCATCCTTTCCGGAGGAAACATGGACGTTATCACCATGAGTTCCGTCATCAGGCAGGGCCTCATCATGAGAGACAGGGTATTCACAGTATCCGTCCTTCTTCCCGATAAGCCGGGCGAACTGAACAAGGTGGCATCCATAATCGCAGAAGAAAACGGAAACGTGATCAAACTGGAACACAACCAGTTCGTTTCCATAAACAGAAATGTGGCTGTGGAACTGAAGGTGACCATAGAAGCCTTCGGAACGGATCACAAGAATAAGATCATGGATGCTCTGGCATCCAAGGGATATGATCCGAAGATAACGGCTACGAACGTATAACAAAAAGTACGGCCCCCTTAAGGGGCCTTTTGTAATGAAAAAAAGAAAAACAAAGAAAATACTGTCAAACAATCAAATATATGTTAAACTATAGGCAATGTTTGGAGAAATAGGATCTTCCGTATCTGAAAGATAAGGAGGAGTCAAAAAATGAAAAAAGCAATTCTTGTTGTAAGTTTCGGAACATCTTTTAACGATACCAGGGAAAAGACGATCGACGTTATTGAGAACGATCTCAGGAAGGCTTTCCCGGACAGGGAGTTTTACAGGGCATGGACCAGCAAGATAATCACGGACAAACTGAAAGAACGTGACGGCTGCAGTATCGATATGCCTGAGGACGCACTAAAGAAAATGAGAGCGGACGGTATTACGGATGTCATAGTACAGCCCACTTTTATTATTCCGGGACTGGAGAATGATTATCTGACTGAGAAAGTGAAGGCACATGAAGATGATTTTGATTTGATCGTGACCGGCGCGCCTCTTCTTAACTCAAGTGAAGACATCAATGAAGTCGCAAATATCATTTCTGATGCTTTTTCGGATCTGGAAGATGAAGCACTGGTCCTGATGGGACACGGGGTTTTTAACGACAGGAACAGCATCTACCTTGATCTTGAAAAGGCAATAAACGATATTGGCAAGGTCAAAGCTTTTGTCGGAACAGTTGAGGCAGAGCCTGATCTTGGATGCGTTCTGAAAAAGGCAAAGGCATCCGGACTTAAAAAAGTCATGCTCACACCTCTTCTGATCGTTTCCGGAGATCACGCCAATAATGACATGGCAGGGAAGTCGGAAGCTTCATGGGCATCGGCCTTCAGAAGAGAAGGCTTCGATGTGAGGTGTCTTCTCAAGGGCCTTGGTGAATATGAGGGGATAAGGAAGATGTTCGCAGCCCATGCAAAGTCATCGGGCATAAAGGATGAATAATAACCGGTTAGCCGTTGACAACTGAACCGGCGTATGCTATAGTTTACACAATAATTGTTAAATAATTAATAACAAATTTACAGGAAGTAGCGCTTTCACAGAAGCGCTTTAAAAGGGAAACAGGTGAGAGACCTGTGCTATCCCGTAACTGTAATTGATTTGGTCTTTCATAAAGTCACTGGAGAGATCCGGGCGGATGATCTGCCTGCTGTATGCTCCGGGAAGGCGAAAGTCCTTACATCATAAGCCAGGAGACCTGCTTTCTGTACGTTATCTTATGTGTCACGAGGTATGGCACCGATGATGAATAGGACATGACCGTTTTGCGAATGCTAGTTTTAATTATTCGTTTATTGTTGCCGACCTGTTTCACAGGCCGGCTTTTTATTATCCATTAAGGAGGAAAGTATATGAAAAAGAAACTATTGGTAGTTATCCTTGCACTTACTATGCTGTTTGTTTTTTCAGCGTGCGGTGATGATAACACAGTAACAGGATCAAAGGGCGACACCTATACTGTACAGGAAGGGAATATCGCAGTAGGAATCGACGGAAATGAATACGAACCCTACACCATCACCCTGAACCTTGAACGTTCCGGTATCGGACAGAACATGGAAGAGACCTTTACAGCTCCTCCTGTCGCAGCCATCGCTGACGGAGACCAGATGGCTGACTTCTTCTTCGATCTCGGACTTGAAGACCACATGGCAGGATTCACAAGAGGTGCCTGCTGGTCAACAGTTTCCAACTATCCTGCAAGGGACAAGGTGACCAAGATTACAGAGGACGGCGTGAATTTAAGGAACGCTTCCAAGGAGCAGATCATCGCTACAGGCTGTGATTTCATGATGGGATGGGATTCACTCTTCTCAGACGACAACTTCTCAGTTCAGTTCTGCCTCGACAACAATATCGTTCCTTACTTCCCGTACTGCTGCTCTGACTCTGCCACATTTGAAGACATCTATAAGGACTATGAAGTTCTCGGACATGTTTTCGGATGCACGGAACTGGCAGAACAGAAGGTACAGGCTATGAAGGATAAACTCGCAGAAGTGAGAGAGACTCTCGGTGAAGACGTTTACAAGGATCCCATCACCGTATTCGTATATGATTCCGGTGAGGACGCTCCTTTCACAGCGTGTCAGGGAGTTCCCGGCGACATGATCAAGCTTGCAGGCGGTATCTCCATCTTCGATGACATCAACAAGGGTTGGGCGACACCTTCATGGGAAGAAGTAGTTGCAAGAGATCCTGACGTTATTCTGATCCTTGACTATGATTACGACACAGAAGCCAAGACCGAGTTCTTAAAGACCAACGAATTCACATCTCAGCTGAGAGCTGTCAAAGAAGGCAGGATCTATTCAGCATGCTGCTCTGATATGCAGGGATCAGCAGGTTCCGCAGGAACTGTTGAGATAATGGCTAAACAGTTCTATCCTGAAAAATTCAATTAAAGGAAGACACTGACAACTTTTTTCACTTATTTGTGCCAGCAGGCCCGGATCATCCGGGCCTGCTATCGGTCGTTAAAAAGGAGTCTGAAATGGACAAGGAAAAAACACCGGTTTTCCCGCTGCACAAGAGATCGCATTATCTGTGCTTTTGCTGCATCATGGTGGTGATATTGTTTTTCTCATTTATCATGGCTACGACTCTCGGAAGCGTTGATCTGAGCGAGGAGTCCGTAGGCAAAGTCATAATCAACCAGATAGCCGGAAGAGATATATATGAGCAGACCTGGGATGACAGCACGGAAACGATCCTCTGGACCATCAGGATACCGAGGATACTCACAGCGTTCGTCGTAGGTGCAGGACTTACCCTCTGCGGTATCCTGATGCAGGTGCTTACGAAGAACCCCCTGGCGGATCCGTATGTACTGGGTATATCTCACGGTGCATCCGCAGGAGCGGTATCGGTCATCATGTACGGGTATCTTTCATTCCTGGGAGGATACGGCACCATGGTAGGAGCTTTCGGGGGAGCAGTACTCAGTATAGTTATGGCCCTTAAGATCGCTACCATCAGGAACAAGGTAACCGCAACTCAGCTGGTGCTTGCGGGTATCGCGGTCTCAGCTCTTTTCAGTGCTATCACAAACTTCATGATATATCATACCAAGACGGGATCCGATAAAGTCAAGACGGCAACATACTGGATGATGGGTTCCCTAAGCGGAGCGTCGTGGGAAAAATTAAAGTATGCCACGATAGCTTTTGCAGTGTGCTTCGTCATCATATTGTTTATGACAAAACAGCTGGATGTACTTCTCCTCGGGGACGACGTCGCGTCCACCGTGGGAGTAAACACTGACAGGCTCAAACTGGTGATAATCATTATCGCGACTCTCCTGACAGGTATCATAGTTTCAATTTCGGGTACCATAGGATTCGTGGGGCTGACTATTCCGCATATAACGCGGTCTATCGTAGGAACCAAACACAAATGGCTGGTTCCCGCATCGATGCTGGTCGGGGGAACGTTCCTGGTAATAGCGGACATACTGAGCAGGATACTTGTTGCACCTGAAGAACTGCCGATAGGCGTGGTGTCCGCATTCTTCGGCGCGCCATTCTTCCTGTATCTGATCAGGAAGTCAAACGGTAAGATAGGAGGCTGACGATGAGTGAGAATTCTTTGAACGTAAAGCTGAACGTCAGCGATCTGAAATATTCTATTAATTCCAAGGTCATAGTCGACGGGGTGAGCCTTGATGTTGAAGAGGGGAACTTCGTAGGTCTGGTAGGACCTAATGGCTGCGGCAAGTCCACATTACTTAAAAACATATATAAGGTATATACGCCCAGCCGTGGTGCTGTGTATATAGACGGAAAGAACGTATTCGAGATGACCAACAAAGAATCCGCCCTTGAGATGTCTGTAATGCAGCAGGAGAATAACGTGGAATTTGACATGAACGTATTCGACATGGTCATGTTGGGAAGATTCGCTCATCAGAAGATGTTCCATAACGACATGCATGCAGAAGGGGAGATAGTAAGGGCTGCGCTTAAAGAAGTAGGCCTTGAAGGATATGAAGAGAGAAGCTTTCTCTCTCTTTCCGGAGGAGAGAAACAGAGAACGCTTGTAGCCAGAGCGCTGGTCCAGGATGCGCAGCTCATAATCCTGGATGAGCCCACCAACCATCTCGATATAGGCTATCAGTATCAGATAATGAACATACTGAAGCATCAGGACGTTACCGTATTCTCATCGGTACACGATCTGAACATCGCAGCCTGCTACTGCGATAAGATCATTCTCATGAAAAAGGGGAAGATATATGACGTGGGCACTCCGGAAGAGATGTTCGTGCCTGAGAAGATCAGGGATCTTTTCGGAGTGGATATACAGGTAAGTAAGAACAGTGTGACCGGCAAGCCGAATATAATATTCATGCCGGAACTTGATTAGTGGAAAGGCAAAAAAGGCTCTCACAACTGGGTGAGAGCCTTAAATATTTTTTGCACTATCAGAGTTTTTTCAGAAGACCGGTGGCTTCGTTGAATTCGTTTATGAGGTCGTCGATCTTCGACGCTGCCTTGGCAGCCGCACCCCAGGTGCCTTCCTGGTCGTACCAGAGGGCGTTCAGTTCCTCAGTGGTCTTGCCCTGCTGCTCGACCCAGGTGTAGTACTTGAGATTGTGGATGCGCTTTCTGTCGGTGTACCTCAGTTCCAGCATGGCATCAGTCTTTTCGCCAAGGATATGTGTGTGGAAGTCGATGGCGGCTTTTTCATGGCTGTACTCACCATCGCGGGTCCTCAGTTCCTCGATCCTTGAACCGTACATTGCGGCAGAATCGGTGAGGACGGTAGCGACCACATCGTTTTCGCCGAGTTCATAGTACTTGGCCATCTTGATGCAGCAGAGCGCATTGGCTATGCCGGAAATACCGAAGTAACCGAGAAGATCCACAAGTTCAGGATCCACGCCCTGCTCCTTAAGATAAGCGCGGCCTATCGGCTCATTGAAGAGGCGAAGTGTTTCCACAGGGTCCTCATCGTCGATGGCAATGACCATATCTGTGTTTTTAACGTTATGTATCCAGGGCACGTGTCTGTCGCCGATGCCTTCGATCCTGTGATCGCCGAAGCCGTTATCGAGAAGAGTAGGGCACTGAAGGGATTCACCCACTCCCAGTTTAGCGGTGGGATAAAGTTCTTTAAGGCGGTCTCCGGAACCCAGAGTGCCGGCAGAACCGGAGCAGAAAGCCATGCCTGCGAAGCGCCCCTTTTCACCCTTGATCTCCTCAAAGGCGTCTGAGATGGCATTGGCGGTGACGTTGTAATGCCACATGTAGTTTCCCATCTCCTGGAACTGATTGAAGATCCATACGTCGTCCTGCGCTTTAAGCTCGGCTACCTTGTCATATATGGCTTTGACGTTGGATTCTGAGCCGGGGGTGGCGATCACCTCTGAAGCCACGCCGTTCAGCCATTCGAATCTCTCCCTGCTCATGCCCTCGGGAAGGACAGCTAAGGAATAGCACCCCAGGAGGGCGCTGTTGAAGGCACCGCCCCGGCAGTAATTTCCGGTGGAAGGCCATACGCCTTTGTGATATGTGGAATCGAACTGACCGGTGACCAGCGGCGGCACCAGACAGCCGAAGGCAGCTCCTACTTTATGAGCCCCTATGGGGAACCATTTTCCAAGCATGCAGATTATGCGAGCCTTGACACCCGTAAGTTCGGGTGGCAGAACTATATAGTTAGGACCGTGATAAAGTCCGCCGAAATCCTTTTGCTCGTTCTTCCAGGTTATCCTGAAGAGGTTGAGAGGATCGATGTCCTGCATGCCCACTTTGGTGAGTTTCTCCTTGATCTCTTCGGGAACTTTGGAAGGATCGATCTGCTGCTCGATGGTTGGCAGGATGATGTTCATCTCCTTTGCCCGCTGAATGTTGTTCTTAAGTCCTTTAGAATTGATCGTAAGGTCTATCATAGTTGTGTCTCCTTTATTTAAGTCTGTCCCGGACGACCTGAGCAAAAAATCCAGCCCCTGTTTCCAGTATATTATCGTTAAAATCGTATTCTGCGTTATGAAGATCAGGGTCATTTCCGCCTTTGCCTGAACCCAGGAAGACGAAGCACCCGGGGATCTCTTTAAGAAACCTTCCGAAGTCTTCTGAGGTGAGGGGTGCAGTCACGTCGGTATCCACATTCTCTTTCCCGACCACCTTCTCTGCGGCCTCCGCTGCATATCCCACATATTCAGGATCGTTTACCGTAGGAATGAACTCGTGGGTGAATTCGAAGTCGCATTCAGCACCGTTCATACGGCATATTCCTTCGCAAATTTCTTTCATGCGCTCTTCGACGATACTTTGTGAAACGGGATCAAGGCTTCTGGTATCTCCCTTGATCACAGCGGTGCCTGCCAGTATATTATGGGCCCCGTCGGTCCCGATCTCCGTACAGGATATGACAGAGGAGCACGACGGGTCTATACTTCTTGATACTATGGTCTGGATGCCCAGGATGATCTCCGAGGCGATGACCAGAGCGTCTTTGGCATTGTGAGGCCTTGCTGCGTGACCGCCCTGAGCACGGACTGTAATAGTGAAATTGTCCTCGCTTGCCATTATCCCTCCGTTACGCATGGCTATCTTTCCCTCAGGGACTGAGGGCATGTTGTGAGCTCCGTAGATCTCATCCATGGGGAAGCGTTCAAGCAGGCCGTCAGCCATCATATTTAGAGCTCCGTGACCTGTCTCTTCGTCGGGCTGGAAGATGAACCTTACGGTACCGTTGAAATCACGGCTTCCGGCAAGTATCTCAGCTGCGCCCAGGAGCATGGCCATGTGGCCGTCGTGGCCGCAGGCATGCATGACTCCCTCGTTATTGGATTTGTAAGGAAGGTCGGTTCTTTCCTTTATGGGCAGGGCATCCATGTCAGCTCTCAGACCGATGACATGGGTTCCGGTGCCGCACTTAAGCGTGCCTACCACGCCGGTGCAGCCTATTCCTTCTGCCACTTCTATTCCCATGGCCCGTAGTTCACTGGCTATATACGATGATGTTCTGTATTCGTTCTGAGAGAGCTCGGGATCCATATGAAGGTGATGCCGCCATTCACGCAGTTTGTCCGATAAAGTGTCCATATATCACCTGTTTTTAATGCATTAATGAATTAATATAAAGATGTTATAATTATAATCCGAGGCGTTGACAAAATCAATTGTTTACTTGACTTTGAAACCTTACAGCAATCCGATAAAGTCAAATAGCATTCTGATGTATCTTGAAAAGCCGCGGCAGATAGATTATAATTTAACAGAAAAAATCAATACTGACCCGGACAAGTTCTGCATACGCAGATGAAAAGAGAAACCGGTGGGAATCCGGTACGATCCCGTCACTGTAATAGGGAGCGGACGGCAAAAGGTCACTGAGAGATCATCTTGGGAAGACGCCGTCTGCTGTGAACTTGAGTCAGGAGAACTGCTTGTCCCTGAATAGATCTTTCATACGGTGTATATGAAAACTGAAGTCCCTCTGAGGATGGGACTGTTTTTGCCCGGAGTGATGACAAAACTTCTGTATGAATGTATCGTACAGAAGTTTTTTTATTGGGAGGTTATCGCTCATTGCTTTCAATGCTTAAATACATCGCCATAATGGCAGTTTTCTATATCTTATCGGATAAGGTCATAAAGGCGGATCTCGCAAGACCCGTGCAGACCTTTTCCGATATGGCGCTTTATTCACTTGTCTTTATCATGGGGATGAGGATAGGAGCCAATGAAGAGGTCATATCCAAGCTGGGGAGCGTGGGGCTCCAGGCTTTGGCGACCACGTTTCTCGCGTTTTTAGGAAGCGTCTTCATGGCTTTCCTGGTAAGGTCCTTCATGATGTTGGACAGGCACGGGCTTGGAAAGAAGCACATCAGGACTGAAAGTGAGACCGGGACTGAAGTAAGCGGTGCAAACGGCCTCAAGTCAACGGCGATCATCTTCTCCCTCGTAGCTTTAGGCATGCTGACCGGCCACTTCATCGTTCCGGAGATGATAGTAAAACCCGATGAGTTCCAGGAAGACGCCGGAACAATGATAGATATCTGCCTCTGCATACTGCTTGCAGGAGTGGGATACGGCTTGGGGATAGAGGGAAATATCTTAGGGAAGATCCGTTCCATAGGTTTCCGGGTACTGGGTCTTCCCATAGCCGTCATGTCGGGCACGGCCATTATGGGATTGGCATACGGGGTCTACGGACC
>JAZQAY010000019.1:0-4220 GCA_045545455.1 Anaerovoracaceae bacterium | reverse complement strand
CCTGAAAGCTGTGTGGAAGGCTGCCCCAGCTTGATGTAACCAAGGCCTACCTGTTCAAGGGTGTCAAGATATCTGTATATCTGAGGCACGTTCTTAAAGAAATCCAGAGCCTCATGCACTGACATATCCAGAACCTCGAATATGTTCTTATCCTTGTATTTGACTTCCAGGGTCTCCCTGTTATATCTCTTACCGTGGCAGACCTCGCAGGGAACGTATACGTCGGGAAGGAAATGCATCTCTATCTTGATGATGCCGTCTCCGGAGCATGCCTCGCAGCGGCCGCCCTTCACGTTGAAACTGAATCTTCCCTTCTTATATCCCCTCATCTTCGCTTCCGGAAGTGTCGCAAAGAGATCTCTGATGGTATCGAACATGCCTGTATAGGTGGCAGGATTCGATCTGGGTGTCTTCCGTATGGGGCTCTGATCGATATCGATGACCTTGTCGATATGCTCAAGCCCGTCGATCCTGTCGTGGTCTCCCGGCTCCTCCTGGAGTCGGTTGGTGACATGTGCGGCCCCCTTATACAGGATCTCATTGACAAGTGATGACTTGCCGGAACCGGATACGCCGGTCACACAGACGAACTTGCCGAGAGGTATGTCCACGTCTATGTTCTTAAGGTTGTTCTGACGAGCGCCTCTTATGGTCAGTTTCTGACCGTTCCCGGGTCTTCTGTAGTCCGGAACAGGGATCTTTTTCTTACCGGAAAGGTACTGTCCAGTTATGGATTCAGGGCACGCCATGATATCCTCAACGGTTCCCTGAGCTACCAGTTTACCTCCGTTGATGCCTGCCCCGGGACCGATGTCCACTATGTGATCTGCCGCGAACATGGTATCCTCATCATGCTCCACCACTATCAGGGTATTCCCTATATCCGTAAGATCCCTTAAGGTCTTAAGCAGCTTCTCGTTATCCTTCTGATGAAGTCCTATGGAAGGTTCATCCAGGATATAGAGAACTCCCACCAGGCTGGAGCCTATCTGGGTGGCCAGTCTGATACGCTGTGATTCTCCTCCGGAAAGCGTTCCCGCCGAACGGCTCAGCGTCAGATAGTCCAGACCTACGTTCTTAAGGAAGGTGAGCCGGTTCCTGATCTCCTTGATTATCATCTCGGCGATCTTCGCATCCTTCTCGCTGAGCTCCAGCTTATCGAAGAACTCAAGGCATTCCACGATAGACATGTCCGACATTTCAGATATATTGATGCCGCCAACCGTTACCGCCAGGACCTCAGGCTTGAAACGTCTTCCCTTGCAGTCCGGGCAGATGCTGGTGGTCATATAGGCTTCCATCTTGTTTCTGAAGTAGTCGGAAGATGTCTCCCTGACCCTTCTCTCGATGTTATTTATAGCTCCCTCAAAAGGCCTGTCCTGTAGGGACTTGGCTCCTGTGCCGCGGGACACGTAAGTCCACTGAAGTTTCCTGGTGCCCGTACCGTAGTAAAGTTCCTGTATGAAGTCCTTAGGCATGTCCTTAAGGGGTGCACTGGGATCCACGCCGTGATACTTGATCAGTCCGTTTATGTTCTGTCTGTACCATCCGGAGAACTCCATGGTCCCGAAGATCGGCTGAAGAGCTCCTTCATTTATTGAAAGGCTCTCGTCCACCAGCTTCTTAGGATCGAGTTTCTGAGTGATACCTATACCCGAGCACGTCGGGCAGGCTCCGAAAGGAGCGTTGAAGGAGAACATTCTGGGTTCCAGTTCCTCAAGGGATGCTCCGTGGTCGGGACAGGCCAGTTTCGTGCTGAATATCTTCTCTGTGTGGTGATCGTAAAAGTCAGCTTCGATCTGGACCAGACCTCCGTCAGACTGACCTATCGCCAGTTCGCAGGCTTCCGCTATACGTCCTTCCTGACCCGGCTTCACCACGATCCTGTCTACTACTATCTCTATGTTATGCTTGAAGGTCTTCTCGAGCTTGATCTCATCTTCATCCAGGATCTTCACTTCACCGTCTACCCTTACTCTGGTGAAGCCTTCACGTTTGATCCTGTCAAGCACCTTCTCATGGGTGCCCTTCTTAGCGCGGATGACGGGAGCCAGCACCAGAAGCTTCGTGCCCTCATCCATGGCCATTATGGTATCCACCATCTGGTCCACCGACTGGGACGATATGGGCTTACCGCATATCGGACAGTGTGGCTTACCTATCCTCGCAAAGAGAAGTCTGAAGTAATCGTGTATCTCCGTCACGGTACCCACCGTAGACCTTGGATTCCTGTTTGTGGTCTTCTGGTCGATGGATATGGCAGGACTCAGTCCTTCGATATATTCCACATTCGGTTTCTCCATCTGCCCCAGGAACTGACGTGCATAGGAAGAAAGAGACTCCATATATCTCCTCTGTCCCTCTGCATAAATGGTATCAAAAGCAAGTGAAGACTTGCCTGAACCCGACAGTCCTGTCAGCACCACCAGTTTGTCTCTGGGTATCCTGACGTTCAGTTTTCTTAAGTTGTTTTCGTTTGCGCCTCTGATAATTATTTCATTTTGCATAGTAAAAGTATTATATCACAATTAATAAAGTTTGGGTAGTATTTTTGGAACATTTGTTCGATATTTCTTGCCATTGACCTGCCTTGATAGTATAATGTCAAAAGGAGGAAATGATATGACTGAATTCAGAGTACATGCGGATTTTGAGCCTATGGGCGATCAGCCTAAGGCTATAGAGACCCTTGCCGAAGGAATCAAAGCCGGCAAGCGTTTCCAGACCCTGATGGGAGTTACGGGCTCCGGCAAGACCTTCACCATGGCTAAGCTGATCGAAAAGGTCCAGAAGCCCACCCTCGTCATCTCACACAACAAAACATTAGCTGCACAGCTCCACGGTGAGTTCAAGGAATTCTTCCCCGAGAACGCAGTGGAATACTTCGTGTCATATTACGACTACTACCAGCCGGAAGCATACGTGCCTTCGACTGACACATATATCGAGAAGGATTCTGACATAAACGATGAGATAGAGAAACTTAGGCACTCGGCTACAGCTGCCCTCGCAGAGAGGCGCGACGTCATAATAGTGGCTTCAGTCTCCTGTATCTACGGACTCGGATCGCCTTTTGACTATGTGAATCAGATGCTCAGCCTGAGGCCCGGTATGGAGAAATCCCGCCGTGACATACTGAGGAAGCTTGTGGATCTCCAGTATACGAGAAACGATATGGCCTTTGAGCGCGGCACCTTCAGGGTAAGAGGCGACGTCATAGACATCTACCCTGCGGGAAACGATTCTGCCGTTAGAGTCGAACTCTTCGGAGATGAGATCGACAGCATCAAGGAAATGAATCCTGTGACCGGCGAGATCATCGGTATCAGAAACCATATCTCGATCTACCCTGCTTCGCACTACGTAACGTCTCCGGAGAACATGGAGCACGCCATTTCTACGATAAACGAGGAACTTGAGGAGCGCATCCAGTGGTTCAAGGACCGCGGCAAACTTCTGGAAGCCCAGAGGATCGAGCAGCGTACCAGGTACGATCTCGAGATGCTTAGAGAAATAGGTATGTGTAAAGGTATCGAGAACTACACCAGACATCTGGCGGGAGCCAGGCCCGGAGAGAAACCCTATACCCTCATCGACTACTTCCCGGACGACTTCCTTATGATAATCGACGAGTCCCACGCCATGCTTCCCCAGCTTCACGGCATGTACGCCGGAAACCTATCCAGAAAAACATCGTTGGTTGACTATGGATTCAGGCTTCCTTCGGCGCTCGACAACAGACCTCTCAAGTTTGAGGAGTGGGAAAAGATGATAAATCAGGTGGTATTCTTCTCGGCTACACCCGCCGATTACGAAAAAGAGAAATCAGGCGGCATCAACGCTGAGCAGCTGATCCGTCCCACCGGACTTCTGGATCCGCCAATTGAGGTACATCCCACTAAGGGCCAGATAGATCATCTCATCGGCGAGATAAGGAAGACCACCGCCAAGGGTGAGAAGGTGCTGGTCACCACTCTTACGAAGAAGATGGCGGAGTCTCTGACCGATTACCTCAAGGGCGTTAACATCAAGGTGCGCTATCTCCATTCCGACGTGCAGACCATGGAGCGGCAGGAGATCATCCGCGATCTGCGCCTTGGCGAATTCGACGTGCTGGTGGGCATCAACCTCCTGCGCGAGGGTCTGGACCTTCCCGAGGTCTCCCTCGTCGCCATTCTCGACGCGGATAAGGAGGGCTTCCTCCGCTCCGAAACGAGCCT
>JAZQAY010000018.1:0-10994 GCA_045545455.1 Anaerovoracaceae bacterium | reverse complement strand
AGCCCTCGGTATGGGCGGTATGTCAGAGGGTGTTTCCACACTTGAAATGGCCTCAGCTTATTCAGTATTCGTAAACAACGGAGTACACAAGAGCTACTACTGTTACGATAAGGTCCTTGACAGAAACGGCAACACCATCATGGAGCCTAAGAAGACCGAGACACAGGTCCTCGATCCCGGTGTAGCATGGATCATGAGAGATATCCTTCAGACCGTAGTATCACAGGGTATCGGCGGAAACGCCTATATCTCCGGTCAGGATGTCGGAGGTAAGACAGGTACCACAGGTTCCCAGGACGATAACTACGATATATGGTTCGACGGATTTACTGCCAACTACACAGCATCTCTCTGGATCGGTAATGACGTTCATATCGCTCTTAGCGAAATGTCACCGAGAGCTGCCCTGCTCTGGTCCGAGATAATGAGTCAGATCAACGGAGCACTCGGAGGCGAGTATTCGGGAAGACCTTCAAACGTTGTAACAGCCAGTGTCAATGGAAGAACTGAATACTTCACCAAGGGAACCGAAAAGAACGCCGGCACTACAGGCAAGTATGTCGAAGTAAGCATCTGTAAGGATACAGGTCTTCTGGCTACTCCGGATTGTCCTAATGTAGAAAAGAAATCCGGATATCAGTTCAGCACTGACGATAAGAGCGGTGACTCCAGCGTGATGACCAGCACCCTTCCCAACACCTACTGCTACATGCATAATACTGATCCCGCCAAGTACAAGGTAGATTCCAAGTACCAGGCCGAACTGGAGAAGTACACCAAGCAACGTGAAGAGGAAGAAGCTAAGAAGAAGGCTGAAGAAGAAGCCAAGAAGAAGGCTGAGGAAGAAGCAGCTAAAAGAGAAGCCGCCTACCAGCAATGGCTGATAGACAGAGAATCTCATTATACCGAAGTAGAAGACACCAGTATCATAGAAGGATATGAGCCTATGAGAGATGAACAAGGCAATCCGATACTGGATGATCAGGGAAAAGAAGTCCCGGATATGAGCAAGCCCATATACGGTAAAAAGAAAGTGTATGAAGAAGGCTGGCGTGAAGGCGACTTCGTCTACCCTTAAACAGTAATACTTAAAACTAAAAGACTGCAGCTCATGCTGCAGTCTTTTTAATAAGCAAATGCTCATGTATGAGTATGATCAATATTTCTTGAACTCCCTTACCCTTTCAGGTACGTCCGTCGCACCGTATACAGCAGATCCGGCAACCACCATCTCCACTCCTGAAGCCATTACCCTCTCAACATTCGAAAGGTCTATCCCTCCGTCTATCTCTATAACGTAATCATATCCCATCTCCTTTTTAAGGGCAGAAAGCTCGATGGCTTTATACAGCTGATCTTCCATAAACTTCTGACCTCCGAAGCCGGGTTCCACCGACATTATGAGTATCAGATCCGCCTTATCAAAGAAGCCTTCAAGAACGGACGTAGGAGTCCCCGGTTTGATGGAAACCCCTGCTTTGATACCGTAAGACCTGATAAGGTCCAAAACCGCTCCAAGGTCCTTACAGGCCTCCTGGTGGACTGTTATGAACGCGGTATTGTCCGTGACGAAATCCTTTATATACTTTTCAGGATCTTCGATCATAAGATGTACATCGTAGGGAAGCTTTGTCTTTCCATTGAGCGACTTCATGACCGGAGCGCCGAAACTGATATTGGGTACGAAATGGCCGTCCATTACGTCCACGTGGATATAGTCCGCTCCTCCCTCTTCGATTTTTTTGATATCCTCCAGCAAAGCGCTGAAGTCAGCAGATAAAATAGATGGTGAAAGAAGCATCAGTATTTCCTCTTTTCTTTTATTTCTTCAATATTTTTCTTGTATGATAGATATCTTATCTTTGATATCCTGCCGTCTCTGACTGCCTGTTTCACAGCACAGTCAGGTTCTTTAAGATGCCTGCAGTTATCGTAGTAGCATTTACCCTTATACATCGCGATATCAGGGTAATGATCCTGCAGCTCATCTATCCCGGATTCCAGTATATCGAAGGATGTGAAGCCCGGCGTATCATATATCAGGCCTCCTCCTCTGGACTCAAATATCTCCACGTGCCTCGTGGTATGCCTTCCCCTGGAAGTTTTCTTTGAGACTTCTCCGGTCTCCATTTCTGCTTCAGGGACCAAAAGATTTATGAGAGTGGATTTTCCTACTCCCGATGGTCCTGCAAAGGCAACAGTCCTTCCCAGCAGATGACTCTCAAGGCTGCTGATACCATCCTCGTCTTTTCCGCTGACCCTTATGACGGGATATACTCCCCGGTAAATGTCCTCGTACTCAGAAAGGGTTTTTTCATCAGCCAGATCGCATTTATTCATCACAATAAGCGCATCGACACGGTTCATCTCCGCCATTACGAGGAATTTGTCTATGAGTGAGAAATCCGGCTCAGGGTCCCTTACTGCAAATGTGACAGCAAAAGTATCCACGTTCACAATTGGCGGTCTTATAAACGAATTCTTTCTTTCAAGGACCTCCTCTATAACTCCTTCATGAAGGATTCCGCGTTCTCTGGCTTCTTTGGATAGATCCTTCTCGCTTATGATGACCCTGTCACCTACCTGGAGTTTTATTCCCATTTTCTTGAATACGCCTCTTCCGGTGCATTCGTAAATGTCTTCTTCAGTTTTTACGTAGTAGAATCCTCCGATTCCCTTGATAATTATTCCTTTCATCAGTTGCCAGCCGCCGTATCTGTACCTGAACTGTCACCTCCGGATGATTCTCCGCCCGATTGATCACCTCCGGATGACTCTCCTTCTTCTGACGGTTCAGGTTCAGTCTCTTCCTCAGGAGGAGGAGTTCCCTTGGATACCTTGAAACTGATAGAAGTATATATATCTACTTCTGTATCTTTAGGCACGCTTTGCCAGAAAACAATGTTTTCAGGTATATCAGATCTTTCTTCGTAGGTAACATCACCAACCTCGAGTTTGAGGGCTGCAAGTATTGACTTGGCATTATCCGGAGTAGATCCGTAAAGATCCGGTACTATAGTCTGCTCAACTCCTCTTCCGTCTGATACCTCGATATTGACAACAGTCCCCTGATCCGCCTTGGTTCCGGGTTCTATGGACTGCTTGATAATGGTACCTTCCGGTTCCGGCGATGTGACCTGTGTGATCGTTCCCAAAGCAAATCCCAGATCTTCAAGTTCTGTCTTGGCCTGATCCGCAGTCTTTCCTATCAGCGTTGGTATTACTCCCTCTCTTTTTCCCTTGGATACGTTGATAACTATGGTCTTTCCTTCCACCACCATAGTACCGGCTTCAGGGTTCTGAGCAGTGACATATCCTTCTTCCTGGTCGTTTGAGAATACGTCGTCTCCCCGTTCTATCGTTAATCCTGCCTCTTCAGCCATAGAGACTGCTTCTTCATAAGTCTTCCCTATGAACTGAGGGACTTCTATCTCATTCTTATCGCTGAACCATCCCATAAGCGTTCCGAGAATGATGATGCCTGCAATCAGGATTATGGCCACTCCGCCTATGATCACAGCCTTGCTGCCTTTATCGCTTTTTAGGAATTCGATCAGATTGAATTTATTTTTATTTACAGGTCCTTCAGTGTCTGTGGAGGAATTCCTCTTCGTATGGCTGTTGACAGGTGTAACGACCTTCGTTTCAGAGCTGTCGTCGCTGTCAAACTGACCGTAGAGCGCCTTGGATCCGAATCTGCTCTCTATATAGCTGATGGATTTAAGATCTTCTATCATCTCATCAACTTTTTTGTATCTCTTTGACTGGAACTTTTCAGTAGCCTTATGTATTATGCGGTCAAGCTGATAAGGTACGTCCGGCACTTCATCCTTTGCTGAAGGAAAAGGATTGTTGATATGCATGAGAGCTATATTAACCGGATTATCACCGTCATATGGAACATGTCCTGTGAGCATCTCATATATCACAACGCCCAGGGAATAGATGTCGGATCTCTCATCCACATACGCTCCTCTAGCCTGTTCAGGTGAGAAATAATGGACTGATCCCATCACCTTGTCGGACTTTTCTTCCATAGTTCCTTCGTGTACGGGCATCGCAATACCGAAGTCTGCCAGCTTGGCGACTCCCTGGTTGGTTACCAGCACGTTGTGAGGTTTTACGTCACGGTGAACGATCTGGTTCTTATGGGCAAGCGAAAGAGCTTCAGCGATCTGGACTGCATAATCTATGGCCTGCTTATAGCCGATCCTTCCCTTTTCTTCAATTATTTCAGAAAGGGATTTGCCTTCCACAAGTTCCATGACTATATAGTATATGTTACCTTCACGGCCTACGTCATATACTCCTACTATGTTAGGATGAGTAAGTCCCGCAGCAGCCTGTGATTCCCTGATGAAATTTTCTATGAATTTTTCATCCTTTGTGAATTCCGGTCTTAGTATCTTGATGGCTACATAGCGATTAAGGAGTCTGTCCTTACCTTTGTAAACGATGGCCATACCGCCTTCACCGGTCTTCTGTATCAATTCATACCTTCCGGCAAGTAGTCTGTTATTCATCGATCTCCTCCTTGGTTATCTTAAGAGTAATGACAGTTATATTATCTCTTCCGCCGTTTTTGTTGGCTCTCTTAACCAATTCCGCAGCAAGTTCATTCATATTGTCTTTCTCTTTAATAACAGAGATAATCTCTTCATCTGATACTTCATCATACAGTCCGTCAGAACAGGCAAGCAAAATATCTCCTTCCATGACTTCCACCTGGAAAAAATCAGGTTCCACTGAAGGTTCTGCGCCAAGCGCCTTGATAATGACGTTCTTTCTCTCATCCTGATCGGCCTCTTCCTTTGAAAGGATGCCGGCTTTGACCAGAGTATTTACGTAAGTGTGATCCTCTGTAAGCTGAAGATATTCGCCTTCCCTGTAGAGGTATACTCTGCTGTCGCCTATATTTCCTATATATGCCTTGCCCTTATGGACATATACTATTATGGCAGTGGTAGCCATTCCGGAATTCTCCTCATGTTCCATGGCAAGATCATAGATCCTGAAGTTTGCTCTTTCAAAAGCATCCCTCATATACGAGACGATCTCATACTTGTCCTCCAGCCCTTCAAGGGGATGGCTCACAACGTAGTTCGCTATCTCGCTCACTGCTGTTCTGGAAGCTATCTCCCCGGAATTGCCTCCCCCGACTCCGTCAGCAAGTATATAAACCTTGTCGTGGAGGAGCACAAAACAGGCATCCTCATTGCTGGTCCTTATTATTCCTTTGTCTGTCTTGAATCCTACGTGCATAGATCAAGCCTCCCTGATTAATTTGCATATGTAGAAACCGTCTGTCCCGGAGTTCACAGGATCAAGGTGTATCTCTTTTTCTTTTCTGAATTCCTTATTATCTTTCAGAAAAGCATTCACCACGTCCTCGTTCTCCAGAGGATCCACGGTACAGGTACTGTAAACCAGTGCACCGGACGGCTTCAGATATCGTGAAGCGTTATCCAGTATTTTTTTCTGAACGTCTGAAAGTTCAGTCAGATCTAATTCTTTTTTATATTTTATCTCCGGCTTGCGGCCCATCACCCCAAATCCGGAACACGGAACATCGCACAGCACCCTGTCACATTTCCCTGTGAGACTGCTGTTCAGTTCTCTGCCGTCGCCTATTTCGGTCTTTACGATAGAGATCCCGTTTCTCTCCATGAGTTCGTCGATGAGTCTGAGCTTATGCTCATATACATCGTAAGCATAAATGCTTCCCTGATCATTCATGGATTCCGCTATAGCTGCGGTCTTTCCACCCGGAGCTGCGCATACGTCAGCCACAGTCATCCCTGGTCCGGCATCCAAAATATCTGCAGCCAGAGTGGATGCCTGATCCTGAACTGCGAACCTTCCTTCTCTGAAAGCCCTGCTTTCAAGGATACCCGATCCTTTGGCGATCAAAGATCTTTCGCTGATCGCCGACGGCCTTACCTCAAACCCTTCCTCTGTCAGTTCCTTTAAAAGGCTGTCCCTGTCGGTTTTAAGGATATTCACCCTGAGGCAAAGTTCAGGAGAAGAGTTGACCGCTTCCATGTATGCAGCGGTTTTATCCTGACCGTATATATTTAAAAGCAGTTCAGCGATCCATTTTTCTAAAGAATACTTCACACTGATATACTCAGCAGGATCATCTCCGGATGGCTCATAAACGGAATCCTTGTTTCTTTCAAGAGATCTCAGCACTCCGTTAACGAACCCGGTCTTTCCCTTGCAGTATTTCTTAGCCAGTTCCACAGTCTCTGAGCATGCTGCATATCCGGGAACGGACCCCATAAAAAGTATCTGATACGCCCCCAGTCTCAGGATGCATAACTCATTTGTCCTGAGGCCTGAAAATCCTTTTTTTATAAACTGCCTGAGACAGTGATCCAGATAATATTTATTTTTTATAACTCCGTAGACCAGCTCTCTTACGAATGCCGGATCAGACGCCTTGTTCTCCCTTATCTCCCTGTTCAGGACTATGTTTGAATAAGACCCGTTTTTTTCGATATCCGACAGACAGATGAAAGCGGTCTTCCTGTTTATATCCATTATTTGAAAAGCTGCCCTTTCTGAAGAGCATTACCCCGAAGATAATCAGATACGGCCATACGTCTTTTGCCCGGGACCTGTATCTCCGTTACTTTAAGTGTTTTACATCCGCATCCGACGCTGAAACTGTCACCTTCTACTGAAGTTATCATGCCGGTCTCTGAGTCATCAGACGGATCATCGGAAGCCTCTGCCTTCCAGAATTTCATTGTCTCGTCCGTTTCGGCGAAAAAAGCAAAGGCACCGGGCCAGGGATCGAAAGCCCTGATCTTATTAACTATTTCAGAGGGATCTTTGGTGAAATCTATATGTCCGTCCTGCTTTCCGATAATAGGGGCATAGCTAGACATGCTGTCGTCCTGTTTCTCAAACACAGCCTTGCCTTCCTCGATGTCCCGCAGTGTACTGATCAGCAGCTCCGAGCCTGCCTCAGCAAGTCTGTCATGCAGTTCAGAGAAATTTGAATCACCTATGGATACCGTTACCCTGGAGATCATGTCTCCGGTATCCAGACCGGGACCCATCTTCATGATGGTGACTCCGGTCTCCTTTTTACCGAGAAGTATTGCGTGCTGTATCGGCGATGCGCCCCTCAGTTCAGGAAGAAGAGATGCGTGTACGTTCACGGATCCGAATCTGGGTGCTTCCAGAACGTCCACAGGAAGTATCTGACCATATGCTGCAACAACAGATATGTCTGCTTCGGATCTCCTTATCTCATCCAGGAAATCCTGATCTCCTCTGACCCTTTCAGGCTGGATGACCTTTATGCCGTGTTCAAGGGCGACTTCCTTTACCGGTGAGAACTGTACCTCTTTGCCTCTGCCTTTCTGCTTGTCCGGCTGAGTTACACAAAGAGGTATTTCATATCCTGCATCTATAAGTCCCTTTAAAATGACAGCCGCGAAATCCGGCGTTCCCATGAATACTATCCTCAATCCAGATCCCCCTTACTCTTCCTCTTCATATTCTTCTTCATCGAAAGCTTCCCTGAGATTGGTGCATTTATCGGTATAAAGTATGCCTTCCAGATGATCGTATTCGTGCTGCATCACCCTTGCATCGAAGCCTTCAAAGTCATATACTTTTCTTTCGCCGTTTATATCTGTGGCTTCCATCTTTATCCTTACGGACCTCTCCACTTCACCCACCATGTCGGGAACGCTCAGGCATCCTTCTGTTCCCATCTCCTTCTCATCGCTCATTTCAAGCATGACGGGATTGATCATGAAGTATACCTTATCGTCGTCGTAAGGATCAGGCTGAGCCACGAATATTCTTCTCATTACTCCGATCTGAGGCCCTGCTATACCTACGCCCATGGATTCCCTCATGGTCTCGAGCATGTCCTGAAGGGTCTCTTTAAGCCTGGGAGTGATCTCCTTTACTTCCTTACAATGTTTTCTTAATATTTCGTCACCTTCTGTGACAACGTTTCTTAATGCCATTTATTACTCCTGATATTTTTTATTCAGCATTCATATGATGCTGTATGGATTTACATCTATGGTTATATTAACGCCGGTCTTCCTGGAAAACTGACTCTTTCTGAACTGATCGGCATAGTGTACGTATTCGTTTCTCTTTCCTTTTGGAGCCTTGATGAGGATGTACCTCCTGAAAGCATCCCTGCCTTTGAAGTTCACAGCATCCTTGGGATCCATTATCCTGTGCGCCCCATCCGCTTCAAAGGTCTTTCTGAAGAATGCAAGAGCGTCCCTGACTACGTTCTCTATCTCTCCTTCATCGTCCGAAGTGAAATTGACCATTATCATATCGCCAAAGGGCGGATACTCCAGAAAAGATCTTATCCTTGTCTCCTGGTCAAAAAAACCTTCGTAATCGTTTCTTACAGCAGTAGTGAGAGCATAATTGTCCGGCTCATATGTCTGGATGATCACCCTTCCTCTCTCATCTCCTCTTCCGGCTCTTCCGGCAACCTGGGTCACCAGCTGAAAAGTTCTCTCCTCTGACCTGTAATCCGGGATATTCAGTGTAGTATCTGCAGCGATAACTCCTACCACTCCGACGTTATCGAAGTCCAGTCCCTTAGCCACAAGCTGAGTCCCTACGAGTATGTCTGTCTCTCTGTTTCCGAAGCGTTCCAGGATGTTGTCAAGCTCTCTTCTGTCCTTTATTGAATCAATATCCAGCCTGTCGACCGTCCTCTCAGGAAAAGCCTTTTTTATCTGTTCCTCCACCTGTTCGGTGCCTATTCCGAAATACCTGATGAATCCGCTTCCGCATTCCGGACAGGTCTTAGGTACAGGATATTTTCTGCCGCAGTAGTGGCAGACCATGGCTTCACCCTTCTTATGGTAGGTGAGTGAGATGCCGCACTCCGGACATTTCATTACTTTACCGCACTCCCTGCAGGAAATGAAGTTGGAATATCCTCTTCTGTTCTGAAGAAGTATTACCTGTTTTCCCTTTTCAAGGGAGATCTCCATACTTTCCATGAGTTTCCTGCTGAATATGGAACGGTTCCCGTTCCTGAGTTCGTTCCTCATATCCACGGTCATCATTTCGGGAAGCGGAGTCCTGTTATATCTCTCTTTTAGCTCTATGAGCTCATATATACCTTCCTTAGCCCTTTCATATGAGCTTACCGAAGGAGTCGCAGAGCCCAGGATCATGACTCCCCTATGTGTCATGATCCTCTTGGCTGCCACTTCATGTGTATCGTATTTAGGAGTCATATCCGCCTTATATGTGGCCTCATGTTCCTCATCTAGGATGATGCAGCCTATATTATCAAGCGGCGCAAATACTCCCATCCTGGCTCCTATAACGATTTTCGCTTCTCCCTTTCTTATCCTCATCCACTCGTCAGATCTTTCTCTCGGAGTGAGCCTGGAATGAAGGACGGCTATATTCTCCTTTCCGAAACGCCCTATGAAGCGTTTTATAAGCTGATGAGTAAGGGAGATCTCAGGGACCAGCATTATGGATCCACGTCCTTCATCCAGAGCCATTTCAATGGCCTTCATGTAGACTTCAGTCTTTCCTGATGAAGTTACACCATGAATGAGGAAAAAGCTCTCAGAACCGCGATTTAAGGCCTTCTCAAGTCTGTTGACTGCAGAAGTCTGTTCGTCGGTGAGTTCATCCGGAGCAACATAGTCTGTTGTAATGCCCTCGTATGGATCTTTAGGTGTACCGCGCTTTCTCGGCTTGAGCGGCGCCGAAAACAGCCTTACTGCATCATAATATCTTATGGCATATCTGGCCTTCATCCAGACAGCTGTGGATATCATCTCTTCGGTCAGGCTGCTCATAGGATCCACTGATATAATATCCCGGATCTTTTCCTCATCGATATCTACCGTATCAGAAAGTCCGAAAACGTATCCGTCCTTTTCCTTGCTTCCGAAAGGCACGGTGACCCTGGAACCTGTCTTCACGTCCAGATCCCCTGTTCTGTACGTGAAGAAATCATCTATGTAGTTGCTTTTGTTTTCAACTATTACGTGTGCAAACATCCGAAGTCCCCTTTTAAGCAATTCCTGCATATATCAAAGCAGGTGGATATTGTTTTCTTCGCAGTGCTTTACCTGTTCCTCCGGCCATACGGATACCTGTACTTCTCCTATATGAGCTTTTCTTAAGAAATACATGCAGAGTCTGCTCTGTCCGATACCTCCTCCTATAGTATAGGGAAGTTCATCGTTCAGTATAGCCTTCTGGAAAGGAAGTTCAGCCCTCTCCATGCAGCCTGCTGCTTCCAGCTGTTTTCTCATGGCTTCAGCATCGACACGGATACCCATGGAACTGATCTCGAAAGATCTCTCCAGAAGGTCGTTCCAGAGGATTATATCTCCGTTCAGCTCCCAGTCATCGTAGTCCGGGGACCTTCCGTCGTGCTTCTTCCCTGACTTAAGGGCTCCTCCTATCTTCATAAGGAAGATGGCGCCGTATTCTTCACAAGCCTTGTCCTCCCTTTCTTTAGAGGTGAGATCCGGATACCTGTCCTCCAGTTCCTGAGTAGTTATGAAGGTGATCTCATTGGGTATCTCAGTCCTTACGTCTCTGTAGAGCCTGTTTACGTAATCCCCCAGGTTCTTTATGCCGTCATAGATGGTAATGACGGTTTCCTTAAGATATTCTTCTGTTCTCTGTTCCCTGGTGATGACCTTTTCCCAGTCCCACTGGTCCACGTAGATGGAATGAAGGTTGTCCAGTTCCTCGTCACGCCTTAAAGCGTTCATATCGGTATAGATGCCGTATCCCGGCTCCACTCCGTATTTACCCAGCGCCATTCTCTTCCACTTTGCAAGGGACTGTACCACTTCCACGGGAAGCTCATCGATGTCTTTTAATGTGAAGGATACTCTCCTCTCCACACCGTTAAGGTTGTCGTTCAGTCCCGTTCTCGGATCGACAAAAAGGGGCGCGGAGACTCGTCTCAGCTTAAGACCATAAGCCAGCTCCTGCTGGAAATAGTCTTTGAT
>JAZQAY010000017.1:0-5226 GCA_045545455.1 Anaerovoracaceae bacterium | reverse complement strand
CCGACTTGTGCCTCCGACTCTTAAGAGTTCTCTCTGCTGTATTACGCGAAGAAGCTTGGCCTGTAGCGGAATAGGAAGATCGCTTATCTCATCCAGCATAATGATCCCGCTGTTCGCAACTTCAAAAAGTCCGTCCTTGCCGGTGCTTCTGGCACCGGTGAAGGCTCCTGCTTCATAGCCGAACAACTCAGACTCCAGAAGTTCCGCAGGGATGGCTGCACAGTTTACCTTGATAAAAGGCTTGCCGTATCTGGCGCTGTTAAGGTATATCTCGTTTGCGACCAGTTCCTTACCTGTGCCGGATTCACCTGTGATCAGTATATTCGCCTCAGTCTGAGCTACGCTCCTGATCATCTCCATCAGGGCTTCCATTGCCTGGGACCGGTAGATCAGCGGTCTGTCACCCGTCTGTTGGCGCCTGAAATACGCCAGTTCCTGGTTGGCTTTTCGCTGTTCCTCAGCCATGGTCGAAAGCTGGCTTTCGAGATTCTTCAATTCGGGGAAGTCTCTGGTATTGGTGACAACGTAACAGATGTTGCCTTCATCATCAAAAATGGGTATACCAGTTATCAGTACTTCCTTATCCAGTTTAAAAATAGTCGCAACGGAGTCGACTCTCTCCTTGGTCTCCAGAACGCGTTCTGTTACGGAGCCTTTATAGAGTTTCCCTTCCCTCTCTATATCAGCTACAGTGCGTCCTATAACGTCCTTGCCCTCTATGCCTGTGGTCCTGGTATAGCCCTTGTTGACATAGAGAACTCTTCCTTCGCCGTCAGCCACATGTATCCCGTCATGAAGGTTCTCACAGACCTTCATAAAGTCTATGGCGGCAGGGTTCTGTAACATATCTTTCATAATCAAATCTCCCGCATGGTGAAAAATTTCACCTGTAGGCTGATTATATCATCTGAAATCTTTCTTTGCAACAAAAAACCCGCCGTCCGGCGGGTTAATTTTAATATGATCAGCCTCCGAGGTAAGCCTTCTGAACCGTGTCGTCTTTTCTCATATTTTCGGCTGTATCCGATATTATGATATTACCGGTTTCGAGGACGTATCCGCGGTCTGCGATCTTGAGGGCTTTGTTCGCGTTCTGCTCTACTACGAGGACGGTTATTCCCTCATCGTTCAGCTGTTTGATGACGTCGAAGCAGGTGTTTACCATGATTGGCATAAGTCCCATTGATACTTCGTCGATGAGAAGCATCTTGGGGTTCAGCATAAGGGCTCTGGCGATGGCCAGCATCTGCTGCTCTCCTCCTGACATGGTGGAGGCCAGCTGTCTGGAACGTTCTCCCAGTCTCGGGAAAATGTCGTAGACCATTTCGATGTTTTTTGCGATCTGAGTCTTGTCCTTGAGTTCGTAAGCTCCCATCCTGAGGTTCTCGTCCACCGTCAGCTTGCCGAAGACGCGGCGTCCCTCGGGAACGTAGCCGATACCCATGCTTGCACGCTTGTGAGCGGGGATGTGGGTGATATCCTCACCGTTATAGATGATGGATCCGGATGTCGGTTTGACAAGTCCCATGATGGTCTTGATCAGAGTGGTCTTGCCTGCTCCGTTAGGGCCGATGATGGATACAAGTTCCTTGTCTTCCACGTTTACGCTTACCCCGTGGAGGACTTCCATCATGCCGTATGATACATAAAGGTCTTTTATCTCAAGCATCAGTCCTCATCCTCCTTTCCCAGATAAGCTTCGATTACCTGCTCGTCGTTCTTGACGTATTCAGGTGTTCCTTCGCAGATCTTTTTGCCGTAGGAAAGTACCGTGATCCTGTCGCAGACTCTCATAGTGAGAGGCAGGTTGTGCTCGATGAGAACGATGGATCTGTTCTGTTCCTTGAGTTTGAAGATCAGCTCGGTGATCTCGTTTATAGCGAAGTTTGAAAGTCCCGCGCAGGGCTCGTCCAGCATGATGAGCTTGGGATCCGTTACCAGAACTCTGGCGATCTCGAGTCTTCTCAGGTAGCCGAGGGATACGTCTGAGGCTTTTTTGTTCGCCACCTCTGCGAGGCCTGCCTCATGGATTATGGCCTCTACCTTGTCCTCGATTTCCTTTGTATGGGACTTGTGGAAATATGAACCGATTCCGGTATATTCCTGAACTCCCGCCGCTGCAACGATATTGTCAAAGATCGTAAGTCCTCTTAAGGGCTTGGAGATCTGGAAGGTCCTTGCGATGCCCATCTTGGCCATCTCGTGTGCAGGTGTTCCCTGAACTTCCTTTCCTTCCAGGATAACTTTGCCGTCTGTCGGCTTATACACGCCGCAGATAGCGTTGAAAAGGGTGGTCTTTCCGGCGCCGTTGGGGCCGATGATACCCAGGGTCTCCCCTTTGTTTATAGTGAGGTCAAAGCCGTCTATGGCTTTAAGGCCGCCGAAGTACATCTTCAGGCCTTCGATTCTCATTAATTCTTCCATTAAGCCTGACCTCCTTCCTTTGCTGCTGTGACCGCTTTTTCAGCGATAAGGTCAGCCCTGGTCTTCTTTCTGGGTTTGATCTTTCTCCAGATGCTGACCAGGAACTTCCATACAGGGCTGTCGTCTCCCAGAAGTCCGCCGGGCATGAATCTTACCATGACTACCAGAAGAAGAGCGTATACGAGTTCACGGTAATTGTCCGCGAATCTCAGCACTTCAGGAAGAGCTGACAGAAGCACTGCTCCGAAGATGGGTCCTCTCAAGGTTCCCAGTCCGCCGATAACGCACATGGAAACGATCTGGATGGAAACTACGAAGGCAAAGTCTGATGAGGAAATGAATCCCATACGATGTGCGTACAGACCGCCTGTAAGTCCGGCGAGCGCGGTTCCGATGGTGAATGCGAGGATCTGGTATTTGCTTACGTTGATACCAAACGACCTGGCTGCGCCGGGGTCGTTCTCGATGGATGCCAGCGCCATTCCAAACCATGAATGTCTCATCTTGGTGATCAGTAAGCAAACGATCACGATCAGTATCGTGGTAAATATGAAGAAATGCATGTTTGTCATCCTGATGCCGAATACCACGGGTTTCGAAGTGGTCAGTCCAAGGGTCCCCCCCGTGATCTTCAGGGAGTTGAACAGGGCCGCCATTACGAAGTTGATGCCTATGGTGGTTATGGCCAGGAAGTCAGCCTGAAGTCTCAGGGAGATGAATCCCAGGATCATGCCGCAGATGCCTGAGACCACTATGGCTGCCAGGAGAGCCAGGAAGAAATTTCCTCCATGTGTCGTGATGATGGCTGCGGTATAGGCTCCGATACCAAAGAAAGCCGCGATACCCATCATCGCCTGTCCGGCGTAGCCGGTTATGATATTAAGCGAAAGAGCCAGAAGAGTGAAGATGGCTGCAGTCGCGAGTATTGAAAACAGATATGCACTACTCATATGACCGCCTCCTTAAACTCTGTTCTTCTGACCGAGAAGTCCTTCAGGCTTGACAAGGAGCATGATGATCAGCACCACGAATGCGATGGCATCCTTGGGGATCGGAATGCTGGTGTATGCTGAAAGGAAAACTTCTGCGAATCCGATGATCAGGCCTGCCAGTACCGTTCCGAGAGGATTTCCGAGACCCCCCAGTACGATGATGGCAAGCATCTTGTATGAAGGTACTTCGCCGAGAGCCGGTGTGATGGAGTTATAGAGGATACCTACCATTATACCTGCAGCTGCAGCAAAGCCGTATCCGAGAATATATGAAAGAGCCATGGCGTTATTGGTGTTGACACCGCATACCTTGGCGATCTCGGTATCATTTGCAGTAGCGCGCCATGCAAGGCCCAGTTTTGTCTTGTTCAGAATTATCCACAGTATCAGAAGCAATACTGCGGTAAGCGCAAAGATAAGGATCCACGCAGGTACCAGCACTACCGAACCGATCTTGATGGAGGTGACTCCGAAATCAAAGTTGTATGAATAGGAGTAAGGTCCGCAGATCAGTCTTACGAGGTCTGATGACATAGTGAACAGACCTACCGCTGCTACCAGGGGGATTATCGAAAGCGTATTAGGTTTAGCAAGGATAGGAGTATAGATGAATTTCTGGATCAGGATTCCCAGCACGCCGACGGCAACCATGGAAAGCACGAATGCCAGAACTATGCTTCCGGTAGCGTGGTAGATGAACCAGCCCAGGTATGCTCCTATTAAATAAGCACCGGCGTTAGCGATATCGAGTATGCCGAGGATACCGTATATGAGAGTGGCTCCCATGGCGGTCAGAGCATATACGCTTCCTATTGCCAGCGCGTTCATAAGTTGTTGAGTAAACATATGGACACCGTTATTCCCTGAATCGTATTACTTACAGAGGGAGACGCCTAATGCGTCTCCCCCCTTTTGTTTTTAATGCTTTTTTCAGATCAGATACTGATTACTGATAGTTTGCAGGGTCGATAACTTCCATGTCATCGATGACACCTGCGGAGTGATACTCACCGTCAGTTACGAGCTGGATCTGTACCGGCTTAACTGCAGAACCGTCTTCATTGTAACGGATAAGAGTTCCTGTTACTGTGTCGAAGTTCTCCATGCCTGCGATGTAATCTCTCATAGCCTGTGTGTCAGTACCAACGTTCTTCATAGCTTCGAAGAGAACCTGGAATGCGTCGTATACGGAAGCGCCTACCATGTCGGGCTGGATGCCGTATTCGTTTACGTAGTTCTCGATGTAAGCCTGAGTCTCAGCGTTCTGGTCATCACGGTTCATGTTGGTCGTGATGTAAAGTCCGTTTGCATACTCACCTGCGATGTTCAGAAGTTCGAATGAGTCAGCACCCTCTGTTCCGAGTACGGGGATATTGAGTCCCTTCTGTCCTACTTCACGAAGAACCTGAGCAGCCTGCTCATAGTAGTTTACGGAGTAGATCAAATCTGCACCGGCAGCTGCAGCTGCTGTAACAGCTGAGGACATGTCGGAGTCGGAAATAGCGATAGCCTGCTCATAAACGATCTCTGCGTCGGAGCCCATCTTTTCAAGCTGAGCCTTGAAAGCTTCGATCTGAGTTGCACCGAAGTCGAGGTCAACGCTGATGATGGCAATCTTCTTTGCGTTAAGAGTTTCTGTTGCATAGATAGCAGCAGCTGTTCCCTGGAGTTTGCCGGGGAAGGACTGTGAGAAGATCAGGTCGCCTGCGTTAACTACGTCAGGGTGTACTGCGTATGCGGAAACCATGAGCTTTCCAGCTTCCTGGAAGATAGGAGCAGCAACCTTGGTAGGAAGTCGGAGGCCAAGCGG
>JAZQAY010000016.1:0-22219 GCA_045545455.1 Anaerovoracaceae bacterium | reverse complement strand
ATTGTGTACGAGTATAGTTGTCAACAAGAAAAAGACCATTGTGGGCTGGAACCTGGACATACTGGACATGGGGCATAGGGTGAGGCCCAATGAAGATGGAGTATATATAGAGATAAACGATGCAAAAGAAGACTGTTTACTGGTGTGAAAACAGAAACTGGGACAAGATAGAGAAAGCGGTATTTTGAAGGAGAAACAGAATGCACTTTGTGAATGCAAAAGGAATACTGACTGCAAATAACGGATTCCACGGTATGAACATATACCGTGGATGTTCACATGGGTGCATTTACTGCGACTCAAGGAGCCACTGCTACCAGTTCACACATCCTTTTGAAGATATCGAAGTGAAGCAGAACGCTCCTGAACTCCTTGAAAAAGCCCTTGCTTCCAAGCGCAAAAAATGCATGATCGGGACCGGCGCCATGTCGGATCCCTACATGCACTGCGAGGAGCAGCTCGGGCTTACCAGAAAGTGCCTGGAGATTATAAAGAGGTACGGCTTTGGAGTTGTGATACAGACCAAATCCGACAGGATACTGAGGGATATAGATCTTCTGGATGAAATAAACCGGGAGACCAAGGCAGTGGTCCAGATGACGCTTACCACCTATGACGATGAACTTTGCAGGATCGTTGAACCAAACGTCTGCAACACCAGACGCCGCATCGAAGTGCTTGAAGAAATGAAGATGCGAGGCATACCGACAGTGGTCTGGCTCAGTCCTATCCTGCCGTATATCAATGATACCGAGGAAAACATCAGGGCTATCATGGAGGAATGCGTCCGGGTAGGAGTCAAGGGAGTCATCTGCTTCGGCATGGGGCTGACGCTTCGCGAAGGCGACAGGGAGTATTACTACGCCGCTTTGGACAAGTACTTCCCGGGGCTTAAGAAGAAGTACATTGAACGCTACGGAAACGCATATAATCTTCCCAGCCCCAATGAAAGGCAATTGTTTAAGATCTTTCATGAGATCTGCAGAGAAAACAGTATTTTGTCCACGCCGGATGAATGCTTCAGATTCCTGAACGAACTTCCGGAAAAAGATATACAGATGAGCATGTTCTGAAAAAGATAATCAACTGAACTGTAAAAACAATTTTTTCTCTGGCAGGTTGAATATAGATATTTCGGAGTTTAGCTGGATAGGCAGAAGGGGATATTATGAAATACTATAAAACAATAACGATGAAAGACGGCAGGGAGTGCATCCTGAGGCATGGGACCGGAGAGGATGCACAGGCTGTGCTCGACAACTTCATACTTACACACACGCAGACGGACTTCCTGCTTTCCTATCCGGACGAGATCAAATTTACTGCGGAAAGCGAAGCGGACCTTCTCGAAAGAAAGGAAGCAAGCAACGATTCTGTGGAGATCCTGGCAGTGGCAGACGGCAAGGTTGCCGGTCTCGCCGGGATCGATCCCATCAGCAAAGCATATAAGCTGAAACACAGGGCGAACTTCGGGATCAGCCTCGATCAGGCCTACTGGGGGCTCGGCATCGGACGGGCAATGACGGAGGCCGCAATCGAGTGCGCAAAGGAAGCCGGATACACCCAACTTGAACTGGACGTAGCTGAGGACAATAAGACCGCCATCGCCCTTTACGAGAGCGCCGGCTTTGTTGAATACGGAAGGAATCCACAGGGTTTCAATTCCAGGATCGACGGACTTAAAGGGCTCATACTTATGAGACTGGAGCTTAAATGACATGTGTACGGCGCGTATAAGAATGCGGTTTATTTGGACGAATCGTAAGTTGGAAATGTTTGCGGGTGTCAGTTTTTTGGCAAAATATATAAAGCTGACACCTCTTGATATCGGGGGTGTCAATTCTTTACAAAAAACTAAAATTTGACACCCGATGTATATAAATGTATGTGAATAATCGCTTTTCTTTGGCAGGAAGGACTTAACAAAGTCGTTAAAAGTACACAAAAGATACAGAGGCCGAGGAAACCATCAGATCAACTTAGGGAAACTGCTGAAAATAATGAAAAAGCGGTGTCAATTTTTTGTAAAAAACTCAAAATTGACACCCGTGGTTTTAGGCACTGAGAATTATACGCAATATACAAAGAATATACGCATAATATGCAGGGAGCACCGCAGTCGTGGCAAAGACGGCGTAAACAGAGGTAACATCCATGATAAAGACTATAGGCATCGTAAGCCTTTCGAGAGGCATACTGGGCGAGGACTTCATGAAGCACGAGGTGAAGATCGGACTTCGCAGGCTTAATGACATGGGGCTCGAAGTGAAGTTCATGCCGAACGCCCTCAAAGGAATTGAATACATAGAGGCGCATCCTGAAAAGAGGGCGGAGGACCTGCTCGCTGCGCTGAAGGATCCCGGGATCGACATGATACTTTGCGCCATCGGTGGGGACGACACATACAGGCTTGCGCCGTATCTCTTTGATAACGATGAATTGGCGAAGGCGGCGAATGATAAGATCTTCCTGGGCTTTTCAGACACAACGCTGAACCATTTCATGCTGCACAAAGTCGGCATGAAGTCCTTCTACGGTCAAGCGTTTCTTCCCGACATCTGCGAGCTCAGCATGGATATGCTGCCATATACCAGGCAGTTTTTTGAGGAGCTCATTAAAACTGGCAGAATCAACATGGTTTTCCCCAGTCAGGTCTGGTATGAGCAAAGAAATTCTTTCGGACCCGATCAGGTGGGAAGATTCCTTCCGATGTATCCGGATAAGGGATTCCAGCTCCTACAGGGGCCGGCTAAATTCAGCGGGAAGATCCTCGGCGGCTGCATAGATTCAATGTATGACATGTTTGACAGAGAGAGGTATGATGACATGCCGGGCATCTGCGAGAAGTACCAACTTTTCCCGAAAGCGGAGGACTGGAAGGGAAGGATCATCCTTCTGGAATCCAGCGAAGAAAAGATGCCTCCTGAGAAGTACCGCAGGGCGCTGGAATATCTGAAGGAAGCAGGCGTGTTCGGCGCGGTCTCCGGCGTGCTGGTAGGCAAGCCCATGGACGGAGCCTTTGAAGAGGAGTACTGGGAGCAGCTGGTTGAAGTTATAGACGATCCTCAGCTGCCGGTGCTCTGCAATATAAATATTGGGCATGCGCTTCCGCACTGCATCATACCTTTCGGGGTGGACGCTGATATGGATGCGGAGAGCCACGTCATAAAGTTCAGATATTGATATACGAGCATGGATAATGACACCAAAGCAGAGGGAACACCCCTCTGTTTGTTTTTTGTTAAGAAATAAGGGGCTTTCAACTTGATATTGAAGCGGTTTTATGGCATTATTATAATGGCTGAACATGCGGGCCATGACAAACCAAACCTTAGAAAAAGGAGAATCAAATGGATTATCAGGAAATCAAAAAAATGGAAATGGAAAAGGCTCGGGCCTTTGTCGATATGATAAACAACAGCGATGATAAGTACTACGTCTACAGGACCAGCCGTCCTATCACGGACCTTAAGCAGATGTTCAGGACATCCGTTGAGCAGTTCGGAGACAACGTCGCTTTCCGTCAGAGATTCGTGAAGGGCGAGCCCTTCAAGACCATCACATACAAGGAAGCGTACAAGCAGGTCAACGGCCTCGGAACGTCTCTCGTGGAGCTTGGGCTTCACGGCAAGCGCATCGCCATCATCGGCGATACCTGCTATCAGTGGGCATCCAGCTATCTGGCAGTAACAGGCGGTATCGGCGTAGTAGTTCCCCTCGATAAGGAACTGGGCGAGGATGAACTCAAGCAGCTCATCATCAATTCCGAATCCGAAGCCATCATCTACGCCAAGAGATTCGACGAGATGTTCAGAAGGATCAAGGAGTCCGGAGACACCAAGCTTGACGTTCTCGTAAACATGAACATCGAGGATCACACAGACGGAGTTTACTCCTGGTCCAAGCTCATCGAGCAGGGCGAGGCTCTGGTAGAAGCCGGCGACAGAAGATACCTGGACGCTGAAGTGATCGCTGACGACATGGGAGTCCTTCTCTTCACATCCGGAACCACCGGCATCGCCAAGGGCGTAATGCTTTCACAGACAAACATCTGCATTGACCTGATGAGCGCACCCAACATCCTTAACGTTAATACTTGGGATATCTTCTTCAGCGTACTTCCCATCCATCACACATATTGCTGCACCTGCGATTTCCTGATGCCTTTATATAAAGGAGCATCCATCGCGTACTGCGAGGGACTCAAGTACATCCAGAAGAACCTTCAGGAAGTAAGCCCTACAATGTTCCTGGGCGTACCCCTTATCTTTGAGGCCCTTTACAAGGCCATCTGGAAGAACATCCGCAAGCAGGGCAAGGAAGAAACAGTCAAGAAGGTCATGGCCATCTCCAGGAAGACCAAGAAGATCGGTCTCGACCTTAATAAGATGCTCCTTAAGGACATCTACAAAGTATTCGGCGGCAGGATGAGAGTCCTGATCTCCGGAGGAGCAGCCATCGACCCTGCAATCCTTCAGTTCTTCAACGACCTGGGATTCGTGGCAGTCCAGGGATACGGACTTTCAGAGTGCGCACCCATGGCAGCCTTAAACCCCGACCAGCACAAGTGGATGAGAAACGCCTCAGTAGGACACATCATGCCCGGCATGCAGGTGAAGATCATCGACAAGGGCGAGGACGGCGTAGGCGAGATCTGCATCAAGGGACCCAACGTAATGATGGGTTACTACCAAATGCCTGAAGAGACCGCCAAAGTCATTCAGGACGGCTGGTTCCTCACAGGTGACCTTGGATACACTGATGACGAGGATTTCATCTATATCACAGGCCGTAAGAAGAACGTGATCATAACCAGAAACGGCAAGAACGTATTCCCCGAAGAGCTCGAGTACTACCTTGGAAGAGTTGACGCCGTGGCAGAGTCCATGGTATGGGCAGAGCCCGACGAATCCGGCCAGGACGACACCATCGTAGCGTCCATCAGACCCGATATGGAAGTGGTGAAGGAGCTCCTCGGTGAAGAAGACGCAAAGGACGATGAGAAAGTGAAAGCCCTTCTTTGGAAATACGTGGACGAGATCAACGAAGACCTTCCGCTCTTCAAGAAGATCAGAAAGATCAGCCTGAGACAGGAAGAGTTCGAAAAGAACACCGCCCACAAGATCAAGAGATTCGTGGAATCCAATAAACACTGAAAATGAAATTAGAACTGACAGCGGCGACGACCTTCGGACTGGAGGCCGTCGTTCGACGTGAAATAGAGAATTTAGGGTACAAAATATTAAAGACCGAGGACGGCAGAGTCACCTTCATGGGTGACGAGCGCGCGCTGGTGCGCGCCAACCTGTGGCTTAGATCCGCGGACCGCGTTCAGATAAAGATGGCGGAATTCAAGGCTCTTGAGTTCGAGGACATCTTCCAGAACGTGAAGGGCCTTCCCTGGGAGCAGTGGATCCCCATGGAGGGTAACTTTGTGGTGAACGCAGTGTCCGTGAAGTCGAAACTGAGCTCAGTCCCCGCCATCCAGAAGGTGGGGGAGAGAGCACTTATTGACAAGCTCAGGGAGTTTTATCCCATCGACCGCTTCCCCAAGACCGGAGCCTCCTTCGATATAAGGATATCCATCCATAAGGATATGGCGATAGTCACCCTGGATACCACGGGCCCCGGCCTGAACAAGCGGGGCTACAGACGCCTCATCGGCAAGGCACCCCTTAAGGAGACCATGGCAGCCGCAATGGTGAGCCTCAGCTTCTGGAATCCCGACAGGATTCTGGTGGACCCCTGCTGCGGATCAGGCACCATTCCCATAGAAGCTGCCATGATCGCAAAGAATATCGCTCCCGGGCTCTCCAGATCTTTTGCGTCTGAAGAGTGGGACGCTGTGCCGAAGGAACTTTGGAAGCAGGAGAGGGCAAACGCGTATAAGGAAATAAGAAACGATGTGACTCTTAAGATCTACGGCTCGGACATAGACCCCGCTGCCATAAAGATCGCAAAGGAAAATGCTGAGGAAGCGGGAGTGGCGGACCTCATCAGATTCAGCGTTGCTGACGTGAGCGCCCTTAAGACCAAGGCTCTTTTGGGGGTCATGATATCCAATCCGCCCTACGGCGAGAGGATCGGTGACAGGGAGGCCATCGACCACATCTATGATTCGTGGAAGGAGTTCTTCAGTACGAATCCAACATGGTCGCTCTTTGCTCTCACGTCCGACAAGACCATCGAGGACAAAGTCTTCGGAAGGCCTGCGGACAGGAGAAGAAAACTATACAACGGAAGAATGGAAGTCTGCTATTATCAGTTCCATGGAAAAAAGCCCTGAGACATCAGGGCTTTTTGTACGGATGGCGGCGGCTTCCTTTTAGGTAATACGCATAAAGAAATATATGTGATCGGAAAAGGACGCATTTGCGCCAAAATATGCACTGCACGTATATACATACAATGTATAAAAATGTATGGAAAAGAATATATTTAATGGGTTGTTAACAATCTTTCTATCACATATAATGTAAGTATAAACGGACCGACAAAGTTTTAGTTAATATGTTGAAAGGAGAAAAGTTATGGCTAAAGGTATTCATAATTTTTCTGAGATCGGTAAGCTGAATAAGGTTTTACTTCACCGCCCCGGTGAGGAGCTTGAAGCGCTTACACCTTCGACCATCGAGAGACTTCTTTTCGACGACATCCCTTATCTTAAGATAGCTCAGGAAGAGCACGATAAGTTTGCCAACACGTTAAGAGCCAACGGAGTCGAAGTAGTATATTATGTTGAGGAAGCAGGCAAGGCTATGTCCGACCCCGCTATCCAGATCCAGTTCGTAAACGATTTCCTCAACCTTTCCAAGATCAACTCCAAGGGTCTGAGACTGGCTATGACCCAGTTCCTCCTTGAGATGCCCCCTGAGGATATGGTCAGAAAGGTTATCGCAGGAATCAAGAGAGAAGAAGTCGCCATGAAGGACGCTACTTCCCTTATGGACCTCGTAAAGGACGATTATCCCTTCGTATCCGATCCTATGCCCAACCTGTATTTCACACGTGACCCGGGCGCCTGCATAGGTGAAGGAATCAACATCCACCACATGCACACGGATGCCAGAAGAAGAGAGTCCCTCATCCTCAAGTACATCTACAAGTATTCAAGAGATTTCGCTAAGGAAGGCGACCAGCAGTGGTACGACCTTGACGACAACTTCTCCATCGAAGGCGGAGACGTTCTCGTACTTTCCAAGGACATGGTAGCTGTAGGTCTTTCAGAGAGAACCACCATTTCAGGATGTGAGAATTTCGCCAGAAACCTCCTCATGAACTCTGACTTCAAGAAGGTACTCGCTTTCGATATCCCGAAGTCCAGAGCTTTCATGCATCTTGATACGGTATTCACCATGATCGACTATGACAAGTTCACCATCCATCCGGAGATCGAAGGTCCTCTAGGCGTATATGAGATGACCCTTGACAAGCATGGCGAGCTCCAGTTCAAGTCCCTTAAGGACGAACTCCATAAGATCCTCGCTCTCGAGCTTGGCGTTCCCGCAGTTCAGCTCATCAGATGCGGCGGCGGAGACCTCCTTGCTGCACAGCGTGAACAGTGGAACGACGGATCCAATACTCTTTGCATCGCTCCCGGAACAGTAGTTACCTATGAGAGAAACTACGTTACCAACGAACTTCTCGACAAGGCCGGCATCAAGGTACTCAGCGTTCCTTCAGCCGAGCTTTCAAGAGGAAGAGGCGGCCCGAGATGTATGTCCTGCCCTGTTAACAGAGACGATCTTTAATTGAATGAAACTGCTGCATATTTTTGCAGCAGTTTTTTTATAATCTTGATGTTTTGCAAAAGTATACCGAAAAAGACTTTTTTAGAGAAATCGGTATATTTTCGCCGGATGATCGTCGGGCCCGCCACAGAAAAGTATACCGAAAAAGGCGATAACGTACATTTGGGTATACCGGGTTGCGATAATCGAAATTGGCACACGAAATTTCTTTGATTCTGGCATACGGAGTGGTATAATCAGGTCGTCAACTACCCACCGCTTAGGTCAAGACCTTGAAGCGGGGGCTTGTGACTGACCCATGGTGGTCGGCATAATGCCTCCCATGTTTGTTACCGCTTCCGCGGCTGCCGTCACATCAAGGCCGGCTGACTGCGACCCGGTCAGAGAAGATATACTCCCCTGACTCTGTGTCAGGTACTGTATTCCCATGCTGCACAGATTCATTGCTCCGATACGGTCATCATTGGATGTATATCCGCAATGTCCGCATCGGAAGATATGGTTTCTCTTGTCCCGGTTAGCTTTTGCAGTATGTCCGCATACCGGACATCTCTGTGATGTGTATTTGGGATCGACTTTGATAACCTTCTGGTGGTTCCTCTCAGCCTTGTAGATCAGTTTCTGTTCAAGATCATAATATGGCCAGGATACTGTAACATAACGGTTTTCCACTCTGACACGCTCTGCTGCACTTCGGATCCCTTTAAGATCTTCCAGTACGAAGAGGGTATTATCGGGGTTCTGTGAAACGAGTGCCTTGGAGATCACGTGATTCACATCACGCACATAACGGTTTTCTCGATTTCCGATGGCCTTAAGCCTTCTTCTGGAAGATGGTGTTTTGACCTGTTGGAGTTCTTTTCTCAGCATCTTGAAATGAGCACGCTTTTCCCTGACCTTACGGCCTGAATAAAAGGAGCAGTTTCCGCCACTGTCATAAGAGGCAGCGAGGAAGCGTAATCCGCGGTCAATGCCTGTGATATGGCGGATATCAGAAAGGGGAACTTCCTCTATGTCATTTGTGATCGGGATGTGAAGGAAGAACTTGCCGTGACGGTATACGAGTCTGGCTGTGCCAAACCTTCCGTCAAGGTTTACACCACAGGAACAGAACCCGACTTTGATCCTGCCGTTAAGGGTGTTAACAGAAAAGAGAGTCCGACCTGATACCAAAGAATAATCCCTGTTCCAGACAAGATCCAGCTGAGGGGTACGGAATTTAGGTCTTATCCACCGCTTCTCAGATGTAAGGATCATCTTGTAACGACTGACAACAGTGCGGAGGACGGACTGAGCCATCTGGGAAGGAAGTGAATACTTCTCACGAATGGCATGATATAGTTCCCTGTTGAGAGAACGCAAATTAGTGTCATGCGTACTGAAGACATAGTCCGACACATAATTACAGGCCTCGGAATAGGTACGCATGGTATCCATAAGAAGTTCAGTCTCAGAAGGACTTGGCAGTATTTTCAATTTTGCGGTAAGAGTCTGTTCCATATAATGATTATACCACAGAACTGCAGAAAAAGGAACATATGTTCGCACAAAAACAAATATAGAACAATCTAAGAAAGAGAAGAAGGGAGAAGAGATGCGGGCCGATAGGGACGCTCATCCCGCCACCTTAAGAGGTGGGGGTTTCCGCGCCAGGATTATTCGATGAACATCAATATCGACAAAAAATCAAAAACACCCATATACCTGCAGATCGTGAGCCAGCTGAAGGCGGAGATAAAGAGAGGCGACATCAGGAACGGCGCCACCCTCCCGTCGGAGAGGGCGCTTTCGAAGATCCTGGGAGTCCACAGGAACACCATCATAAAGGTATATAACGAACTGAAAGCCGAGGGCTTCGTGGAATCGAAGCAGGGGATCGGCTACATGGTTTCCTTTGGCAGGGAACAGGAACGACCGGCCGCATCCAAGGTGGCATCCCTTGGCGAGGCCTCCGTAAAGCGCGTATCCAGCTATCCGAAACAGGTGAACTGGACCTACGAGATAAAGGACGAGTTCCTGGACCGGGAAAAGGCCTATGACAACCTCTTACAGCGCTACAGCGATGACACGAAGTACGCTCTTTCAAGCGGCTTCTCCATGCCCTCTGTATACAAAAAATCGGCAATAGCCGATGACATCGCGGAGATCGTAGCCTACGAAGGTAAGACACAGTACTTCTACAGCCCGTATAAGGGAGACGAGAACCTGAGACAGCAGATCGCGTCTTTCCTGAGCACCAAGGGCATCAAAGCCTCCACCGGGGAGATCCAGGTGGTGACGGAGACCAACCAGGCTATAGACTTCATAGCGAACCTCCTGATCAGCGCAGGGGATGCGGTGATCCTTCCTGAGCCGGTCTCTCCTGATACTTACAGGACTCTTATGCTCTCTGAAGCCAAGATATATACAGTGCCTGTAAACGATGGAGGCATGGATATCAGGGCTCTCGGGCATCTGATGGAGACCGTGAGGCCGAAGGCCGTCTTCATCGACTCCAGCTTCCACGATCCAACGGCCACCTGCATCGATAACGAAGGCAGGAAGGAGATCATAGAGCTTTCCAACAGGCTTAGGATCCCGGTGGTGGAGATCGACGCGGCTTCAGAACTCGTGTACGAGGGAAACGGCATAACCCCAATCAAGGCGCTGGACACTATGAACAACGTGATATATATCTACTCGTTCTCACTGACCTTTGCGCCGGGGCTTTCGCTCGCCTTCATAGTGGCTGACAAGGAAGTCATCCGAAGTCTGAGCTACATCGTTTCAGTGCGATTCGTGGCCACCGACTGGATGACCCAGAAACTCATGGCAAAATATCTCGAGGACGGCACCTACTACAGGAACATCGAAGTCTTCAGAGGGAACTATGCCGAGAAGCGGGATCTGGTATGCAGTTACCTTGATATGGTAAAGGACTGCGGCATAGATTACGAGAAGCCCAGAGGCGGAGTCTACGTGTGGTGCAAACTCCCTCCCGGAACGGACTGCAAAGACTTCGTGAAAGAGGCCTACGGAAGAGATCTTCTCATCATCCCCGGGTATATCTTCTATCCCTTCAAGGACGGCGGAAGGGACAGGGTAAGGATCTGCTATTCCTTTGAAAGAAAGGACAAACTGGAAGAGGGTATGAAGATTTTCGACGATATGATCAGGGAGATAGCCGGTAAATAGCAGCAGGAGTTTTTGCGCGGAAGGACGGTGTTTTGGACCGGAAGTGTGCGGAACCGCTGGTACACGATTTTTAGGTAAGCCTGGTACTTACTATTTGTATTGGATGTAGTACAATTTGATTGTGACAATCAGTTAACACTTTAAAATTTACGTAATGATATAAAAAAGGAGAAACAAAATGGCAGTTAATCTTAAAGGAAGACATTTCTTAACACTCATGGACTTCACACCCGCTGAGATCCGTTACATGCTTGACCTCGCTCATGACCTCAAGGCTAAGAAGAGAGCCGGTTTCGTAGGCGACACCCTTAAGGGAAAGAACGTAGTTCTTCTCTTCGAAAAGACATCCACAAGAACAAGATGCGCATTCGAAGTTGCTGCACTCGATGAAGGTGCACACGTAACATTCCTCGATTCCAAGTCATCCCAGATGGGTAAGAAAGAGACCATCGCTGACACAGCTAAGGTTCTCGGAAGATTCTATGACGGAATCGAATACAGAGGCTTCAAGCAGTCCGTAGTTGAAGAGCTCGCTGCTAACGCAGGAGTACCCGTATGGAACGGATTAACTGACGTTGACCACCCTACACAGATCCTCGCTGACCTTCTTACCATCGAAGAGCACGTTGCCAAGCCGCTCAACAAGGTAAAGGTAGTATTCTGCGGAGACGTAAGAAACAACATGGCTTATGCATGGATGTACGGCTGCGCTAAGATGGGTATGCACTTCGTAGCTTATGGTCCTCAGGAACTCGCTGATCAGATCGACGCTGACGTTCTGAGAAGAGCAAGAGAAGTTGCTGAGTACACCGGAGCTTGCATCGAAGTATCCTCCGACGAAGCTTGCCTCAAGGGAGCAGACGTTCTCTACACAGACATCTGGGCTTCCATGGGTGAAGAGGATCAGATCCCTGAGAGAGTAAGAATGCTCACACCTTACAAGGTTACCAAGGAAATGCTCGACAAGACAGAGAACGATGACGTTATCTTCATGCACTGCCTGCCTTCATTCCACGATTTCGATACAACTATGGCAGCAGAGCAGAAGGAACTCGGATATGACATCCGCGAAGTCACCGACGAAGTATTCCTTTCAAGACACTCCGTCGTATTCGACGAGGCTGAGAACAGAATGCACACAATCAAGGCTGTTATGGTAGCTACCATCGGCAGATAATTCAGGAGGAAATACATAATGGCAGAAAAAATCGTAGTCGCACTCGGCGGAAATGCACTTCAGTCCGGCAAGTCTGAGCCCACAGCTGAAGCTCAGCTCGCAGTAGTAAGAAACACCTGCGAAAGGATCGCAGACATCAGCGATATGGGATATGAAGTAGCCGTTGTACACGGAAACGGACCTCAGGTAGGACGTATCCTCCTCGCTTCCGAGACTGCAAAGGACGTTACCCCCGCAATGCCTTTCGACGTTTGCGGAGCTATGTCCCAGGGATATATCGGATATCACCTTCAGCAGGCTCTCAAGTATGCTCTCAATAAGAGAAACAAAGCCATCCCCGTTGTTACAGTAGCAACACAGATGGTAGTTGAACCGGACGATCCCGGCTTCAAGAACCCCACCAAGCCCATCGGACCTTTCTATTCAGAAGAAGAAGCCAAGGCTCTCGCTGAAGAAAAAGGCTACACCATGAAGGAAGATGCAGGCAGAGGCTGGAGAAGAGTAGTTGCTTCACCTATCCCTCGTAAGATCGTGGAGATCGATGCTGTTAAGCAGCTTTGGGATTCCACCATCGTTATCACCTGCGGCGGCGGTGGCATCCCCGTTATCGAGAAATGGGACGGCTCTCTTGAAGGCGTTGCAGCAGTTATCGATAAGGACTTCGCTGCAGAACTTCTGGCAGAGCAGGTAGACGCTGACGTTCTCATGATCCTCACAGAGGTGGAGAAGGTTGCTATCAACTTTAACAAACCCAACCAGGAAGACTTGGGTCACATGAGCCTTAAGGAAGCAGCTCAGTACTGCGACGAGGGACAGTTCGCTCCCGGATCAATGCTTCCCAAGGTACAGGCAGCGATGAAGTTCGTAAGAGCTTATCCCAACAAGAGAGCCATCATCACATCTCTTGACAAGGCCATCGATGCCCTTGAAGGAAAGACCGGTACAGTCATCACCTTCGCATAAATAAGATATGGAACAAACGAAAACCGCCTGAGCGATCAGGCGGTTTTTGTATTGCTTTATTTTATTAAAGGAGAATCTTACTTTCACGTAATGGTTTTCGTTATTCGATGAAGTCGATGCCTCTGTATACTTTGCGCTCAAGGGAATCCTGGTGTTTGGAACCGCCCTCCAGCTGTTCCTTCTGGATAGCTCTGATCTTAAGCGGCAGTGAGAAGAGGTTGATAAAACCCTCCGCATCGCTCTGGTTGTAGACCTCATCCGCGCTGAAGGTGGCGAACTCCTCGGAGTACAGGGAGTAGTCCGACTTGGAGGCCGCAGGGGTAGCGTTTCCTTTGTACAGCTTCATCTTCACCGTTCCGGTGACGTTCTTCTGGGTAACATCCACGAAGGCTGAGATGGCTTCACGCACTGGTGTGAACCAGAGACCGTCATATATGAGCTGGGAGAACTTCTCGGCTACGATGGATTTATAGTGCATGGTGTCCCTGTCGAGGATAAGTCTCTCGAGAGCTTTGTGAGCCGCAAAGAGGATCGTTCCGCCGGGGGTCTCGTAGACGCCTCTGGACTTCATGCCCACGAGACGGTTCTCTATTATATCTATAGTTCCGATACCGTTCTTTGAGCCGAGTTCGTTCAGCTTGGAGAGAAGGGAAACGGCGTCCATCTTTTCTCCGTTAAGGCCTGTGGGAACGCCTTGCTCGAAATCTATATCCACGTATTCCACTTCATCGGGAGCGTCTTCCGGCTCACAGCTTAAGACGTGGATATCGCTGAGATGTTCGTTCCAGGGATTCTCCAGATTGCCGCCCTCGTGGCTGATGTGCCAGATGTTCTCATCTCTGGAATAGATCTTTTCGATGGACTGATGAATGGGTATATCGTGAGCTTTAGCGTACTCTATAAGGTCTTCTCTGGATTGGAAATCCCATATTCTCCAGGGTGCTATGATCTTGATTGAAGGATCAAGTGCCTTGATGGTGGTCTCGAAACGGACCTGATCGTTACCCTTGCCGGTGCAGCCGTGGCAGATGATATGAGCGCCTTCGGCCTGAGCTACTTCTACAAGCTTCTTAGCCATAAGGGGTCTCGCCATGGACGTACCCAGAAGGTACGCATCTTCATAGATGGCTCCCGCTTTAAGGGTGGGCCAGATGTAATCCTCCACGAATTCTTTTTTGATGTCGATGGTGTAGGCTTTGCTGGCGCCGGTCTTATAAGCCTTCTCTTCGATCTCCTCGAAGTCTTCCTTCTGCCCTGCGTCACAGCAGGCAGCGATGACCTCGCAGTCATAGTTTTCTTTTAACCAGGTGAGAATGATGGACGTGTCCAGGCCTCCGGAATATGCCAGGACGATCTTTTGTTTAGCCATATAAGTTTACCTCCGTGTAATTATACAATTTCTCGAATAATGAAACCATTATATATGTATAAATATGTGAAGTCAATACAAAATATGAAGAAATATTGCAAAAAATTAGGGAAAATACATAAAAAACACAAATATTTATAAAAAACCTCTTGCATACGTATTCATTCGGTTGTATAATGCAAAAAACTAAAGAAGGAGACGCATCATGAAGGACATCAAAAAACTCGTTATCATCGGTTCAGGCCCTATCGTAATAGGGCAGGCAGCAGAATTTGACTATGCAGGCACCCAGTGTCTGAAAGCGCTTAAGGAAGAGGGCATCGAGACTGTACTTATCAACAGCAATCCGGCTACGGTCATGACCGACAAGGGGATAGCTGACAAAGTATATATCGAGCCCCTTGATTTTGATACGGTAAAAGCCATCCTGGAGAAGGAGAGACCTGACGGCATGCTGGCGGGCTTCGGCGGACAGACCGGACTCAACCTGGCTCTGGAACTTGACGAGGCAGGAGTGCTTGGAGAACTTGGGATAGAACTCTACGGAATAAACAAGTACGCCATCGAAAAGGCGGAGGACAGAGAGCAGTTCAAGGATCTCATGAAGGAGATCGGGCAGCCGGTACCGCCTTCGACAATAGCCGATAATATAGAGGATGCGGAGGCCTTCATGAGAGAGATAGGGCTTCCTCTGGTCATAAGACCCGCCTTCACCTTAGGAGGAACGGGAGGCGGCTTCGTAACTGAAGAGGAACACTTCGCGGAAGCCGTGACCAAAGGGCTGAACGCCAGCATCATCCATCAGGTACTGATCGAGAAATCCGTGGCCGGATGGAAGGAGATAGAATACGAAGTCATGAGGGACAGCACCGATAAGGCTATCATCGTCTGCGGCATGGAAAACGTGGACCCCGTAGGCGTCCACACCGGCGACAGCATCGTGGTGGCTCCCATCATGACCCTATCAAAGAAGCACGATGACATGCTCATGGAAGCCGCCAGGGATATAGTGCGGGCCCTTCACATAGAGGGAGGCTGCAACGCCCAGTTCGGCCTTAACTCCGTGACAGGAGAATACGTCGTAATAGAGGTCAACCCCCGCGTCTCCAGATCCTCGGCTCTGGCCTCCAAGGCGACAGGCTACCCCATAGCCAGGGTGGCCGCCAAGATAGCGCTCGGGTATACTTTGGAAGAGTTGAGAGACGGTACGGTAGGCATCAAGGATCCCTCAAAGGAACCCCAGGTGGACTACGTGGTGCTGAAATACCCGAGATGGGCCTTCGATAAGTTCAAGACCGCGGATAAGACCCTGGGCACCCAGATGAAGGCCACAGGAGAGGTAATGTCCATATCCAATTCCTTTGAGAGCGCCCTCCTTAAAGCCGTGACATCTCTTGAGATCAAGTGCGACGGCCTCCGGGATGAGGCGGTAAGCGCCATGAATAAAGAGGAACTCATGGAGAAGCTCACGGTCTGCGATGACGAGAGAGTCTTTGCCATCGCTGAACTCCTGAGAAGAAAGGAAGCCAGCGTGGCGGATATCAGCGCAGCATCCGGTATAGACGAATGGTTCGTGGGAAAGATATATAACCTTATCCACATGGAAGAGCGCCTCGCTGAAGAGGACGTGACCGTGGATCTCATAAAGGAAGCCGAGACCATGGGCTTCACCGACAAGGAAATAATCGATATCTCGGGGATCTCCGGCGCAGCCCTCAAGGATATCAGGGAGTACAACAACATCTTCCCTGTATATAAGATAGTAGACGGCTGCAAAGTCGGTGACGAAGTCCTGAGCCCCTACTACTATTCCTGCATGGGTGAAGAGGACGAAGCGGTGCCTTCTTCCAACAAAAAGATCCTGGTAGTGGGATCAGGCCCCATCAGGATCGGCCAGGGAATAGAGTTCGACTACTGCTGCGTCAAGGGTGTCTGGGCTCTGAAGGACATGGGCTATGAGTCCATAATGATAAATAACAACCCCGAGACCGTAAGCACCGACTTCGACACCTCGGACAAGTTGTACTTCGAAGCCCTCCACATAGACGACGTGATGAACGTGATCAAGAAGGAGAGGCCGGAAGGAGTTATTCTTCAGTTCGGCGGCCAGACCGCGCTGAACCTTGCGGAGGGGCTTTCAGAAAGAGGCATAAAGATCCTGGGGACATCCAATAGATCCATCGAGATGGCTGAGGACAGGGAGAAGTTCTCGGAGCTTCTTAAGAGCATCAGCGTTCCCCAGCCAATGGGCACCTCCATCCACAGCATGGACCAGGCAAAAGGTATCGGTGAGGAGCTGGGCTTCCCCGTGATCGTGAGACCTTCCTTCGTAATAGGGGGCCGCGCTATGCAGGTGGTGTATAACGAGGAGGAACTTAAGCTCTACCTTTCCGAGGCGGTGTCCCTCTCAGAGGAGCATCCGGTGCTGGTGGATAAATATATAGAAGGAACAGAATTTGAGATAGACGCCATCGGAGATGGCGAGGACGTGCTGATCCCGGGCATCATGGAGCACATCGAAAGGACCGGCATCCACTCCGGAGACAGCATCTCCGTGTATCCCGCAGACTTCATGGACAGAGGCGCCCTGGACAAAGCCATCGACTATCTCAGAAAGATCGTCAAGGCCCTTAACATCATCGGCCTCGTGAACGTCCAGTACGTCTACGACGGAAAGAACGTATATATAATCGAAGTGAATCCGAGAGCATCCCGTACAGTTCCCATCCTGAGCAAAGCCACCGGCATACCCATGGTACAGACTGCCACGGAAGTAATGCTCGGAAAGAAGCTTAAGGACATGCCCTACGGCACCGGCCTTTTTAAAAAATCTGACGTATACGCAGTGAAAGTCCCTGTGTTCTCCGGAGCTAAGCTTCCTGAGATGGAAGTTGCGGTGGGACCCGAGATGAGATCCACCGGAGAGGCCCTTGGAATGGATAAGGATCCCGGAGCAGCCATCTATAAAGGCTTCAAAGGAGCCGGCATCCCCATCATCACCGAAGGCGGAGTCTACGTATCCTTAAGGGATCACGACAAGAACAAAGGATCCGCAGAGATCCTCAAGAAATTCGCCCTTAAGGGCTTCAAACTCTACGGATCATTGGGAACGGCACTCTATCTTAAGGACAGAGGAATAGCCTGCCAGGGCATCAAGCTTTCCAAAGTATCCGAGATGATCGGAAATGGAATAGACCTGGTGATCAACGTTCCCCAGGTATCCAACAACGTTGAAAAAGGCATGTTCGCCATAAGACGTCAGGCAATAGAGAGGGGAATCCCCGTGCTCACATGCATGGATACCGCGGGAGCCTATCTCATCGCATCCGACATAAAGAGGTCAGGAAAAGAGATATCCTATGAGCCCCTGTTCGGCGGCGAGGAATAAAACATCGCATATAACAAAGAACGACCCCTGGGGATGACCCCGGGGGTCTGTTATTTTTGCCGTTATCACCATGAACCGGATATGTGATATAATATTAAGAGAACCGAAAGGAGGTCATCATGCCGATACTTGCAGGATTCATGGTGCCGCATCCGCCTCTCATCGTTCTGGCAGTGGGCCGGGGAGGCGAGGAAGAGATCGCGGAGACGACAGCGGCTTACGAGAGGGTGGCGGGTGAGATCGCGGCGCTCAAGCCCGAGACCATCATAATAACCAGCCCTCACAGCATAATGTACGCTGACTATTTTCATATATCGCCAAAAGACAATGCGAAGGGATCTTTCATAAACTTCGGGGCTCCGGAGGTTAGATTTCACGAGGAGTATGACACGGAGCTGGTGGAGGCCATCTGCGACCTGGCATATGAGAACGATTTTCCCGCAGGAACCATTGGTGAGAGGGACAGGACCCTGGACCATGGGACCATGGTGCCATTGTACTTCATAGAGAAGAAGTACAGAGACTTTAAGCTGGTGAGGATAGGCCTGTCAGGGCTGCCTCTCACGGATCACTACAGGTTCGGTCAGATGATAGCAAAGGCCGTGGAGCAGACGGGCCGCAGAGCCGTCATAGTGGCAAGCGGAGATCTCTCCCATAAGCTTCAGGACTACGGCCCCTACGGCTATGCGCCTGAGGGCCCGGAGTACGATGAGCGCATCATGGACGTCATGGGAAGAGGAGCCTTCGGCGAGCTTCTGGACTTCGGCGAAGGATTCTGTGACCGGGCGGCAGAGTGCGGACACAGGTCTTTTGTGATAATGGCGGGAGCCATGGACGGAAGAGCCGTCAAAGCTGAGACCTATTCCCACCAGGACGTGACGGGAGTGGGGTACGGCATAGGGTCCTTCTATCCCGGAGAGCCCGACGAGAGCAGGAAGTTCCTGGAGGAGTATTTTGCGAAAGAGGAGAAGAAGGCGGCTGAGATGAGAGAAGGCGAGGACGAGTACGTGAGCCTGGCCAGGAGGTCGCTGGAGACATATATCAGGACCGGCCGCAGGATGGCGGTGCCTGAAGGGCTTCCGCCGGAGCTTACGGAAACTCAGGCAGGGGCCTTCGTGTCCATTCATAAGGAAGGACGTCTAAGGGGATGCATCGGGACCATCGAGGCTACCCGTGACAGCCTGGCTGAAGAGATAATAAACAACGCGGTGAGTGCATCCACGGAGGACCCCAGATTCCCTGCGATCGCCGAGAGCGAGCTTAAATACCTGGAGATAAACGTGGACGTTCTGGGAGAACCCGAGTACATATATTCCATGGATCAGCTGGATCCCAAAAAGTACGGCGTGATCGTGTCCAAAGGCTACCGCCGCGGGCTGCTTCTGCCCGACCTGGAGGGCGTGGACACAGCAGAGCAGCAGGTGGAGATAGCTAAGAAGAAAGCGGGGATCAGGTCTGACGAAGAAGTCAGGCTCCAGAGATTCGAAGTGATAAGGCACAGGTAAGCGCAGGCAGGTTACGGTGCCTAAATTACAATCTGGATTGGGTATTTTGCAGGCGGACTGACTGTAGTAGGTCCCGCGTTCAGTCTGGACTGAATTTTTTGCAGGCGGACTGACGGAATCAGGGGGATTATTCAGTCTGGCAGGTTTTTTTAGTGAATAGACTGATGGGATTGGGCAATAAGGTCAGTCCTGGAATGATATTTTGCGATTGAACTGATGATCCTGCAAAAAACTGTCAGTCCAAAATACGATTTATCAGAGAAAACTGAAAAGAATCCCAATAATGGTCAGTCAAAAGAGACATTATTCTATTGGGACTGATTTAAGAATGATCAGGAGGAAAAATGGCGATCTGCAAAGTATGTTTCAGACATTGTGATATAAAGGAAGGGGGCCGCGGCTTCTGCGGGGCGCGGGCGTGCGTCGGGGGTCAGGTTGTATCCTCAAATTACGGAAAGGTTACGTCGCTTGCGCTGGATCCCATCGAGAAGAAGCCCCTTGCCAGGTTCTTTCCGGGGAGCATGATAGTTTCCGTGGGGAGTTACGGCTGCAACCTGAGCTGCCCGTTTTGCCAGAACCACGATATTTCGAAACCGGAGAAGCTCGGCCGACTGGAGAAGGCAGCGGAGTATCTGGAGCCCGAAGACCTGGCAGATATCGCTTTCAGGTACAAGGAGATGGGAAACATCGGCGTGGCTTTCACGTATAACGAACCTCTTATCGGCTGGGAGTATGTGAGGGACACCGCGCGCCTCGTGCACGAAAAGGGGCTTAAGAACGTGCTGGTGACAAACGGCACTGCGAGCCTCGAAGTGCTGGATGAGCTTAGGCCGTATATCGACGCCATGAATATAGACCTTAAAGGGTTCACCGACCGCTATTACACTGACGTCCTCAGCGGCGACCGGAGGATGACGATGGAGTTTATAGAGGAGGCTGTGAAGTTCTGCCATGTGGAGCTCACCACTCTCATCATCCCTGGTGAGAACGATTCGGATGACGAGATGAGAGAGATGACGGAGTGGATAGCGGATCTTAAGGATGCCGAAGGAATGAAGACGGGATCGGAGATACCGCTTCACATATCAAGGTTCTTCCCAAGGTTCAACATGATGGACAGGGCGGCCACCGATGTGGATCTGATCTACCATCTGGCGGACGTGGCAGGGGAGAAGCTGAAGCACGTGTATACAGGGAACTGCTGAAAACAGGTAAACTTTGTAATTGAAATATTTTGCATAAATTGGTATTATTTTGACAATAGGTTTGATATGTTTCAATGGAGGGAAATTCATGAAAAAAGTATTGGTTTTAGTATTGGCACTGGTGATGGTGCTCAGCTTCTCAGCCTGCGGCGGAAGCAGCGGCGGCGGAGACCAGAGCACTGATTTCGAATGGACCAGAACGGGATTATTTGCGGATGAAAACGGAAACAACGCATACATCCAGGAATCTACGATGGAGGAATATCCCGGCTGGAGCGTAACGTTTATCGTGGATGAAGAGCCTCACGGCTGGTTCATCCAGCAGGAGGGAGAGACCCTTCACGGGGATCTTACCGCAGAGTATGAAGAGGGAGACCCCTTCGTCGTAACCATCTCCGAAGAGGGTGAGGACGGCATCATGGTCGAAGTTGAAGGCGGAGATACCTATCACCTGACACCTCAGGAAATGCCTGAAGTATTCGCTACATTTACGGTGAACACCGAAGGCGTCGGCGAGATCGGATACTGCGAGGGTGAGGGCGAACCCGAATTTGAAGAGGAGATCCCTTGCACTTCAGTCTTCATCAACATGGCTGAGCCCACGACCTACACAGTAGGAGCAAGGGAAACAGAAGATAACTACAAGTTCTCCAAGTGGACTCTGAATGGCGAGGACTATTCAGAGGAGCCTGTTGTCACAGTTGAGGTCAATGAGAATACTGACCTGATAGCTGTATTCGAATTCGCAGGCTGATGAACCCGATAATTCAAATGGTCCCCGGTACGCGCCGGGGATTTTTTGTGGGATAAAGGGGCGGCGGAGATCGCGCAAAGAAATTTCTGTGGACGAGTCAGGTGCCATGAAGTATAATAGGGCGTAGATTTTACTTGAAGAAGAGGCACCCGGGCAAATGATCACGAAGACAGTCATCATAGGAAACATATTAGCGCTACTCGCTATGATCACGGACTCCGTCAGCACCACCAGAAAAAAGCATTCCGAGATGATGGGTATCCAGATCATCAGCCAGTTTTTTTATGGTTCGGTGAGCATAGTCCTGAAGGGCTACAGCGCGACAGCCCAGAACGCGGTGGCGGTCTTCAGGAACCTGGCAGCCATGAAGAACATAAAGAGCAAGGTAGTGGAATGGACCCTGATCCTGGCGGGAGTGGTGCTGGGGCTGGTGCTGAACAATCGCGGATACCTGGGGTTGCTTCCTGTGATCGCGAACTTCCAGTATTCGGTTGCGGTCTTCAGGCTCAAGGACAGACCCAGAGCCCTCAAGATCTCATTCGGGTTAAACTCGGTGCTGTTCTGTATCTTCAATTTCGTGATAATGAACTACGTGGGCGTGATCTCCAACGCCGTCGTAGCGATCACATCGTTCATAGCTGCGGCGAAGAGCGGTGAAAAAGAAATAAAGGAATAAAAAAACTGTCCATTCGGACAGTTTTTATTTCCAGCTCAGATCGAGCTTACGTTCATTTGCAACGCAATCCATCAGATAGAGGTTTATTAATGTCTGGTAGGGAATCCCGCATTCTTCGGACTGGGCCTTGAAGTAGTCGAGAACATCAATGCTGATGTTTATTGATATTTGCTTCTTCAATTTCTTAATATATGGATTTTTTACACCCTTAGTAAAATCATATTCATCTCTCATGGTTATGATCCTCCGTTCATTAT
>JAZQAY010000015.1:0-4980 GCA_045545455.1 Anaerovoracaceae bacterium | reverse complement strand
TCCATCGATCACGATCACAGCGGGGTCCGTCACCTTGGACTTAACGTAAGGCGCTATATGGCGCAGGCAGATGCCCACGGAACCCACCGAGATGAAGAGGTCCTTATCTCTGAAGTGTCCTCCGTAGAAGTCTCCGCTGGGTCTGGGGATCGGGCCGAAGGTCTCGTCAGCCATCCTTTCTGGGCTGAAGCACTCTATCCCGGCATCGTATTCTTTTTTAATTAATTCCGCTATCTTAGAGGCTGTTTCCTTGCCCTTAAGACTATAGCAGAAAATACCGGCCTTCAAATTGCTCATCATTTATTCTCATAAGTAGGTCCGTCTGTACCTTCTCTGAACTCCGTGGTGAAATGAGGATGATACAGGAGAGATCTCATGTACTCGTCTCCCATGCAGCCTCCGACTATTATAAGTGAAGTCTTGGTGAGTCCGTTTCCCGTAACGGTCTCGTGAAGATCCTTAAGCCGGCATCTGAAGATCCTCTCCTCAGGCCAGGTAGCCTTGTAAACGATGGCTGCAGGAGTATCCTCAGGATAGCCTCCCTCGATGAGATCCTTCTGGAGTTTCTCGGTGAGAGACGTGCTCAGGAAAAGTACCATGGTGGCTCTGTGAGCTGCCAGGGACTTTATGCTTTCCTTTTCGGGGACCGGGGTCCTTCCCTCAGCTCTCGTGATGATAACGGTCTGGCTTACTCCGGGAAGAGTATATTCAGCCTTGAGAGAGCTTGCTGCTCCGCAGAAAGCGGATACACCGGGTGTCACGTCGTATTCGAAGCCGAGTTCGTCCAGCTCGTCGAACTGTTCTCTTACAGCACCGTAGATGCTGGAATCTCCCGTGTGGAGACGAACGGTCATCTTTCCTTCAGCTTCAGCTTCCTTGATGGCATCGATTACTTCCTCAAGTGTCATCTCAGCTGAGTTGTATATTTTGCAGCCCTCTTTGGCGTAGTTAAGGAGTTCGGGATTTACCAGGGAACCTGCGTAAATGATAACGTCAGCTTCTCCGAGGTATTTGGCTCCTCTTACGGTAATAAGGTCTGTCGCGCCTGATCCGGCACCCACGAAATGTATCATACTCTTTCCTCCGTTTTATCAATTATCTTTTTTAAAAGAACGTCTGCATCTTTAGTCTTCCCAAGCACGCCGTACTCCTTGGAGAACATGATGGCTCCTGTCTCGAAGGTCTGGCCTATGGCACATGCCTTGAAGGCGCGGTTTGCCAGGTTATGGTCTATCCTTTCGGATACCAGTTCAAGCGTGGGAACGTCTATCCCTTCTTCTCTTAAGACCCTCACCGCCTCATCGCAGGCAGCACAGCCCAGGATATACTTTGCAGTCTCAGGCTTCACACCATATACCGCAGCGGCAGATCCCAGGATCTCCATCCTGCAGTCGCCGTACTTGGAGTGGGTATTCATCATGTTTCCCGCTATCTTCACCAGCTTCCCTATGTGGCCTATCAGAAGTGCGCCTTTGAAACCCAGTTCCACGCAGTAGTCTAGGCTGTCGCCGATGAAGTTGGACGTCTGAACTGCGGTCTCCGGATCCAGTCCCATACCGTCACGTATGAAGTCAGACCCATAATTCCCGGGTGTCAGCAAAACATACTCGTACCCCAGTTCCTTTTTCTGCCTGAGTTCCACCCTTATGGTCTCGATTAGAGCGGCCTCGCTCATGGGTTCCACTATGCCTGTGGTGCCGATCACTGATATGCCTCCTTCGATCCCGAGCCTGGGATTGAAGGTCTTCCTGGCCAGTTCCTCACCAAGAGGAATGCTGATCACCGCCTTAAGGCCTCCGTCATATCCTGTCATTTCCATTACTTCCAGGAGGTTCTCGCGGATCATTCTCCTCGGAGTGGAATTTATGGCAGCGTTTCCTACCGGCTGATCAAGGCCGGGCTTAGTTACCCTTCCCACGCCGAAACCACCATCTATCTCAACTGAACCTTCGTCATCGGTCATGGTGACTTCAGAATATATAAGAGCCCCGTTAGTGACGTCCGGGTCGTCTCCGCTGTCCTTACGAATGGCACAGGATACCTTTTCCTTTTCAATTGTAATGTCTTCAACAGTAAGGTCAAGTTCAATGCCCTTGGGTGTGAGAAGCTTGATGTTGTCAACTCTCTTCCCTGTGAGAAGCATTATGGCCGCTGCTTTTGATGCGGCTGCCGCACAGCTTCCCGTGGTATAGCCGAGCCTCAGTTCCTTACCGTCGACAGTTACGTATTTTTCCATGTTTATCTCTTTATCTTATAGAGAAGAGCGTTGATTATGGCGGCTGCCACGTTGGATCCGCCCTTCCTTCCGCGGGCAACGATATATGGTATATCGTCAACCATTATCAGTTCCTTTGATTCCACCACGTTCACGAAACCTACGGGAACTCCTACGACCAGTGCGGGCTTAAGTTCTCCCGTTCCGATCATCTCATGGATCCTGATAAGGGCTGTGGGAGCGTTCCCGATAGCGAATATCACGGGCTTTTCAAGCTTAGCTGCCTTTTCCATGGATACTATCGCCCTGGTTACTCCCCTCTCCCTGGCTTCCGCTGCCACATCAGGGTCTGCCATGAAGCAGTGCACTTCTCCTCCCAGGGATCCAAGGATGGTCTTATTTATACCGGCCTTGGCCATGTTGGTATCAGTCACAATATCACAGCCCGCTCTTAAGGCTTCAAGGCCCTTCTCCACTGCGTCGGGACTGAATTTCAGGTTATCAGCATAATCAAAGTCAGCCGATGTGTGGATGACCCTCTTGATTATGGATTCCTGCTCCTCGGGAAACTTTCTGTCTCCCAGGATCTCCGTGATTATCTCGAAGCTCCTCTTTTCTATGTCCATTGGTTTGATGTTTTCGATCATTTCTTATTCTCCTTATATCTGATACAGGCCTCGATAAAATTCTCTGCAAGACTCGGGTCGGCCCAGAAATTGAAGTGCGGGAATCCCGCATAAAGATTATCGTTTGCGAATGCCGCCTTCCAGCTCTTACCGTTCTTCTTGGTTGCGGTAAAGTCTGATCCCGTCTCAGTGCAGTCCCAGTGATGGAACTCGTGAGCAGGTATCTCGTGACCGGCCTTCATCAGCATACTGTCCTTTTCAGCCTTAAGCGTAATGTATCCGAAGCGCATGAGTTTCTTCTGATCTGAACAGTCTCCCGGAAGCACTCCCACCATGGGACTGTCTCCTATTCCTTCCGTGAGATACATGAAGCCTCCGCACTCCGCGATGGTAGGCATCCCGGATGTGACGGATCTCAGGACCGCGCCCCGTATGGATACTTTGCTCGAGAGCTGCTCGGCATATAGCTCGGGATAGCCTCCTCCTAAGTAAAGTCCGTCAATACCGGACGGCAAAAAATCGTCCTCCAAAGGACTGAAGTCCACCAGCTCCGCTCCCATCTTCTCCAGGAGTTTCAGGCTATCCTCATAGTAGAAGCAAAACGCCTTGTCCCTGGCGACTCCTATCCTCACCTTCTCATCGAAATGCCTTATCTCAGGTTCTTCGAATCCCAGTTCAGGTGCGCTTTCAGCCAGAGCCATGATGCCATCGAGATCGATGCTCGTGAGAGCCTGGTCTCTCAGCTTGGCAAGCTTGACGTTCAGGTCCTCAACTTCCTGTGCGGTCACAAGCCCCAGATGTCTGCTCTCCAGGCTGCAGTCAGCCATCCTTGGCATGAAACCAAGAGGTTTAACCTCACCGTTGAATTCGCGCTCAATAACTCCTTTAAGGGCGTTATACGTGGATTCCGTGCAGTTATTGAGAATGACTCCCCTGATATTACTGTCGGGTCTGAACTCCCTGAATCCCTTGATGGAGGCGACTACAGATAAGGCCATTCCCCTGGAATTCACTATGAGTACCACAGGAGTTTCAGTGACCTTAGCCAGGTGGTAGCTGCTGGATTCTGTGGAATCGATGCCGAGACCGTCATAGTATCCCATGACTCCTTCTATCACCGTGATATCTCCCTTGGAACCGTTCTCCGCCAGAAGATACCTCGCCGTATTATCATCAAAAAAGAACAGGTCCAGGTTGGTTGAAGGAGCACCAAGGACACTTGAATGGAACATGGTATCTATATAATCCGGTCCGCACTTCGCAGAGGTAGGTCTTCTTCCCTTCGCCTTCAAAGCTTCAAGAAGCGCGCATGTTATGGTAGTCTTTCCCGAGCCGCTTCCTGCAGCCGCAATCATTATCCTTTGGATCTGTTTTTTCATATCTTTCTCCCTTAACGGAAGTACCGTGATCTTAATAAAACCGTACCTTATATTATATCTTAAAAACCGCCGCTATGCAATCTTTTGCCAATCAAATAGCCGCACACATGGTGCGGCCGTTTTTTGCACTTTATATATCAGCCCGAATATGACCGTCATCGGGCAGTTACGAATGAGCAGGTCTCCTGGCTCGTGGATCAAAAGCTCACCGCCGCCTTCTCGGAAATCTCTTTCCAATGGCATACCGCGATAAGCCTCCCCACCTACAGTGGCGGCTCCGCTCCGGCTTAAGACCGGATTCCCTATTCTCCCCTCGCTCCCCGCGAAAGGCACTCATTCAGTATGTATTTCATATATGCTTACTGTTCAGCGTGCTCCTTTTCCTTCTGTGCGCGCTTGTTCGTGTTCATGGTGTCCCTGAATACGAAGAACCTGTCGTAAAGGAACTCAGTAGTGAGGTTCACGGCCATGGTACCGAAAAGCACCACGTACTTGTTCCAGCCTGCATTGGTAAGGGCTGTTCCCCACCATGTGGAAAGCGGTGTAAATACCAGATAGAAGCAGGCCACCTTGAACATGGCCTTAGGCACGTTGTTCGCAGATTTGAACGTGAACTCACGGTTAAGCGTGAAGTTCCATAAAACTGAAAGTATGAGAGCTACCAGATAGCTCGGCCAGTACGGCAGTTTGAAGAGTTCGCTTAAGACCGTGAATGCAACAGTCTCAATGATGCCTGCCGACAGTGAGAACAAAGCAAATT
>JAZQAY010000014.1:0-14844 GCA_045545455.1 Anaerovoracaceae bacterium | reverse complement strand
TATCCTGGTCATGTTCGTATCCATCATAGCGAATTACGTTCTGGCTCTTTTCATAGACAAATATAATAACGGAGGGAACAAAGGCATGGCGAAAGTCATGCTTGTTCTGGATGTGGCTGTGAACCTTGGACTTTTGGGATTCTTCAAGTACACTGACTTCCTGATAGATACGGTGAACGGTATCACTGGAGCTGACCTCGGGATGCTTGGCATAGCTCTTCCCATAGGTATAAGTTTCTATACTTTCCAGGCCATGTCATACGTGATCGACGTATACCGGGGCAAGGTGAAGGGACAGAAGAATTTCATTATCCTTGCCACATATATCACGCTTTTCCCCCAGCTTATAGCAGGTCCCATCGTAAGGTACTCCGACGTTGAAAAACAGATGAAGACCAGGACCTCTGACAGGGAAAGGATATATGTCGGTATCAGAAGGTTCATAGTCGGTCTTTCAAAAAAGATCCTGATCGCCAATCAGATGGCGGTGATCTGGGATGAGATATACGCCATGGTTTCCGGAGGAGAAGATCCGGGAGCGGTGCTTTGCTGGATCGGAGCGATAGCTTTCACGTTCCAGATCTATTTCGATTTCAGCGGATATTCCGACATGGCTATCGGCCTTGGCAAGATACTGGGATTCGACTATCTGGAGAACTTCAACTATCCGTATATCTCAGCCTCCATAACTGAATTCTGGAGGAGATGGCATATGAGCCTGTCTTCCTGGTTCAAGGAGTACGTGTATATCCCTCTTGGAGGGAACCGGAAGGGACTCCCAAGACAGCTCTTCAATATCGCTGTAGTCTGGGCCCTGACAGGTCTCTGGCATGGAGCCAGCTGGAATTTCGTCCTTTGGGGCGTATATTACGGAGTACTTCTCATAATTGAAAAACTCTTCCTTCTGGATATACTGAACAAGATCCCCGGAAAACTCGGATTCATAAGACACATCTACACGATGTTCTTTGTCATCGTGGGATGGGTCATCTTCAATATCACTGATTTCAGCGTTCTTGGAAGATATATGGCACTAATGTTCGGAGCCGGACAGTCGTCTTATGATCTCACAATGTATTATGTGAAGTCGGCAGCTATACTTATGGCTGTTGCGGTGGCTGCTTCGCTTCCAATAGCCGGCTGGGTCTCAAAAAAACTGGATAAAAGTCTCATGTTCTATACCACTAAGGATATGGCTGAGACCTTTGTTCTGCTTATCCTCCTTCTGATGAGCATCGCATTCCTGGTGAGCGGAAGCTACAATCCGTTCCTGTATTTCAGATTCTAGCGGGGTGGGGACATGCAGAAAAAAAGTATGAAGAAACAAATGAACAAGACAGCGGGCGGGCAGCACGTGGACATTTTCCTGATCTTTACAGTGATCATCGTGATGCTTGTCATGATCATAGGATCCGCTGTCCTTCCCGACAGGGATAAATCCGACAATGAGAACAGGTATCTGACTCAGATGCCTTCATTAAGCATAGAGAGCATACTGAACGGAGAATATCAAACCCAGCTGGAGGAATATCTGTCCGATCAGATCATCGGGAGGGATAAATGGGTAAAGATAAGATCCTCAGTCCTTAAAAGCGTCGGATACAGCGACATAAACGGAGTCTATGTACTGGATGACGGAAGACTGATAGAAAGAAAGACTCAGGCGGATTTCAACGCTCTCAGGTTCAGGAACAATCTTGATCAGATAGTGGAAATGAACTCCGAAGTATCGGAGTCGGGAGCGGAAGTCAGGGTGATGCTGGTTCCCACGGCAGCATACTCATACAGGAACGAGGCCAATCTGAGCACGAACTACGATGAGGGGGAAGCACTTTCTCTTGCAAAGAACGTCCTGGGAGATATGTACGTTGAACTGGATGACGCCCTCATGCCTGATGATGACCATGAGGACGGCTTCTATTACATGACTGACCATCACTGGAATTATGACGGAGCACTTAAGGGGGCTTCGGCATACAGAAGTGCCCTGGGATTTGATCCTAAGGAGTACATCCCTGAAGAGCTTACTAAGGATTTCAAGGGCACGCTTTACTCCAAAGTACTTCTCAGCGAACTCGTAAGGGACAGCATAAATGTTCCCGGGGAGACCCTTGGATCTGATGTGACCGTGACTATAGACTATGACACTTATGATTCCATTTACTTCATGGACAGGCTTGAGAATAAAGATAAATATGAGGTATTCTTCGGCGGAAACTATGACAGGGTGGATATAAGGAACAATGGAGAGGGAGCATCCCGCAAGCCTAAGCTCCTGATCGTGAAGGACTCATATGCCAATTCCTTCGTGCCTTTCATTCTGGACGATTTCAGTGAGATAACAATGTTGGATCCCAGGTACTTCAGAGGTTCTGCAAAGGACCTGGCACTGGACGGCGAATACGATCAGGTGCTTATACTTTTCAACGTTACCGACTTTTCAGAAGAAAAGATGTCCCTTAATACGTCTTTGCTGTCATAATGTGATATAATAGTCTCATGGAAAAGATCAATGAATACGGAAAAATAAAAATATCCGACAACGTTTTTGAGAAACTCGTCAGGGAAGCCCTCGCTCTTACGAACGGAAGGGACAGCCTTGCACTGGAGAGAAAGAACATCGAAGTGGAGGAGACAGATGAGGAGATAAGGGTCGAATTCCACGTTGTCCACAAGTTCGGTACAAGCATGATCTTTTCATCCATGACGGTCATGGATTATCTGGAAAAGAATATCAGATCCATCAAACTGGGAAAGCCTGTGCGTGCAGTTATGAAGATCGTAGCTATCAAGGCCAGGAAGACCTTTAAGGTGGATCATGAAAAGACGAGGGTCATCAGGTGAAGCTCACAGACAGCGTACAGGTCCTGAAGGGAGTGGGAAGCAAGCGAAGTGAGATCCTTGAAAGGATGAACATAAGGACAGTCAAGGACCTTATATATACCTTCCCCAGAAAATATGAGGACAGAAGAACAGTATCATACATAATGAACGCTCCTGAAAACACAGACGTGCTTCTGGAGGTCATTGTGGTGTCAAAAAAGCTTCAGGGCAGCCCATATAACAAAAAAGCCCCGCTCAAGGTGCTGGTGGAAGACTCGACCGGCAATCTTGAGCTTGTGTTTTTTAATGCGAAGTATCTGGCTGGGTACTTTTTCTCCGGGCAGGCACTGACCCTTTACGGAAAGATAACTCTGAACAACGGAAGGCGCCAGATGATCCATCCCGAGTTCCATAAGACGGGAGACAAGGATGACATCAGGGGACTGTTTCCGGTATATCCGCTTACGGAGGGACTTTCTCAGGGACAGATGAGGAGCCTTCAGCTCATGGCTCAGCCTTATCACGGGCTCATAAGGGAGTGGCTTCCTCCGGAAATCGTTGATGACAACAATCTCTGTCCTCCGGCATACGCCGTAACGAATATCCATTTTCCTTCTGAAGAAAGGAAGGTGCTGGAGGGAAGATACAGGCTCATATTCGAAGAACTACTGATACTGCAGACGGGGCTTTTCTACATAAAGAAGGGCGTAAAGACCTTTCAGAAGGGTATTCAGCTGGACAGCAGTGTCGGCGTTGATGAATTCCTGAGTAATATGAAGTTTGAACTGACTGCGGGTCAGAAGCGTGCATATCAGGAAATAGAGACGGATCTGGAAGACCAGCGCCCCATGAACAGACTTGTACAGGGAGACGTCGGATCCGGCAAGACTGTCGTAGCCGAACTTGCCATGTATAAGACCGTTAAATGTGGTTATCAGGCTGTCATGATGGCTCCTACGGAATTGCTGGCAAGACAGCATATCGATACCTTAAAAAAGGATTTTGAACCTTTGGGAGTGCGCTGTGAACTTCTGTCGGGAAGCATGAAAGCAAGAGAGCGAAGAGAACTCCTGGAAGATCTTAAGACAGGGAGCATACAGATACTTGTCGGTACTCATGCCATAATCCAGCCGGACGTTGAATTCAGGGATCTGGGACTGGTGGTCACAGATGAACAGCACAGATTCGGCGTGGAGCAGAGGAACCTCCTCACCGGGAAAGGAAAGGATCCCAACGTTCTGGTAATGACGGCTACTCCGATACCCAGGACACTGGCTGTTATACTCTTCGGTGATCTGGATATATCAGTTATCGATACTTTGCCTAAGGGAAGGAAACCCATAAGGACGTTTCTGAGATATGAAGAGTCCAGAAGCAAGATATATGATTTTGTAAGAGATAAAGTCAAGGCGGGAAGGCAGGCTTACGTGGTGGCCCCACTCATCGAGGAATCGGATTCCATAAAGGTCAGGTCCGCCGAAGAGATCTATGATGAACTCGTACCAAGATATCCTGAACTCAGGATAGGACTGGTCCACGGAGGCATGAAACCTAAGGAAAAGGATGATATCATGCTTTCCTTTAAAAACGGAGATATAGACGTACTTGTATCCACTGTTGTGATAGAAGTAGGCATAGACGTTCCAAATGCTACTGTGATGGTCATAGAGAACTGTGAGCGCTTCGGGCTTGCCCAGCTCCATCAGTTGAGAGGCCGTGTCGGAAGAGGTGAAGAGCAGTCATACTGCATACTGGTCAGCGGTTCCAAAGGTGAAGTTGCAGAAAAGAGAAACAACATCATGGTATCCACAACTGATGGATTCGTGATAGCTGAAGAAGACCTTAAACTCAGGGGACCGGGTGAGATCTTCGGGACCAGGCAGCACGGTATACCCGAGCTTGGGATAGCGGACCTCGTTAAAAATGTTGACGTATTGAATAAAGTAAGAGTTATAGCGGAAGATATCATAGACAGAGATCCCGGACTTTCGGAGCCGGAGGACCTGGAACTCAGGGACAGGATAAAGATGATGTTCGGAGACAAGATCAGCCTGAGTCTGTGATGATCGGGAAGAATACTTATGAGAATAATAACAGGTGATTTCAAAGGAAGAAAAATAGAGATGCCCTCGGGTTACGACATAAGGCCCACCACAGAAAAGGTGAAGGAAGCAATGTTCAGCATAATAGGGCAGAGGATATATGATTCAGTGTGCGTGGATCTTTTTTCAGGCACAGGGAATCTGGGCCTTGAAGCGCTTTCCAGGGGAGCTGAAAAGTGCTGGTTCTGCGACAACAACAGGGAAAGCATAAGGCTGATAAAGCAGAATATCGCAAACTGCAGGGCAGAGGAGTGGTCTGAACTTGTAGCCGGAGACTTTGAAAAATGTCTCATGAGGATCAGTGAAAGCGGAGATAAAGCCGACGTGTTCCTGCTGGATCCTCCGTATAAAAAAGGCCTGTACGGGAAATGCTTTGAACTGATAAGAGAACTGGATCTTTTGTCTGAAGACGGGATAATCGTTGCCGAACACAAAAGAGAGGACGAGTTTCCGGATGAATTAGAGGGCTTTTCCAAACTTAAGGACAGAAATTACGGCACCATAACCCTTTCTGTTTATTGTAATCTTTACAAAAATGCATAATTATGGTAAAATAATTGGGATTATGGAGGTATGACATGCATACTAAAGCGCTTTATGCCGGTTCATTTGATCCCATGACGCTGGGACACCTGGATATCATAGAAAGGGCATCGAGGATTTTTGATGAGCTTGTCATAGGTGTGACCGTTAATCTTGAGAAGAAATCCATGTTCACCTTTGAAGAGAGGGTGGATATGATAAAGGAAGTCATTAAGGATATGCCTAACGTAACCGTGGACAAATGCGAAGGACTTCTGGCTGATTTCGTTCTCAATAACGGATTCAATGCAGTAGTGAGAGGCTTGAGGAACACCGCTGATTTTGATGATGAGTATTCCATGGATCAGCTGCATAAACACCTCTATGAAGGCAAGGCTGAAACTGTATATATCATAGCGGACGCCAGATATTCCTTCATCAGTTCCACCATGGCCAGGCAGGTCGTTTCCCTTGGAGGAGACGGTTCCATGCTTGTACCGGACCACGTGCTTAAGACCATGAGGTCCAAATTAAATCTGAAATAGTTCGAAAGGAAGCTGGATCAAAATGGAAGATACGACGAAAGTTCTTGACTTACTGGATGAGTTGGAAGACCTGCTGGAGGGAGCAACATCAGTCCCTCTGACAAATAAGATCGTACTGGAAACAGAAGATATCTTTGGGATAATCAAGGATATCAGGCTGGCGCTTCCTGACGACATGCAGCAGGCAAAATGGATAATAGATGAGCGTGACAGGATACTCATGGAAGGGAAATCCGAGTACGAAAGAATGCTGAGAGAGGCTAAGAAACAGGCTGATTTCCTTGTGGATTCCGATGAGATAACGAGACGCGCCATGAAGAAGGGCGAAGACATAGTCAACGATGCCAAGATAAATTCCAAGGTCCTGAAGATGAAGACCTATGACTATGTAGACCGCATGCTTTACGGAATGCAGCAGAAAATGGATGAGTTAAACATGAAATACTTCGGCGAGATGTATACCAATCTGGAGCATACTTTTACGGCTATAAATGATACTCTTACAGAAAACCGTGAAGAGATCAGAAGCCTTGCTTATAAGACCCAGAATGAAGACGAAGCCGAATGACCTAGATTATGATAATACCAAAAGATAACGGATATTACGAAAATTTTCAGGGACACGACAGGTTCGATGTCCCTGAACCTATATATAGGGTGACCGGCGGCAATGGCTGCGAGACGTATCTCATCATCGGTTCTGAAAAGACGGTTATACTGGACTGCGGTATGGCTTGTTTCAGCAGGGAACTCATATCTAATATTCATGAGCTCCTGGATCCGAGGGGGAAGACTCTCGATTACGTTCTGATGTCACATACTCATTACGATCACATAGGCGCTCTGCCATATATCATAGATGAGTGGCCTGAAGTGAAAGTCTGCGGAGACAAAAAAGCTATTCAGGTCTTCAGTTCGGAACCTGCCAAACAGACGATGAGGGAGCTGGGAGATAATGCCACTGACCTTTACGGCGCTGATTTCGGACCTGTCAAGACGGATGGACTCAGGATCGATGTCGTAATGGAAGACGGGGATAAAATATCGCTTGGAGACATAAGTGCCGTGTTCTATGAAGCCAAGGGACATACAGACTGCTCAGCTTCATACATGATAGAGCCTATGAAGGTCCTGTTCTTAAGCGAAAGTATCGGACAGTACGAAGGACCCGGCAAGATGAGTGTATCGGTTCTCAAATCATTCAGACAGTCGCTGGAAGCAGCTGAAAGGATGTCCAGACTTGGAGCTAAGAGACTCATATCCATGCACTACGGAATCATTCCGGAATACTATAACGATAAATACTTCGAAGAATACATAGACGAAGCTAAATGGGAGAGAGGGCTGATATCCAAATGCATCAGAAAGGGAATGACGGACAGTGAGATCTCAGATATGCATGATGTCTTCTATTGGGAAGAGGGCCTGAGGGCAGCACATCCATATGACGCTTACCATTTGAATACAATGATAACAATAAAACTAGTAAGGAAAGAAATGGAGGAAGAAGATGGCAAATTATGAAGCATTGAAAGAGAAGATTTTTAAGGCTATTGGAGAGAATCATCAGGAACTCATCGCCTGCAACGATGATCTGGCTGACCATCCTGAAGTATCGGCACATGAATTCAGATCTTCTCAGAAACTTGTAGAGCTGTTAAGATCACATGGCTATGAAGTGGAATATCCTTTTGCCGGTATCGAAACATCGTTCAAGGCAGTTTACGGATCAAACGATCATAAATACAAGGCAGCGATACTTACCGAGTACGATGCTCTTCCTGAAATCGGACACGCGTGCGGACACTGCGTTTCCGCATCTATTTCTATCCTTGCGGGACTTGCTCTTAAGGATTTACAGGACGAACTTGATACAGATGTTCACGTCATCGGAACTCCTAATGAAGAGGAGGACGGTGCCAAGTGCACCATGGTAAAGCAGGGTGTGTTCAAGGGCTATGATTTCGCCATGATGGTACATCTTGATGACAGCAACAAGCCTTACTGCACGCTTCTCGCTCTTGACTCATATATGTTCAACTTCCACGGAAAAGCCGCTCACGGCGCAGCTGCTCCCTGGGAAGGCATAAACGCTCTTAACGCAGCCCAGCTTTTCGTACATGCTGTTGACTGCATGAGACAGCACGTGACTCCTGATGTAAGGATGCACGGCATTTACAGAAACGGCGGAGCTGCTCCCAACGTAGTTCCCGATGAGGCTTCATACGAACTCTACACAAGAGCTGCTGACAGAAGATATCTCAATGAACTCAATGAAAAAGTTAAGAAGATGGCTGACGGCGCCTGCCTAATGACGGGCTGCACCTGGGATATGTATCCCACCGCACAGTCATATGACAACCTCGTAATAAACGACACGGGAGTTGCCTGCATCAGAGAGGTCTTCGATGAACTCGGTATCGAAGAGAACGCTGATCCCGATGCGCTTTTCGGTTCATCGGATATCGGAAACGTATCCTTCCAGTGCCCTGCATTCCACCCTACTATCCAGCTGACCGACAGAGGCATCCCCATCCATACCAAGGGGTTCGTCGATATGGTAAAGACCGACAGGGCACACGAAGCTATCGCTACCGGCGCCAGACTCATAGCCCTCGACATCGCAAAGATCTTCTCGGATGAAGAAAAGATCGCTCAGATGAAGGCTGATTTCGCAAAAAATAATCAGTAATATTTAAATGCAAAAAACTTTCTCCGGAAAGTTTTTTGTGAATTCAAAGGAGGCATGTATGTTAGACATTCTGATCAAAAACGGTAAATATCCTGATTATACAAATAACGCCCTTGTAAAAGGCAATATCGGTATCGAAAACGGCAAGATCGCGTATATAGGAGCAGACGAACCGGAAGCTAAAAACGTAATAGATGCAGAAGACCGCGTGGTATCACCCGGATTTATCGATATACATATGCATGAGGAAGATTTCCACGAAGGAAAGCATTTCTGCATAGCCGACATGATGCTCAAACAGGGAGTTACAATGGCAGTAGGCGGAAACTGCGGAACTCTTTATCAGACGGTGAAAGAATTCCGGGATACCATAGAGGAACTGGGCGGTTCACCGATAAACTACATGATGCTTTCCGGATATAACCACTACTGGACTGAACTTGGACTTGGGCATTCAGACAAGTCCACTCCGGAACAGAGGAAGTCTATCCATGAATCAATAAAGAAGGATCTCGAAGCCGGAGCCTGCGGCATTTCATTTGGCATCGAATATGATCCCGGGATCACTGAAGAAGAGATAATCGAGGCTTCGAACATCAGTGATGATGACAGACTTCTCATTGCAGCTCATTACAGATCTGATTGTCTTGGAAACATCGATTCGATCGAAGAGATGGCAGATATACAGTCAAAGATAGGAAAAAGATTCCAGATATCACATCTCAGCTCCTGTTCCGCTTTAGGAATGATGAAGGAGTCCCTGGAACTCATAAACAGTTATATCGAGAAAGACCCCAGACTGAACTATGACACTTACCCTTATAATGCGTTTTCAACTTATTTGGGTTCCACGGTATTCGATGATGGCTGTTTCGAGGGCTGGCATAAGACTTACAGCGATATTCTTCTTACGGCAGAACCTTATCTGTATCAGTATGCCACAAAGGAATCCTTTGAGGAATGCAGGAAGAACCATCCCGAGATGCTTGTCGTTGCCTTCGTTATGAACGAGGATGAGATAGCAGCTGCAATAGCAAATCCCAATGGAATGATCGCATCCGACGGTATAATCGCAAATGGAAACGGACATCCGAGAGCAGCCGGAACCTTCCCCAGGGTGCTCGGAAAGTATGTAAGAGAAGATAAGGTGACCGATCTTGTTACCGCTTTAAGAAAGATGACTCTTGAACCTGCAAAGAGACTCGATATGGAACACAGAAAGGGAGATATACACGTCGGAGCTGATGCTGATATCACCATCTTTGATCCTGAAACCATCATGGACGGACCTACATTCGGCGATCTCACAGTTCCCAACAAGGGAATCGACTATGTTATCGTAAACGGCAAGGTTGCTGTCAAGGACAATGAGATGATCAACGACAGGGCAGGCAGTTTCATAGCATACTCAGATAAGTAAGAGATACAGTCGATTTGAAGAGGGCAGCAGAGATGCGGCCCTCTTGAGTTTGATATATGGGCATATTTAAGCAGTACACGGGACTGCCGAGACAAGTTTATATAATATGCTTTGCCAGGATAGTGACTTCGATGGGAGCGTTCATCTTCTCGATGAATTCGCTTCTCATGACGACCGTTCTTGGCCTCAGCGAAGTTGCGACAGGGTACGTGATGGTGCTTCTCGCTGTCTGCGATATCGCAGGAGCTCTAATAGGAGGAAGGCTGTCAGACTACTATGGCAGAAAGAAGACGATTCTTTGCGCAATGGCGATAGAGACGATAGCTCTGATACTGGGTGGGATCTACGTCAGAAGGTTGATAGTAATATTTTTCGAAGCGGTTACTCTTACCTGTTTTGCGATGTTTTTTCCTGTTATCGGAGCGATGATCACCGATAAGACGGGAGAGGGGAAGAGGGAGGAGAGCTTTTCGCTACTGTTCCTTTGCATAAACGTGGGATATTCAGTCGGACAGAGCATCGCAGGCGCCATATTCTACAACTATACCGAGTGGATATTCTGGGGAATGGGAATAGCGACCGTTCTTACCATGATTCTTCTGGGTCTCTTCGTAAAAGACGAATATATTCCGGTCTCTAAGAGAAAAGGGCAGCTTTATACCGCAGAAGAAGAGCGTACCGAAGTGATTCCTGAAACTTCCGAAAGAAAGAATCTGGTGTCTCTCATCCTGAAGGATAAACCGCTTGTGCTGTTCCTCATCGCATCCGTGCTCTTCGGCTATGCATATACTCAGGTGAGCTACATGATGCCTCTTCAGTATTCAGGATACTTTGGCGCTGAGACAGGTTCCAAGTGGGTAGCCAGGCTGTGGATAGTAAACTCGGTGTTCTGCATAATATGGTCTCCCATAATCCTTAAGATAACGAAGGATAAAAACGAGTTCCTCGTTATAACCTGGACGGCGGTGCTGTTCGCCATCGGCATGGGAAGCTTTGCTTTAATAAAAGACATCTCTCTTGCCTGGCTTGTGTACATACTTACTCCGATCTGGACTGCAGGGGAGGTCATAATGTCCGTCCATAACAGCATTCTTCTGGGCTCCCGGGCTGAAGAAGAATACAGGGCCAGATTCCAGTCTCTTTACGAGTTCACACATGGAGCAGGGAGGATGATAGGACCTGTGACCATGGGATATTTCCTGGTTTCCCATTCATATAACCAGGGATGGATACTGGTGGCAGCGCTATGCGTGATCGCCGGTTTAATACTGATATCCGCATATAAACTTGATACTTCACATAACATTGATAAATAAGACTCTTGCAAAAAAAATACATAAGTGATATAATCCTACGTTGGAAATATGAATAGGACAGGTGCCGGGGTTAAATCCCTCCGGATAATAGGGAAACAGGTTTAAAGCCTGTGCGAACTCGTCACTGTATATGGAGAGCGTGAGCCGGAATGCCACTGAGAGATCGGGAAGGCGGCAAGCGCGTATGATCCATGAGCCAGGAGACCTGCCTGTCTGTTACAAGCGGCTAAGCCGCACGGCCACGAGTAATTGGCGGGTGTAAATACTGATTGAATTTTGTTATGTTCAAAAGGCCTTTGCTCCGTTAAGCCAAGGCCTTTTGTGTTCCATACTTTATTATTTTTCATTTAGGAGGAGAAAAATGAAGAACCTTAAGAAATTTCTTGTTTTATGCCTCGTCCTTGTAATGGCATTCACAATGACTGTCATCGCTACAGGATGCGGCGGATCAAACGAATCTGCTGAAGAACCTGCAGAGGAAGCTGTAGATGATGCAGCTCTCGCAGCAGAAGTTGACGAACTCATCGCTGCTATCCAGGTTCAGGAGTGGACAGAAGAGACAGATGCACAGTGCGAAGCAGCTAAGGCAGCTTGGGATGCACTTACAGATGCTCAGAAAGAACTCGTTGAAGAAGGCGGATATTTCGCAGATGACACAGGCGACGCTTCCGCAGACGATCCCCTTAACCAGGATGAGATCGGAGAGAACGAACTTCTCGTTGTAAGCTTCGGTACTTCCTTCAACGACAGCCGTGCAAATGACATCGGCGGAGTTGAAAAGGCTCTCCAGGCTGCATATCCCGACTGGTCAGTAAGAAGAGCATTCACAGCTCAGATCATCATCAACCACATCCAGGCCCGTGACGGCGTTAAGATCGACAACGTTCAGCAGGCTCTTGACAGAGCAGCTATCAACGGCGTTAAGAACCTCGTTATCCAGCCTACACACCTTATGCACGGTGCAGAGTACGATGAACTCGTAGAAGCTGTAGAAGCTGCAAAGGACAGATTTGAAACAGTATCTATCGCAGAACCTCTTCTCGGTGAAGTAGGAGCTGACGCTACAGCGATCAACGCTGACAAGGAAGCTGCTGCTAAGGCTATGGTAGCTGAAGCAGTCAAGGTTGCAGGAGCTGAATCTCTTGAAGCACTCGACGCTGACGGAACTGCTATCGTATTCATGGGACACGGTACTTCCCACGCTGCAGCTGTTACATACAGCCAGATGCAGGCTCAGATGCAGCAGCTCGGTTACAAGAACGTATTCGTAGGAACAGTAGAAGGCAACCCCGCTGAAACAGCACTTCCCGAAGTTAAGAAGGCTGTAGAGGCAGCTGGATACACCAAGGTCATCCTTCGTCCTATGATGGTTGTTGCAGGCGACCACGCTAACAACGACATGGCAGCTGACGAAGAAGGCACATGGTACTATGGATTCGTTAACGGCGGAGAATTCGAAGTTGAGGGAGCTGATGAGCCCGCTGATATCGGAGCAGGCTTCGGAGCTGAGAACGTAACATGCCAGATCGAAGGTCTCGGCAGGATCGCTGATATCGAAGCTATGTACGTAGCTCACACAGCAGAAGTTCTTAAATAACTCTCGGTTATTTGAAACTTATCTGAATTAATCGTATGATTGCCCCATCGGCTTGTAGCCGGTGGGGCTGAAAATTGTATTGAAAAGGATGCTATAAAAGGATGAAAAACAGAAAATTATTTATCACAGTATTACTACTTATGGTGGTCGCAGTTTTCTGCCTTGCAGGCTGCGGTGGTTCAAACGAATCAGGTGAGTCCGCAGATGCTGCTCCTGCAGTAAACGAATTCGGACTTGAAGACGGAACATACGTAGCTACATTTACAACTGACAGTGGGATGTTCCATGTTAATGAAGCAAATAACGATAAAGGTTTACTGACTGTTGAAAACGGAGAGATGACTATTCATGTAAGCCTTCAGGCAAAGGGAATCGTAAATCTTTTCCTCGGAACTGCTGAAGACGCTCAGAAAGAGGGAGCTGTTCTTCTTGATCCCACAACAGATACAGTAGTATACAGCGATGGTATAGAAGAAGAGGTTTATGGTTTTGATATTCCTGTTCCGACGATCGGTGAAGAATTTGACCTTGCTCTTATCGGAACAAAGGGCAAATGGTATGACCATAAGGTAATGGTTTCTGACCCCGTACTTGGAGACGATATCCACGCTGAAACTGCTGAATAAAAAGATTGTTAATCCATTGAATAATATAGTATAATGGGGGTGCTGATTTTCAGCACCTCTATTTTATTAAAAGGAGCTTCCAATGAAGGGAAAAGCATATGGAGTGGGAGTAGGTCCCGGAGATCCGGAACTTATGACACTCAAGGCGGTACGTCTTATAAAAGAAAATGATATAATAATGGTTCCCGGAACGAATCCGCAGGAATCGGTAGCATATAAAATAGCGGTTCAGGCAGTTCCGGAGCTTGAAAACAAAACAGTAGTCCCTGTTGATCTCCCGATGCTTAAAGACCGTGAAGAATTGAAGCGATCGCACAGGAAGGGAGCGGAACTCATAGAATCATACCTTAATAAGGGAAACAACGTCGTGTTTCTTACTTTAGGAGATTCCACGGTATATTGTACTTTTACATATATTCAGGCGATCCTCAAGGAAGACGGATATGAAACGGAACTGGCAAACGGCATAACATCTTTCTGCGCTGCTGCTTCAAGGCTCAACATTCCTCTCGCAGAATGGAACGAACCGATACACATAATACCGGCAGTGCATAAAGCGAATGATGAACTGGATCTGGACGGCAATTACGTTCTTATGAAATCAGGGAGTCATATGAAGGATATCAAGAAGAAGCTTGCCTCAAAGGGGAGGGATGTCAAGGCTGTGGTAAACTGCGGAATGGAGACCGAAGAAGTTTACCAAAAGGCTGAGGATATACCTGATGAGACAGGATATTTTACGCTTTTGATATCAAAAGAAGTATAAGTAATATTGATAAATATCAAAAAATATTATAAAATAAATTGTTATGAATCTTTGAGAAGTTAACCGGATTTTTTAAATATGAAGACGATATACAATAACGACGTAACTATGGATCCATCCGGGTTCGTTGAACTTGGAGAGTTCGTGCCCGGAATAATACAGGAGATACGTTATTATTCCACATATAACTTTATAGGAGAAAGGATCGACGGATATGAGGATCCATGTGCGCTGCTTACGATCGAAGCTGCCAGAGCACTGAAATCCGCTGCCAACGAGCTGGCAGTACAGGGCTACAGGCTCAAGATATTTGACGCCTACCGTCCGGCGCGAGCGGTAAAGCATTTTGTACTCTGGGGGATAGAGGATCTGGATCTGAGAATGAAACCGTTCTTTTATCCCGATCTGGAAAAGCAGGAGCTTTTCGTACAGGGG
>JAZQAY010000013.1:0-3671 GCA_045545455.1 Anaerovoracaceae bacterium | reverse complement strand
AACGTCGCCCAGTATCTGGAGTGCGAGGATGAGATAGACTTCGGCGTGCTGGCAAAGCTCATAGAGGAACTGGACAAGGACGAGACTGCAGGGCTTTTCGACGATTATTTCGAAGAGATCATGGAATTCATTCCTGAAGCTGAGACTGAGGTATACGGGCTTTTCACAAATATCAGAAGAAGCCTGACCGGAATGCTTAAGAATGCGGATGAAGTATCAACTGAAGCTAAGATAGCCGAAGAACTGGAACGGTTCAGACGCTGGTATTCAATGGACAGCAAAGTCTACCTTACGGATCAGAGTTCAATGGAAGAGTTCGATGCGCCATTAAGGGATGCACTCTGTGAGAAGAGGCTCGAAAAACTCGGCGGCAAAAAATACTTTTATGATTTTACGGAGGCCATGGACTATCCTCTTGAGGAATACGTGATGACCTTCGGAGATATGATGAAACTTGCTGATGACAGTGAGGAAGAGGCTTGAGATGAGCGGGTTATCAAAGAACGAAAAACTGAAGAACAGACCGATCGGCTTCATGGATTCCGGAGTAGGCGGACTCAGCGTACTCAGGGAAGCGGTAAGGATCCTTCCTAACGAGGACTTCATATATTTCGGAGATTCGGCAAATGCCCCATATGGTACGAGAACTGTGAAGGAGATACGTGAACTGACCTTCAAAGCAGTTGAAAAACTCATGGAGTATGATATCAAAGCGCTTGTGGTCGCATGCAATACTGCCACCTCAGCAGCCATATCAGAACTGAGGACAAAATACAGAGATATGCCGGTCATAGGAATTGAACCTGCGGTCAAGCCGGCGGTAGTCTGCAGCAGAGGCGGAAGAATAATCGTAATGGCGACACCCATGACTCTAAGGCAGAGAAAATTCAGGGAACTTATAAAGACCTATGAGAACGAGGCGGATATCGTTCCGCTGGCCTGTGAAGGTCTTATGGAATACGTGGAGCAGGGTATCAGCGACAAGGAAGGACTCAATGCATATCTGGACAGGACACTCGGTCCTTATGTATCTGATGATACAGAGTCAATCGTCCTGGGATGCACACATTATCCTTTTATCATAAAAGATATAAGGGAGTATCTGGGAGACAGGAACATCGTTCTGATCGACGGTTCCAAGGGTACGTCTTCTCAGCTCAAACGGAAACTCGAAGAAAAAGATCTCATAAGAGATAAAAAACACGAAGGATCAGTTACCATACTCAATTCTTCAGATGATCCTGAAATGATAGAATTATCCAAAAGATTGCTTGAACAGAATGACCCGGAGGTACAGAATGACTGAAGAAAAACTTAAATTCGCACAGCTATTCTTAAGAAAATACGACAGAGCAGTAGGCAGCGGGGTATGTTCCTTCAGCCAGACCGGTATAGGCGCCATGAATTTTACAAACATGTGCGTCAACTCGGATTTCGTAATTGATGACGATGAGATCATAATCAGAGCATGCAGAGTCATGAAGCTTCCTCAGGAAGATATAGATCTCCTGCTTCAGCTTGCAGCAGAGGGAAGAGGCGATGAGTAAGGTATTAGGTATCATAGCTGAATACGATCCCTTTCATAACGGGCACGCATATATGCTGAGAGAAGCGACTGAACGCGTGACCGAACGCTTTGGCTGTAATTCTTCTGATATTATCAGGATCGCAGCTATAAGCGGTGATTTCACTCAGAGAGGAGAGCCTGCTCTTACGGATAAATGGTCCAGGGCTGAGATGGCTATAAGGCAGGGTTTTGATCTGGCAGCTGAGATACCATTTGTTTTTTGCTGTAATAATTCAGGATATTTTGCTAAAGCCGGGGTTGAGATACTTGATTCACTGGGGGCTGATGCTATCGCTTTTGGATCAGAGACAGAGCACCTGCAGACCCTTATTAACGCCGCGTACAGAAGAAATAACATGAGCGACGAACAGCAGGCGATCATAAAAAATCTGGTTAAGGAGGGGAAGTCATATCCGGCGGCTCTTGCTGAAGCGCTTGGTGAGACCGAACCTTTCGGACCGAACGACAGTCTGGGAATAGAATATATCCGACATATGAAAAAGGCAGTTCCGATACCTGTGAAGAGATCAGGGGCTGACCATAACAGTACAGAGGAGACCGGTTTCATATCTTCAGCATCGAATATCAGACAGAAATTGCTGAATGGAGAGGCTTTAGAAGAGGTTTCACATCTCATTCCGTCCACCACGTCTGAACTGTTAAAACGCGAATCTGAGGCCTGCGGCTTCTGTTCGCCTGACATGCTGTTCAGTATCATCGCTGCCAAATCAGCTGTTTCTTCCGATGAAGAGTTAAATGCAGTATACGGAGCAGAAGAGGGACTCGGAAGCAAGCTGAAGGATGAGTTCAGATATGCCACAGGCTGGGATGATCTTACCCAAAGACTTAAGTCAAAACGATATACAATGACCAGAGTTCAGAGAGTACTGATCCATATCCTTACGGGGCTCACAAAGGAAATGGTAAAGGATGCTTCACTATATATCAGGATCCTGGCTCTTAACGACAGAGGTGCGGCGCATATTAAGTCGGTAAAGAAGTCGGGGTCTTCCGGTCTTCCTTTTATAGATAACATAAGAAGCGACCTTAAAGAACATCCTGAGATAAGAAGTACCTTTGAGAAAGGTATCCGGGCTACCGATATATATAATATAGCCCTCGGAAGAGATCTGTATTCGTATTCTGAATATGTCAAAAAGCCGTTGAAATTCTAGGGACTAAAGAGTATAATATTGAATTCGGAGAGATGTTCTCCAAACAGATTTGTCAATAATTATTTGAACTTAAATAAAAGGAGAAAAGCACATGAAAGTTTTAGTAATCAACTGCGGAAGCTCATCCCTTAAGTATCAGATCCTTGATATGACAAACGAGACGCTTCTTTGCAAAGGCCTCGTTGAGAAGATCGGCATCGAAGGTTCCGTAATCACACACGAAAAGATCGGAATGGACAAGTTCAGACTTGAAACACCTATGGCTAACCATGAAGATGCCATCGCTCAGGTACTTGCAGCTATCCAGGATCCTGAACACGGCGTTGTTAAGGATATGAGCGAGATCGGAGCAGTAGGTCACCGTGTGGTACACGGCGGAGAGAAGTATGCAGATTCCGTTCTCATCACTGAGAAGGTAATGAAGGACGTAGAGGAATGCTGTGAGATCGCACCTCTTCATAACCCTCCTAATATCGCAGGTATCAACGCATGCAAGGCTCTTATGCCCAACACCCCGATGGTAGCAGTTTTCGATACGGCTTTCCATCAGACTATGCCTCCTGAGAGCTATCTGTACGCTATCCCTTATGAATATTATACAAAGTATCACATCAGACGTTACGGCTTCCACGGAACATCCCACAAGTACGTAGCACGCCGCGCTGCTGAAATGCTGAACGTGGATCTTGAAGATCTTAAGCTCATCACATGCCACCTTGGAAACGGTGCTTCCGTATCCGCCATCAAGCATGGCAAGTGCATCGATACTTCAATGGGATTCACTCCTCTTGAAGGACTGGTAATGGGAACACGTTCCGGTGATATCGACCCCGCTCTTGTAACATATATCAGAGAGAAGGAAAACCTTCCTCAGGGTAAGGCTAACGAGATCCTTAACAAGAAATCCGGCGTTCTTGGTATTTCCGGAG
>JAZQAY010000012.1:0-13725 GCA_045545455.1 Anaerovoracaceae bacterium | reverse complement strand
GCCTTTAAGGCGCAAGCAAAAGCGGCAACGGCAATGTAGCTTGAACAAAGAGAAAGCTAGCGCCTTGAGACGCTAGCCGGGTAGCACTTGGGCTTATAGCCCTTGAGCAAACCACCCTTTTTAAGGGTGGTTATGATTTTTTGATACTTTCAAGTTCGAACCAGAAGGTGGTTCCTTTTCCCTCTTTACTGCTGACACCGTATTCGGCTTTATGCAGCGTAAGTATTTCTTTTACTATGCTCAGTCCAAGGCCTGATCCTGAAGTAGCGCGAACATAGTTGGAGCTTGCTTTGTAATATCTGTCCCAGACGTGTGGGAGTTCCTCCTGCTTGATACCGGGACCATGGTCTGAGACTTCTACGCGGTATCTTTTGCCGCTTTTTTTGATGTTTACGATCACCACCTTGTCTTCGCCGCAGTACTTTACGGCATTTGACAGGAGATTTGCGATCACCTGGGATATCCTGTCCCGGTCAGCGTTGACCATGCATTCCTTAGGGGCGGTGAACCTTATGTCGTAACCCTGCTGGGTAACGTAGATATCGTATGAGCTCAGTGCCTCCGCTGTGAGCTCTGTCAGATCGAAATCACTCAGGTGGAGCGTGGCTTCATGTCTTGACATGCGTGAGACCTCTGCCATGTCGCTGACGAGATTGGCCATTCTGTCGGATTCGTCCAGTATCACCTGAAGATGAGCATTCCTCTTCTCCGGGTTGTCTCCGGAGAGATCCCTTATCATCTCAGCGTAGGATTTGATCAGGGTAAGAGGCGTCTTCAGATCGTGGGAGACGTTAGCGATAAGGTCCTTCTGTCTGTTGTCAGCCTGTCCCATCTCATACGCCGCTGTGTTCAGGGTGTCAGCCAGTTCATTGATCTCCGAGTAGGAGTTGGCGGAGAAATTGACGTTGAAATTGCCTGATCCAAGTTTGACGGCGCTCTCTGTCATCGCCTTCACGGGTCTGGATATCCTTCTGGAATAAAGGAAGGCCAGTATGAAGGCTATGGCCAGCGCTGCTATGGTGATCAGGAGCAGCTGGTGCTGAAGTATGTCGACGGTGGAGCTTACAGGGTAAAGGGGCGAGAATATGTACAGATATACCTCAGCGCCTTCGGTGTGGTCCAGCATCTTGGCGTAGGCCAGAGTGTAATAGTTCTCTCTGCCCAGCGTGAACTTTAGCGACACAGAGTCATTGTCCGGATCATCCGCTATGGCCTCCCTCAGTTTGGGAAGCATGGTCTGGTACGTGTATACAGGCTTGGCATTTTCCTGGTCCGGGGAGAAGAGAAGGACCTTCCCGCTGTATTCCATCATGAAGTAGTAGTCGTTCAGAATGGAGTACTGCTGGATATTATCTGTCAGGTCCTCGTCCTGCCTCTGGTAGGAAAGATATACCGAGTCCGCTATCCTGGTGACCTCGTTTATCTTCATCTTTTCGTAGTAGTTGTTAAGGAAAAAGATCTGAAGGAACCATATGAGGGCCAGGATGACCAGGGCGACTGAAAGGAAATACAGCCAGAGCCTGAATCTTATGCTTTTGAAGTCAAATCTAATCTTCGAACTCAAATTTGTAACCTACCCCTCTTAAAGTAACTATGAACTTACGGTATTCGCCGAGATTGTTTCTGAGGTTCTTGATGTGGGTATCTATGGTCCTGTCATCGCCGAAGAAGTCGTAGCCCCAGATATCGGAAAGCAGTTTGTCCCTGGAAAGGGCGATGTTCTTGTTCTCTATAAGGTAGAACAAAAGATCGTATTCCTTCGGTGTGAGCTCGACTCTCTTGCCGTCAACCGACACTGTCCTTGCGGGAACGTTGATCTCCAGCCCTTCGAATTTGAGTACGGACTGCGCAGCCTGTGATGCTCCCTTGTGCCTTGTGATCACCACGTTTATCCTGGCCATCAGCTCCTTGGGGCTGAAGGGCTTGACCACGTAATCGTCTATACCCAGCTCGAACCCGAAGAGTTTGTCGTATTCCTCTCCTCTGGCGCTCAGCATGATCATGGGGATGTCCTTTATCTTTTTTATTTCTTTGCAGGCGGAGAAACCGTCCAGCTTGGGCATCATGATGTCCATGACGATCAGATCGTAGTCGTTGAGCTTGCAGAGCCCCAGAGCTACCATGCCGTCCTCGGCTTCATCCACTTCATATCCGGCGAATTCAGCGTACTCTCTGATGATCTCGCGGATCTTCGGTTCGTCGTCTACAACCAGAAGCTTGTACATTATATTTTTTCCTCCTTTGGGATTGTATGCATTGATACTGATATTTTATCACATCAGCTCCTTTGGTACAAATATATATTATTATTGTGAATTCTTCGTGATATCCGGATAAACAAATGTCCGTTGACATAAAAAAGACGCTTTTCCCTTGAATTGTTTGACAAATCAAGGTATACTACTTTATTAGGTATAATAGCGTTATTATATCAATTTTCAAGGAAAGGAGGAAAAACAATGTTCAAGAAACTGATAAGAGCTGTCATTACGATAGTGGGCGGACTGATCGGCTATGAACTGTTTGAACTTGCGGAATTCATCGTCGAGAAGACCAACATGACGGAAGGTCAGATACTGACTCAGTCCGAGAGAGCCATAGCGATATCATTTTTCGTAATCATCTTTGCATTTATTTTTTACCGCTATGCTCCTAACCTGACGAACAGAAGTCATAAGATGGCAAATTCCATAGAGAACGAGATCCAGGGCGTATCTCCCGTTGAAATCATTGGCGGCGCCATAGGTCTGGTACTCGGTCTCGTGGTCGCATATCTTTTGAGCACGATCTATCAGAACATCATAGTTCAGAAAGCTCTTTACCTGGCAGTGACGATAGTAGTCTATCTGGTGCTGTCTTTCTTCGGCGGTGTGGTTGGTTCACGTAAGGGCCCTGAACTGTTCAGCATGATCCAGCAGTCCCAGAGAAGAAACCGTGACAGCAATGAATTCGAGTACCGCGCAAAGGATAAAAAAAGCCAGCGTGTGCCTAAGATACTCGATACTTCAGTCATTATCGACGGAAGGATACTGGAGATCATGAGGACAGGTTTCCTGGAAGGGCCTATCATAATACCTGAATTCGTGCTGGTGGAACTGAGACATATAGCCGATTCATCGGACAGCCTGAAAAGAGTCAGAGGAAGACGCGGACTGGATATCCTCAATAAGATCCAGACGGAATTTGAGATCCAGATATACAACACTGATTCAGAGAAGGCTCTCAAGGAGATTCCTGAAGTGGACGTCAAACTTCTGAAACTGGCACAGATCATGAAGGGAAAGGTGGTAACAAACGACTTTAATTTAAATAAGGTCGCTGCCATCAAGGAAGTTCCGGTGCTCAACATCAATGAGCTTTCCAATGCGGTGAAGCCGCTGGCCATCGCGGGAGAGACCATGAACGTTTCACTTATCAAGCAGGGTAAGGACAGAGATCAGGCTATAGCCTATCTGGATGACGGTACCATGATCGTAGTCGAGGATGGCAGGAAGTTCATCGGCAAGACCATCGATATCACGGTAACGTCTGTACTCCAGACGGCAGCCGGCAGAATGATTTTCGGCAGGGTGAAGTAAATGTACAAAGGAAAAAAAGTCACGTTTATCCTGGTGGCCGCCGGCAAGGGCAGACGCTTCGGAGGAGACGTGCCCAAGCAGTTCCTTAAACTTGGCAGGAGCACCATTTTCGGGACAGCGCTTGAAAAAATATCCGGAAACAGATATACGGACGAGGTCATCGTCGTGACTTCGGAAGATCATCTGGAGTACGTAAGAGATCTGGTCAAGGGAAATGATAAGGTCACAAAGGTGGTCCCTGGAGGAAAGGAACGGCAGGATTCTGTATATGAAGGTATCAGGTTCTCTGAGGAGGGCCTGATACTTATCCACGATGCTGCAAGGCCTTTCGTTACAGACAGCGTGATAGAAGGAGTCCTGGAAGCGGCCTTCGCTGACGGGGCTGCAGTTCCTGTGGTAAATCCCAAGGACAGCATAAGGACTGCGGAAGGGAATCTGGACAGAAGCAGGCTCTTCATGATCCAGACCCCTCAGGGTTTCAGAAGCGAGATCATCAGACCGGCCTATGAGAAGGCTTTGAACGACGGTTTCTACGGTACCGATGACGGGGGAATAGCCGAGCATTACGGACATCCTGTCACGATGACCGAAGGAGACTACAGGAATATAAAAATAACCACAAGGGAGGACCTGCCTGAGATGGATATCAGGATAGGAAGCGGCTTCGACGTCCACAAGCTGGTGGAGGGCCGCAAATGTATCCTCATGGGTATAGAGATACCTTATGAGAAAGGCCTTCTGGGCCACAGCGACGCCGATGTGGCGCTCCATGCTCTGATGGACGCCATGCTCGGAGCCTGCGGTATGGGAGATATAGGAAGACTGTTCCCGGATAACGATCCGGCTTACGAAGGGATCTCTTCTGTGAGGCTTCTGGAGGAAGTAAGGGACAGGATATATGCGGAAGGGTTTTCGTTAGGGAACCTTGACGTCACCATTATTTGTCAGAAACCGAAGATATCGCCTTACATTGGTGAGATGACAGAAAAACTGGCTTCGGTGCTGGATATAGAAAAAGAAAAAATAAACATCAAGGGAACTACCACTGAACAGCTGGGCTTTACCGGAAGAGGAGAGGGAATAGCTGCACAGGCGGTATGCACTTTGCTGAGATAGGAGAAAAACATTAAATGAAACTTTCAAAGAGCTTTTTCAAGACTTTAAGAGAAATACCAAATGAAGCTGAGATCCCCAGCCACATCCTGCTCTTAAGGGCAGGCATGATCAAAAAAACTGCAGCGGGCATCTATTCATATATGCCCATGGGCTGGAGAACAGTGAGAAAAATAGAGCAGATCGTAAGGGAAGAGATGGACGCTCAGGGAGCACAGGAGATAGCAACTTCCGTGCTTCAGCCTTCCGAACTCTGGGAGGAGTCAGGAAGATGGGCGGCATACGGCCCTGAGATGTGGAGAGTGAACGACAGGAACGGCAGACCTTTCTGCCTCGGCCCTACGGCTGAAGAAGTGTTTACCGACATCATAAGGAACGACATCAGCTCCCACAGGCAGCTGCCATTCATGCTTTATCAGATCACGGACAAGTTCAGAGACGAAGCACGTCCCAGATACGGCATGATGAGATCCAGGAACTTCATCATGAAGGACAACTATTCCTTCGATAAGGATCCTGAAGGCATGGACGTGAGCTACATGAAGATGTACGAGGCCTATACAAACGTTTTCAACAGATGCGGACTTACATTCAGGCCTGTAGAAGCTGATAACGGTGCCATAGGCGGGACAGGCTCCCACGAATTCACAGCTCTCTGCGAATTCGGAGAATCAGAGATCGCATATTGTGACAGCTGTGATCTGGCTGCAACGGTGGAGAAGGCTGAATGCGTTGACGCTCCGGCCGATACTTGTGAAATGCTTCCACTTGAGAAGAAGCTCACACCGGGAACCAAAACCATCGAGGAAGTTTCAGATTTCCTGAGAATAGATCAGAGCAAGACCATCAAGGCTCTTCTCTTCATCACATACGATGAAGAAGGCAACGAAAAGGAATACGTTGCAGCTTTCATCAGAGGCGATAGGGAACTCAATATGACAAAGCTGGTGAACGCTCTCGGTATCAGAGAGTTTGATATCGTTTTCGCTGATGAGGACAGGATGCATGAAGCCACAGGCTGCGTAGGCGGATTCACAGGGCCCATGCACCTTCACGACTGCAAGATCGTTGTTGACTCTGAACTTCCCGGACTTAAGAATATGTGCGCAGGAGCCTGCGAGACAGATCACCACTATATAAATGTAAACTATGGAAGAGATTACAAGGGAGATATCGTTACAGATATCAAGACACTGAAGGAAGGAGACCCCTGTCCAATCTGCGGTAAGCCGGTCAAGCACGCGAGAGGCGTGGAAGTTGGACAGATCTTCAAACTCGGTACCAAGTACTCCGTACCGATGGGTGCTGTCTACAAGGATGAGAACCAGAAGGAACAGCCCATCTGGATGGGATGTTATGGTATCGGCGTTTCCAGAACTTTCCAGGCTATAATCGACATGCCTCAGAACCACGATGATTTCGGTATCATCTGGCCCATGAGCGTGGCTCCCTATCACGTTATCATCACTGAAGTGAAGCCGGGAGACGAGATCCAGGATCAGGTATCACAGAGGATCTACGATGAACTTACCGCTCAGGGAGTGGAGGTCATCTGGGATGACAGAGATGAACGTCCCGGAGTTAAGTTCAAGGATGCGGATCTCATCGGTATCCCCGTAAGGATCACCGTGGGCAAGCTTGCAGGAGAGGGCAAGGTGGAGTACAAGTTAAGACGTGAAGCTGACAGACAGGAGATGACCGTAGATGAGGCCATCAGAGCTGCTGTCGAGATAGTTAATAAAGAAAGAAGAGGCTGAGGAGGACAGAAATGAAAAAGTTTACTATAGAGATGGAAAACGGCGGCATTATGAAGGGCGAACTCTATCCTGAGATCGCGCCTATAAGCGCAGAGAATTTTGAAAAACTCGCTAAGGAAGGTTTCTATGACGGACTCACATTCCACAGAGTGATCCCCGGATTCATGATCCAGGGCGGCTGTCCCAGAGGAAACGGGACAGGCGGCCCGGGATATACCATCAAAGGCGAGTTTGCTGCTAATGGTTTCAGGAACGATCTCAAGCACACCAGAGGAGTTCTGTCCATGGCAAGAGCTATGGACCCGGATTCAGCCGGTTCACAGTTCTTTGTAATGGTGGCTGATGCACCTCATCTCGACGGACAGTATGCTTCCTTCGGTAAGGTAACCGAGGGCATGGATACTGCCGACTATATCGTGAACTCAAGACGCGACTGGAACGACAAGCCCCTTGAGCCTCAGGTGATAAAGACTATAACTGTGTTTGAAGAGGAATAATCATGAAAGAGATACCACAGATCAGACTGTATAACAGCTATACGAGGAAAAAAGATCTTTTCACTACTCATGAGCCGGGAAAGATCGGCATGTATACCTGCGGTCCCACCGTATATCACTTCGCACATATCGGAAACCTCAGGTCCTACATCATGGAAGACGTGCTTGAAAAGTTCTTCAGATATGCCGGTTATGACGTGAAGAGAGTTATGAACGTCACGGACGTAGGACACCTCACATCCGACGCCGATGAAGGCGAAGATAAGATGGTGAAAGGTGCCAAGCGCGAGCACAAGACGGTAATGGAGATCGCAAAGTACTATACGGATGCGTTCTTCTCAGACTGTGCCAAGCTCAACATAAAGACACCTGACGTGGTGGAACCTGCCACCAACCTCATACCTGACTACATCGAAATGATCCAGACCCTTCTCGACAAGGGCTATGCATATAAGGCAGGCGGAAACGTTTACTTCGACACTTCCAAACTTGACAGGTATTATGTCTTCGGTGAACATGATGAAGAAGACCTGGCAGTAGGAGTGAGAGAAGGCGTTGAAGAGGATACCAATAAGAAAAACAAGGCTGATTTCGTCCTTTGGTTCACCCAGTCCAAGTTTGAGGATCAGGCGCTCAAATGGGAGTCTCCATTCTTTGATGATATGGGTTATCCCGGATGGCACATCGAGTGTTCCTGCATCTCCAAGAAGCACCTCGGTGAATACTGCGACATCCACTGCGGCGGAGTGGACAATATGTTCCCTCATCACACTAACGAGATCGCACAGTCCGAGGCGTATCTGGGACACACATGGTGTACCCAGTGGCTCCACGTGGCTCATCTGAATGACGAGACGGGCAAGATGTCCAAGTCAAAGGGAGAATTCCTGACGGTATCCCTTCTCGAGCAGAAAGGATATGATCCTCTGGCTTACAGGCTTTTCTGCCTTCAGTCACATTACAGAAAGAATCTCGTATTCAGCTTCGATGCTCTCGACAATGCTACCCAGCAGTACGAGAAACTGGTCCAGAAGATCGCTCAGCTTGACTTTGATGACAAGTCAGAACTCGATCAGGCGGTGATCGACAAGCTCCAGGATAAGTTCATAAAGAACCTTGCCATCGACCTTAACACAGCTAATGCAGTATCGGTGTTATACGATGTGCTTAAAGCGGATACCAATGATCGTACCAAGCTGTATCTTATCGAGGACTTTGATTATGTGCTCAGTCTCAGCCTGAGAAAGGCAGCTGAGAAGCTCAAGGCTGAACAGGCTGAGAGAGAAGCCAACAGATACGCAGGCATACCTGAAGATATAGTGCAGATGGTAGAGGAGAGAGCTGAAGCCAAGAAGGCCAAGGATTTCGCGAAGGCCGATGAGCTCAGGGACAAGGTAAAAGCCCTCGGCTATACCATCAAGGATACCCCTCAGGGAGCAGAGATAGTTAAAGACTGATAAGGACGGCAAGTGTGAACAGCATAGACAACAAAAAAGACTACAGGCAGGGTTTGATATCGGTTATAGGGTCCAGCGTCTGGTGGGGCATCATGCCCATCTACTGGCAGTGGCTGAAGCCCATAGATTCAATAGTGATAATATTTTACAGGATCGTTCTGGTCGCCCTGGTCTGCCTTATCGCTGCGCTTATCGTACATAAAAAGGAAGAGATACTGGCGCCACTCAAGGATAAAAAACTTCTTGCTAAACTTATCATAGCAGGAGCGATAATCACACTGAACTGGTCGCTGTATATTTACGCGGTCAACTCCGAGAACGTCATACAGTCCTGCATAGGCTACTATATCGAGCCTCTGGTGGTCTGCCTGTTCGGAATGATATTTTTCGGCGAAAAGGTAAACACCCATAAGGCAATAGCTCTGATAATGGGCGCTATAGGCGTAGTTGCAGTTGTCTTTTACTTCAGACAGGTACCTGCCCTGGCGTTAAGCATCGCTTTCTCCTTTGCGATATATGCTGCTATCAAGAAAGGCCTGGGCATGCCTCCGATAATCTCACTTCTTTATGAGACCATATTCCTGGCGCCCATCGCTCTCGGAATAGTGATATATATTGAGACTCATGGTATCGGAGCTCTGGCTGTGGCCACAGGAGGAAAATACTTCCTTCTGATGTTCTGCGGTCTGTTCACCGCTTTTCCGCTGGTTCTTTTCGCAAACGGAGCAAACAAGACCAGCATGTTCATACTGGGAGTTACGGAATACATTTCTCCTACCATATCTTTGTTCCTCAGCATATTTTATTTTAAAGAGGAATTCTATCCGGTGCAGCTCATCGCTTTTGCGGTGATCTGGACGGGACTAGTATTCTTTACAATAGGTGAATACAGGGAGTACAGAAATGCCGGAGAAAACTGAGCACAATATAGCAGCTCTAGCGTTCATGGGAGACGCTGTATATGAGGTCTATGTCAGGAAACATGTCCTGGAAACCGGGACTGCCCACTCAGATGCCCTTCACAGGATGGCTGTGAAGTACGTGTCTGCTGATGGACAGGCTAAGGCTGTCAGGGTACTGATGGACGCGGATCTTACGGATGAAGAGCTTACGCTTGTAAAAAGGGCAAGGAACCATAAGGCGTCCAGTTCCAAAAGGACAAGGGCTTCCCACAGGGGTTCGGATATCATGACCGATAAATATGCTACGGCTTTTGAGGCTTTGCTGGGATATCTCCACCTGAAAGACGATACAGAAAGACTTGAACACCTGATCAGCAGATCTTTTGAGATAATAGAAGAAGGTTGATATGTATGAATAAACGCATTTCGCAGGATGAGATACTGATGCTGTACGTTGAGTTCAAGACGCCTCCCAACGTAATAAGGCACTGCATGGCGGTGGCCACTGTGGCAGTTACCATTGCGGAGGCTTTGAATGCACATGGTTTTGACCTGGATACAGATCTTATCAAAGGGGCCGGTCTGGCTCATGACATAGCCAGGACCAAGGCAAGGCACTGGGATGTTATGGCAGATAAGCTGGAATCCATGGGTTACATGGAGGAGAGCATCCTTGTCAGAAATCATATGACGGGTACCGGTTACAGCGATATCAGCAATGTGAATGAAATGGACATGATCTGGCTCGGGGACAGGCTGGTAAAGGAAGACCAATACGTTGGGATCGACGAAAGATTTGAGTACATAATAGAAAAAGCCCGCAGCATGGGGGCTGAGGATCATATAAAGGATATTCTTGAGAGCAAGGCTGATATGCAGCGCCTGCTTGACCAGATAGAAGAGGTCATCGGGCAGAGCGTGGACAGTTTGTTTGAGGAACAGGAAGAAAAAAATGAGTAAAGCAGACGTATTATTCGTAAATATGTGTCAGAAGATACTGGACGAGGGATTCAGCACCGAAGGGGAGAAGGTAAGGGCACGCTGGGAGGATGGCTCACCGGCATACACGGTGAAGACGTTCGGCGTAGTCAACCGCTATGATCTTCAGGAAGAGTTCCCGGCCATCACGCTGAGACGCACGGCGATCAAGTCCGCCATGGATGAGATACTCTGGATCTGGCAGAGAAAGTCCAACAACATACATGACCTCAAGCCGCACATCTGGGACGAATGGGCGGATCCTGATGGTTCCATCGGAAAGGCCTATGGATATCAGATGCAGAAGAAGTACAAGTTTGCTCAGGGTGAGATGGACCAGGTGGATAACGTGCTCTGGCAGCTGAAAAACCAGCCTCAGTCCAGGAGGATCCTCACGAATATATATGATTTTGCGGATCTTTCGGAGATGAATCTTGAGCCCTGCGCGTATTCGATGACTTTCAACGTGACGGGGGACAGGCTGAACGCCATTCTCAACCAGAGGTCACAGGATATACTGGCAGCCAATAACTGGAACGTAGTGCAGTACGCACTGCTCGTTATGATGTTCGCTCAGGTCAGCGGACTGAAACCGGGTGAACTGGTGCATGTCATATCCGATGCGCATATATACAACAAACACCTTCCCATAGTGGCTGAACTGATAAAGAGACCTCAGTATCCCGCCCCGAAGGTGACACTTAATCCTGATGTCAAGGATTTTTATGACTTTACAACTGATGACGTGATCGTGGAAAATTATCAGCATGGGGAACAGATACTGAACATCCCTATCGCTGTCTGAGAAAGGAGGAAGGCATGAATCTCATAGTATGCGTTGATAAGAACTGGGGTATAGGCAGGGACGGAAAGCTTCTTTGCCATCTTAAAGAAGATATGAAGTACTTCAGGGAACATACTTTAGGCAAAGTCGTTGTCATGGGAAGATCCACTTTAGAGAGCCTTCCAAAGGGAGAACCGCTTCCTGACAGGACGAATATCGTGCTTACCCATAAGGCCGATTTTTCAAAAGACGGTGTGATCGTTGTACACGATGTTGAAGAACTGCTGGAAGAACTGAACAAGTATGATCCGGATGACGTGATGATAATCGGCGGAGCTTCAGTATATAACGAAATGATGGATATGTGTGACAGACTGTACGTGACCAAAGTGGATCACGATTTTTCAGGTGACACGTTTATCAGGAATATTGATGTCAATCCCAACTTTAAGGTGATATGGTCATCGGATGAATATGAAGAAAAAGGTCTGAAGTTCAGGTTCTGTGAATATAGAAGGAAACTGGTAGAACAGTAAAATGGCAAAAGTAAAAAACAGAAGAGATAATCATAATATAAAGAGACCCAAGTCCCATGCCGGATACGGCGAGTCCGCCGGTACGGGTGAGATGAGGGCGAACGCTTCCGGCGGCAGACAGGCCGGGGCGCAGAAGAGAGGGAGATCTTACTCCGCAAGGGATGTCAGGGCAAGAGGCCCTGAAGAAAGACGCGATGACCGCGAAACGGATGCAAACATCATTATAGGAAGGAATCCCGTAACTGAAGCCCTTAAGGCAGGCAGGGAAGTGGATAAACTCCTTGTGACCTCCAGGGAAGGGTCTATGATCAAGATCCTCACTCTTGCAAAGGAGCAGGGGATACCCGTGATGTACGTGGAGAAGGCTGCGATAGACAGGATCGCACAGGGAAGAGCCCATCAGGGCGTAGCGGCTTACGTGAGTCCATATGCGTATTCCACAGTGGATGATATCCTGGCAAATGCGGCTGAAAAGGACGAAGATCCCTTTATAGTCATACTCGACGGTCTGGAAGATCCCCACAATCTGGGAGCAATAATGAGAACTGCGGAATGTGCAGGCGCTCACGGCATCATCATACCTAAAAGACATTCCTGCGGACTTACGGAGACAGTGGCCAAGGCCTCAGCAGGCGCCATCGAGTACATGCCTGTGGCGAAGGTGACCAATATAGCTCAGACCGTGGATGAACTCAAGGAAAGAGGCATCTGGGTAGCTGCCTGCGACATGGGCGGCTCAGATTATTACAGGACGGATATGTCGGGCAAGATCGCTGTAGTTATCGGCTCCGAGGGCTTCGGAGTGAGCAAGCTGGTGAGGGAGAAGTGTGACTTCGTGGTATCCATGCCCATGGTAGGTAAGATAACATCTCTCAATGCATCGAATGCTGCAGCGGTGGTCATTTATGAGATAAGAAAGCAGAGAGACGTCAAAGCACAGAGGATGGAATAAATTGGCAATAGAAAACCTTCTGATACTTACAGATGAACAGCTGGTGCTCATGGCAAAAGAAGGCAGCGAGACCGCGGAAGAGATCCTTATAGAAAAGTATAAGGGTCTTGTTCGCGCGAGGGCAAAGGCCTACTTTATAGCAGGAGCAGAGGCTGAAGATGTGGTGCAGGAAGGGATGATAGGTCTGGTAAAGGCCATCAGGAGCTTTGACGGAGGCAGGGAGGCAAGTTTCAAAACTTACGCCGGCACCTGTATAAGCAATCAGATAATTAAAGCAATAAGAAAGGCCGAGAGAGAAAAGAACCAGGCCCTCAATGACGCGATATCACTGAACAACCAGCTGGGGGATGATGCAAGCCTTACGGTAGGGGACGTCCTTAAAGCATCCATGTTCGATGAGCCTGAAGAGCAGGTGATATATGAGGATACGCTGGAACGACTCGGAAATCTCAGCCGCAAGATATTCAGTCCTTTTGAAGCAAAGGTCCTGAGAGCGAAAATTGCAGGAAAGAATTATCAGGAGATCGCTGTTGAATTAGGGAAATCGCCTAAAACGATAGACAATGCTCTCCAGCGAATAAGGAAAAAAATCATGAACTTCCTGGAGATGTGATCTGTGATAAAATTATCTTGACTTTGATAAAGGTTATGCTATATAATAGCAATGTTCGTAAGGAACGCGCTGTTGTAGCTCAGTCGGTAGAGCGCTTCCTTGGTAAGGAAGAGGTTCGGCAGTTCAAGTCTGCTCAACAGCTCCAACGAAAAAGCCGGTCATAAGACCGGCTTTTTTATGCATTTCATTTGCTCGTGACCTTTCCTTCGGCTGTTCTTTCCGGGAGGGATTTGTCGGAATATGGTCCTCTGAAATCCCATGTGGCCTTATCGTCTGCCCCGGCGGACAGCTCCTCTTCTGTCATCTGTATAGTCGTCTGACCGATGAACACGCTTTCAAGCTTGTTTTCTTTCCTGTCTACAGCCTTGGTGCTGAAGCTGTAACTCCTGGTGCCGGAAGGTGTCTTGACCTCCAGCTTGTTACCGCTTCTGTCGCTTACGTGAAGGGAATATGTGCTAAGATAGAACTGGAAGGTGACGTCGTAGTCGCAGCCGGAGTTCTTGCTGGCACCCCACTTGGTGATCAGGTTGAGCCCCGTGCCGGTATCGGAAACGAAAT
>JAZQAY010000011.1:0-6085 GCA_045545455.1 Anaerovoracaceae bacterium | reverse complement strand
CGAGGAGTCTACCGTGTCTGGCTGCACGTCTTATGATCCTTCTTAAGACGTATCCCCTTCCCTCGTTTGAAGGCATGATGCCGTCTGCTATCATGAAGGTCATGGCTCTGATATGGTCTGTGATGATCCTGATGGAAATATCGGAATCCTTATCGCCGTCGGTGTATTCAACGCCTGAAAGTTCGCACACCCCGTCAAGGATGTATCTGATGGTATCCACGTCAAATATGGACATGGTATCCTGCATTACACAGGCCATCCTCTCGAGTCCCATACCGGTATCGATGTTGGGATGAGCGAGGTTGGAATATGAACCGTCTTCCTCCTTGGAGAACTGAGTGAATACGTGATTCCAGATCTCCATGAATCTGTCGCAGTCACAGCCGGGTTTGCAGTCGGGCTTGCCGCAGCCGAATTCCTCTCCCCTGTCATAGAAGATCTCAGAGTCCGGTCCGCAGGGGCCGAGTCCTATTTCCCAGAAGTTGTCTTCCTTACCGAGACGGACGATGTGGGAAGGATCCATTCCGTTATCTTCCCAGATCTTGATGGCTTCTTCGTCATCCAGATATACTGTGGCCCAAAGTCTGTCCATGGGAAATCCCAGATGCTTTGTCAGGAATTCAACTCCCCAGCCGATACTCTCTTTTTTGAAATAATCTCCGAAGCTGAAATTACCCAGCATCTCGAAGAATGTACCGTGGCGGGCGGTATGTCCCACGTTATCGATATCGCCTGTCCTGATACATTTCTGACAGGTGCACATGCGCTTTTTAGGCGGAGTCTCCGTGCCGGCGAAATACGGTTTTAAAGGTGCCATACCTGAGTTTATGATGAGAATGGATTTATCGTTTCTGGGAATCAGACTGGCGGATTTGCCGACATAGTGATCTTTCGATTCGAAGAAATCCAGAAAGCGTTTCCTGATTTCATTTAAGCCTAATTTTTCCATAGGTTGATTTAGATCCTTCCGATTAGATTTATATTTTATTTCATCAAAGCATTATACCACAGTTAAGCGCATAAATTCAAGGATGCGGTCGGATTTTCCCACCGCAGCCATGGATCCATCTATAACTGAGAAAAGTGCGTCTGTGTCTTCCGGCACAGCTCATTCCTCTGTAATTTCAATAACTTCTTCCGTGATGACCTCGCTGTCATCGTCTACTATTTCGATAGCATCCAATTGAGCTTTAAGATTAGCCCGGAAAGAGTCCAGATATTCTCTATAGAGTTCTTTCTGCTCAGCCTGTTCTTTTTCGTTCAGGCCAAGAGTCTTTTTCTTGTATGCAAGCCAATTGATTCTTTCGATCATTTCTTTAGTAATCATGCTTGAATTATATCATAGCATGACCTATCTCTCAAGCCTCAATTTCTCTGCGCAAAATGTAATGAACTTAACATTGGATGGCTTTTCGTAAATAATGGGCGACTTACCGAGGGTATTTTCCAGTTCCTCACTGGAGTTCACTTCGTATATTTTGTTTACTGCGGATCTGATGTTTTTCTCGATGTTCTGAGAAGTGGAATCGTACTTCTCAGCGATGACTGGATAGATATTTTTAGTAAAAGAAGTACATTCACAATTGTCATCTGCAAGCATCAGGATCGCATCCTTCAGATACTTATACCCTTTATAGCTTGGGGGCAGCATTAGATCATAAAGTAATGAGGATACCCTCTTTTCGGGTGTCATTTCGCTGCTTTTTAAAGCTTTGTAAAGATCAGTAAGGTCCAGACCTTCATTAAATACGTCTGAAACCATGGCCAACTTCATCATTCTTACTCTCCTTTCATTACAGCAGGATACCGGCCGGAGTACAAGACGCACAAGATGTATTATACTACAATTTTATCCTAAATTGAAGAGTATGTTTTCTGCCCGATACCGGTAACGTTCATTATATCTTCCGGAACAGTGAAATACCCGTTCTTTTCTCGGTATTCGATTATAGCCTGAGCTTTTGACGGGCCTATACCCGGAATAGTCTGAAGCTCAGAGAGGTCTGCAGTGTTGATATTTACCATACCTTCGGCGCTGCCGGAGCCTGGATTGCTGATATATGATGAAGAGGATGAAGAATCGGCTGACGGAAGACCTGCTGTATCATCATATGAAAGTACCACCACCTTCTGACCGTCCCACACCTTTTCAGCCCGGTTAAGACTGTCGGGATCTGCATTTTCAGTGAGACCTCCGGCCAGTTCGATCACCTCAAACAGTCTGGTGTCGGTATCGACCTTGTACACGCCGGGTTTGTTTACCTCCCCGCTGATATCAACGTAGGCAGTGATAACAGGATCATTGACTTCCGCTGTATCGATTTCATCGGCCTGAATAGGATCGATGTCCTGCAAGCCGGCTTCTTCAGTTATGCCGGAAAGAGATCCATCATAAACAGTATGGGTCCTGCTGTCGCCGTGTACCCAAAAAAACAGGATGGAAAGCCCCACTACTAAAGCAAGGACCGTCATCCTGACTGTCTTTTCATTTTCTTCATAGAATCTTCTTATCCTGTTGATATCGATGGTAAAGTTCAACATATTAAATACCCCCCTGAGTATCACGTATTGTAGTGAAATCAGAGGGAGTTGTCAATATGCCGGAATTGTATACGATCTGTAAAAAACTGCTGAGTCCTTTGAACTTCAAGGTCCCATCGTTTAAGAGGCAGCTGTGAAAAGTCCAAAAAACTTTTTATCACAAGCTCAGGACTCAGGTTTGAGTGGCTTCCGGAGTCCAGGATGCAGTCTATATAGGCCGTGTCCCCTTCCTTATACACCTTCCATGAACGGATCTTATCCTTTATCTCCACTTCTTCCAGAGTCTTTGACTTCTTCATCTTTTTCATGGCTCTGATGTGATCCTGTGCCATGTATGAAGAGAAGAGTTCATTGAATGAATCTTCGGTTCCTTCATAGGGAAGACTTATTATGTACTCGCAGGCATCGGCTTCAGCAGCCAGGGACCTGGCGTCCGAAACGAACTCGAACAGATCCCTGATGATCACGTCATGAGGAAGATTCTTCTGAATGACGGACCTCATCACATCGGTATCATGTGGGGTAACGGTCTCGAATTCAAGATACTCGCATACGGATGAATAGCCAAGAGATAAAGGCTGTGCAAAGCCCATTTTAGGATGAGGATTGTAGCCCTGTGAATACTTTATATCCAGTTCAGTTACCTTGAATATCCTCTTGAATACCCTGAGAAGATCCAGATGTGAGATGTACTTGGTATATCCGCCTTTTTCAAATTCCAGTACGTATCTAGGCATTGTATATACCTCCCTTCTCGCACTTCACTTCCCTGTTTATTCCGCAGCCGGCACAGCCGTATCTGCAGTCAGGAGTGATCTCTTCTCCATATGCCTTAAGAGCTTCTCTTTTAAAGAATTCTTTCGTAACGCAGCAGTCGATCACGTCCCAGGGAAGTATCTCCTCGAAGGAACGCTTCCTTGTGGTATAGAAGTCTCTGTCCACACCGCTCTCTTCAAAAGCTTTATCCCACAGATCCGGTCTGTAGTGCTCTGACCAGCCGTCAAGCTTGCAGCCAAGTTCCCAGGCCTTATAGAGGAGCTTTGAGGTCCTTCTGTCACCTCTTGCGAATACGGCTTCGTATGAAGAGGTCTCATTGTCGTGATAGTTGAAGACTATATGCTTCGACCTCAGCCTTTCGGCCAGATAAACATGCTTCTTCCTGAATTCTTCAGCGGTATCCTGAGGTTCCCACTGGAACGGAGTATCCGCTTTAGGAACGAAGTTGGATACGGATACGGTAAGTTTGAACCTTCCTGATTTCCTGCCGTTTATCTCGAAGTTCATGTTTTTTATATTATTGGCTATCTCCACTATTCCGTCCAGATCCTCGTAAGTCTCAGTAGGAAGACCTATCATGAAGTAGAGTTTGATATGAGTCCAGCCAAGTTCCAAAGCCTGACGTACCGAAGTGTAAATATCGTTTTCAGTAACGCCCTTGTTTATTACGTCTCTGAGCCTCTGCGTACCTGCCTCAGGAGCATAGGTAAGACCGCTTTTCTTGTATTCCTGTATCCTCTGAAGGACGCTAAAGGCAAACTTGTCCATACGAAGGGACGGAAGTGAAAGTGATACCTGATGGGATTTGGTAATATCCACCAGATCAAGGGCCATATCCTCGAACTGAGTGTGATCTGAAGAGGATAAACTGAGAAGTGAAAGCTCCTCGTGCCCTGTATTTTTTAACTGTTCTACAGCGAGGTCTATGACCTTTTCCCTGGTCCTTTCGCGTACCGGTCTGTATATCATACCGGCCTGGCAGAAGCGGCAGCCCCTGGTGCAGCCTCTGAAGGTCTCTACCACTGCCCTGTCATGAACGGCCTCGACCATGGGGATAATGGGCTCAGTGGGAAAAGGTGAATCCTGGACTTCAGGAAGTATAGCGCGTTTCACTTTATCCGGAGCGTCATCATAAAGTTTACATAATTCTGATATTGTTCTATCTTCGTTATATTTTACTTCGTAGAACGCAGGAACATATACACCCTGAAGTTTGACAGCTTCTTTAAGGAAATCTTCTTTGGAAGCTCCTTTTTTCTTCATGTCCGCATAGAGATCCATGAACTCAGGAAGCAGTTCCTCACCGTCACCTATAAGGAAAGCATCTGCAAATTCCCAAAGAGGTTCCGGATTATATGCGCAGGGTCCTCCGCATATGATGAGAGGCATATCCTCTCCCCTGTCCCTGGAGAACATGGGTATCCCAGCCAGATCTATCATATTGAGAACGGTCGTGAAAGACATTTCATACTGAAGGGTGAAACCTACCATATCCATATCTTTCAGAGGAGTCTTTTTTTCAAGCGAAAAAAGAGGTATGCCCTCTTCCCTCATCAGTTCTTCCATATCTGTCTGAGGCTGGAAAGCTCTCTGACAGTACACGTTCGGCATGTCGTTAAGCACCTTATAGATTATCTGAAGGCCGAGATATGACATACCTATCTCATAGATATCAGGAAAACAGAAGCAGAAGTTAACGTCCGTCTTATCAGTGTCCTTAAGGACGGAGTTAACTTCTCCTCCTATGTATCTTCCGGGTTTTTCAACTCTTTTGAGAAGTTTATCCAGTTGTTTTCTGATATCAGTACTCATCCCAGAATTCCATTTCGTAATCGTTTATCCTTATGGTGTCGCCTTCCTGAAGGCCCAGTTCCTTAAGCCTGTCAATAGCGCCGTTCTTCTCTATGTATTTATAGAGATATCTCAATGATCCCATGTCGAAGAAGTTTGTGGAATTGAAGATCTTGGTGAGCTGCTTGCCCTTAAGGGTATAAACATCAGCTTCCTCATCATATCCGCACTCGATCTTGTTCCAGTCAGGGTCGTTTTCTTCTCTTTCGAAGTCGAAGTATTCAGGTTCATCATATTCCACAGGAGGATTCTTGGCGATCTCCTGAAGCTCATGAAGAGCAGCTGTAAGGACTTCCTTTACTCCTATATCCAAAGGAGCTGCCATCGGATAGCAGTCATAACCCCTGGCGTTCACGTATTCTTTGAATTCCAGATACTTGGGATCGTTTTCACCGTCTTCAAGTTCATCGATCTTATTGGCAGCCACGATCTGAGGCTTTCTTAAGATCTTGGGTGAATATGCCTCAAGTTCAGCGTTTATCTTATCGAAGTCCTCTCTGGGGTCTCTGCCCTCTGAACCGGATACGTCCACCACGTGGATCAGGACTTTGGTCCTTTCGATGTGCTTGAGGAACCTGAATCCCATTCCGGCTCCTTCAGATGCACCTTCGATGATCCCGGCGATATCGGCCATGACGAAGTTCTCGTCATAGAGTGATACTACTCCGAGATTCGGATCGATAGTGGTGAAGTGATAGTTTGCGATCTTGGGGTTAGCCTGCGTGGCTTCTTTGAGAAGTGAGGACTTTCCTACGTTGGGGAAACCAACGAGGCCTACGTCGGCTATAAGCTTCAGCTCCAGGATCACATCTCTCTCTTTAGCTTCTCCGCCTGCTTCAGCGAAGTTGGGAGCCTGACGGATGGAACTCTTCAAGTGTAGGTTTCCGCGTCCTCCCTTGCCGCCCTTGGCAGCAAC
>JAZQAY010000010.1:0-45685 GCA_045545455.1 Anaerovoracaceae bacterium | reverse complement strand
CCCTTCATATTTATTCACCTTCCTGATTAAAAATTTCTAACTCCATTAACAGAAATATTATAACTTTATTCTATTCCGGTGTCAATTAATAGTCGATAAATTAACAATAAGCAAGCATAAACCCTTAGGTCTGTCATATGTCCAGACTCAGCTGAGCATCAGAAAAAGCTGCGGTTTCATGTTCATCATCATCCGTCGTTATCGCGTATTCGATGTCTTCTATCTCCGGAAGATCCTTAAGGGATGAAAAGCCGAAATTCTTGAGGAAGAGGTCCGTCGTGCCATACAGGACGGGTCTTCCCACAGCCTGGGATCTTCCCACAGGCTCTACGATACCCTTGGCCACCAGACCTTCCATTACCCTGTCGCACTTGATTCCCCTGATGGATTCTATCTCTCCTTTGGTCACCGGCTGCCTGTATGCGACTATGGCCAGGACCTCAAGAGCAGACTGTGATAATCTTTTCGCCTTTACCGGGGTGCATAGTCTCTCGATGTACTCGGCATTCTTTTCTCTTGTAACGAACTGGAAAGCTCCGTTTATCTCCCTTATCTCAAGGCCTCTCCCTTCCTGGTCGTATTCGGCCTTGAGTTCCCTGAAGAGTTCCAGGGCTTCCTTTTCATCTATGTCCAGCACTTCCCCCGCCTGTTTTGCCTTCAGAGGCTCTCCCCAGACGTACATCATGGATTCAAATGCTGATTTAATTGTCTTGTTGTTCATTAATTTCCTCCTTGCCGAATTCTTCGGGGGAATACTTGTCAAGGATATCATCCCTGCCTATGTTCACGCCTGCGCTCACCTCAATATTTCCATAGTTGCTGTGCTGTCTGGCCTTCAGCACTCTCTCTTTCACCATGTCCAGGAGAAGTGAAAAAGTAACGATTATGTCGTACTTATCCTTTCTGTCATTCACGAAATCCCTGAAATTGAAGACACTGTCCTTATCGGCTCTTACTTTACCGAGGATCTTTCCTGCTTTTCGCTCCAGGACAGAACGTTCTCTCTCGACCCTCGTGTAATGCTTTCTTACGGCTTCGATCCTCTGTTTCCGCTGTATAAAAAGATTGAAGGCCTGCATGAACTGTTCGAGGCCTAAGCTCAGATACTCGTCCGGATTATCCGTATACTCCGAAATATCCTCCTGCGGCTTATCGTAAACGTGGCTCATGTGCTCTTCCTGCTCCTTAAGGAAGCCGGAGATCTCCTTGAATCTCTTATACTCAAGGATGCGCTGGACAAGCTCTGTGCGCGGATCTTCCTGAATAGTATCCTCTTCGTCCAAAACAGTCCTGGGGAGTATCATCCTGGATTTAATCTCGATCAGAGAAGCCGCAAGCACCATGAATTCCTGAGCCACGCGGACTTCCTGCTCCTCCATCTGCCTTATGTATTCCAGATATTGAGTTGTGATCTCACTGATCCTGATATCGTATATGTTCATCTCAGCGCTTTCGATGAGATATACGAGAAGATCAAATGGTCCCTCAAAGGACTCAAGCTTAACTTTATACATCCTGCTGATCACTCTTCAAAAAGTTTTTTAAGATTAACGTCATAGGGAGGTCTTACTATTCCCTTCTCCGTCACCACTGCGGTTATGTACTTATGATCCGTCACGTCGAAGGCCGGGTTATACGTCTTCACGTCCTCCGGAGCCATGGGTCTCTCATACCACATCTCCCCTATCTCATTTCCATCCCTGAGTTCGATGGGAATGTCATCTCCTGTGGGAGTGTTGAGATCGATGGTGGAAGTGGGTACGAACATATAGAAAGGTATGCCGTATTCGTGAGCCAGTATGGCAAGTCCCGACGTGCCTATCTTATTGGCTCCGTCACCGTTGGCCGCCATCCTGTCACAGCCGACCACAACAGCGTCGATCCATCCGTTTTTCATTACGGTCGATGCCATATTGTCACAGATAAGCGTCGTATCCACGCCGTTTTTTACCAGTTCCCATGCGGTTAGCCTTGCCCCCTGAAGAAGGGGTCTGGTCTCATCACAGAATACTCTGAAGCCGTAGCCTCTCTCCTGTCCCAGATGGATAGGAGCGAGACAGGTGCCGTATTTTGAAGTTGCTATGGTACCTGCGTTGCAATGGGTCTCGATTCCCATTCCGGGTCTGAGAAGCTGAAGGCCGTATTCTCCCATCGCCATACAGGCATCAACGTCCTCCTGATGGATCTTTTTAGCCTCCTCAAGAAGGATCTTCCTTGCCTTATGGCATTTCAGCTCAGGTTCCTCTTCATACGCCTTACCCAGCACGGATACCATCCTGCTCAGGGCCCAGCTGAGGTTGACAGCGGTAGGTCTCGAGGAATTCAGGTATTCTGCAGTTTTTTTCACGTATACCGGAAAGAGGTCTCCCCTGTCTCTGCACTCAATGCCTTCCGCCTTCTTAGGGCAGTAGTTCCTGACGGACACGTACAATCCGTAAGCAGCACATACTCCGATGGCCGGAGCTCCCCTTACCTTAAGTTTTTTGATGGCGTCCCATACGTCCTCTGCAGTCTCAAGTTTTATCCATACTTCCTCTCCGGGAAGCAGGGTCTGGTCAAGTATAGTCAGTTCATCATTTTCGAATTTCAATGGTGTGATGTCTAACATTTTTTCTCCAAAGGATCAGCTGATCCTGATTCTTTCCATAAGATTGGTGTAATCGCTTTCCGCTATGGAATATGCGATCTCTCCATCACCGTCTGTGACGTAATACCCGCCGTCAGTACCTTCAGAAGCGCGCATATCGTATATGCTGCCGTCCAACATGGTGAAGCGTACATTTACCGCGGGATCCGACAGACCGTATCCTGCTGCCTCAGCCTGATCAAGGTCGTAGTCCTCACACGTGTACTCGACGGACGATGTGAAGCAGTTAAATATCTCCATGGCTCTGGCCTGTTCGATCTCAAAATCCCCCTGGGAAGTATGAAGGATATACCTTCCTCCTTCACAGGTGACATCATAGCTGAGATCTCCGGCCTTTACTTCTATCCGGTTGAGATCGTTAAACGAAGCGTTGACTATTTCCGGTTCTGCAACGTACTCCTTAAGCGTTTTTTTCAGGCCGTCGCCGTCCTTTTGGGGAATGAGATATACTGTATCATCCCCTTCGATCGCTGCATAGTACTCTCCCGTCACGGGATTATAATCACCTATGAGATACGTGATCTCTGAAGTCTTTGCGGACATTTTCACAACTGCTTCAGGAGAGGAAAGACCGAATTTTTCGTAGTTATCACTCTGCTCCGTCAGTACCCTCCCCGGTGCGAAATACTTAGCCACAGTCCTCGTCTCTGTGACTTTGAGGTCGGATACGGGTATCTCCTCTTTTCCCTCTATATGCCAGGTGCTGTTTTCGCTCACCAGAGTGAAACTGTCATCTCCGGAAGTTATATCCATGACGACCGGAAGGTCTGCCATTGTGGCCTGATCGATGTATTTCTGGTCCGCGTCTGCCTTGCCTTTTTCAGCAGCTCTTATTCCAAACGTCAGTGCAAAGAAGATGATCGATAAAACGGCCAGGACAGCGATCAGCTTTATTTCATGCTTGATTCTCTTGTTAGCCATTATCTTCTCTTCCTCCTGATCACTACTATCAGGCCTATGATGAGGACTGCGGCAGGAATGATTATCGGTATGATTATCTCCCACATCCTGACCTGTGAGGTAGTAAGGTCAAGGAACTGGGTCGAGATGGTCTTTCCATGTATCGATGCCACCGGCTCGCTCTTTCCCAGATAACCTATGGAATTCAGGAAGAAGGTAATATTTCCACCTCCTGCAGCCTCCGACATCGCGGTATTGGAAACAAAGCCCGATGATATCCAGATCATCCTTCCTTCGCTTCCGTTATCTCCTTTTTCGAACAGAGCTCCGACAGTAAACGGCCCCTTTACGGTTTCGCCTTTTCCGGTGAAAACGTTTGTATATACCGCATAGGAATTCTCAGAAGCCTGGAGCAGTTTAGTGAACTTGACGCCGGGTTCAGGAGAATCCTCGTCATAGTCAATAGGACTCAGATTGGGAAGGATCATGTAGTTCACGCCGTCTGAAAGCACCTTGGAATCCGTGAAGAGATAAGGAACCACGAATGCAGGGTTATCGTTCACGTATCTGTTGGCATCCGACTCCATGATGATGCCGTCTCCCGTTACGGCTCCGAAATATCCGGTCACTGTATCCAGGTTAGGAAGTGAGGACTTGGTGTAATCCGTTGTAAGGACTATGGATCCTCCGTTTTTCAGATATCCTGTGAGTATCTCCGCTTCCCTGGACGTTATATCATTCTTGATGTTGTTTATTACCAGCACCTTGCAGTCTTCGGGCACAGAACCTTCATCCATAAGGGCGATCTGCCTGTAGTCAAAGCCGTCGAGTCCCAGGTATGCAATAGTGGAAGCATCGGGCTCTGTCTCATCATGGCCTGTTGTGAAATATGCTACGTAGAGTTCCTCTCCGGTAACGTACTTGATGGCGCTGTTGAGATAATCTTCCAGTACGAAAGAGCCCGCGTTGTAATAGTCGTTATAGTAAACGATCTGCTGTTTATCTCCTGAGGTCACGATGACGGTGTTGTTGTCGATCGTGGTCTCTCCGGTATACTTTACGATCTCCTGCGGATCGAAAGCGGGGTCAACCTGACGGGCTGTGATCTGATCCGTAGCATCAGCATACAGATTCAGCATGATCTGCGTGTTCTGGTTCTCTTCTCCTGCTTCACAAACGTAGATAAGTTCCACAGGTCTGTCCAGTTCTTTGAGCTGCTGCTCTGTTTCAGATGAGATTGAGAATACGTGTCCGGTGGATATGTCAATGTTAGCTATCCTGGTGGGAAGCAGGCCTGCGAACATGTTTATGCTCACCACGAGTGTAACCGCAAGGACACAGATAAGCACTACCCTCAGCCCGTTCTGATAATTGTCGTTGTCAAAATTTTTCTTGAATCTGTTCATCAGTTCCACCTCTTCCTTTCAAAGGTGTATACCGTAAACAGCACAAACAGCACGATGATCGACAGATAATAGATCAGGGCTGTGACATCCAGTATACCGTTCATGAAGTTGTTCATCCTGTTGAACACGGATACGCTGCTCATCACCAGGTTTATCTTTCCGGCCAGCGCCACCTTGGACGCATTGTTGACGACTACCAGGACAATGGCGCAAATAAGCGAAGGTATGAGCGCGATGTATATATTCTTTGTCATGTACCAGATGAATACCGCCAGAGCCACAGCCAGGACAGCGAACCCTATTATGGAATTCCTCTGAGATCCCGTCAGGGCCTCGGAGAATGAATTCAGCTGATACAGTATGAACATGCAAGCAAAACAAAGTATGGCGGAAACGATAATGGATTCCGTCAGGCTTGATATGAACATGCATATCGCACAGAGCGCCATTCCGAGAAGAAATACCGCGAACAGGTTTGAATACGCCTGCACGAAATTTACGTCTCCGTAAGCTGACATGATCAGGGGATAGATGCCCAGGATCAGGAGCGGCACTGCCAGCACGGTAACAAGGGCCAGATATTTTCCGAACACGATCTGCCTTGAAGTGAGAGGCAGAGTATAGAGAAGCTGGTCCGTCTTCTGACGTTTTTCATCGGTGAAGATGCCCGCGCTGATGACGGGGATCAGGAACACGAAGAAAAACGGCACGCTGTTTATGGATGTGCCGAAGCTGGCATATCCGTTCATGAAGTTATTTATGAATACGTATATTCCCCCGGAGAGCAGGACTGCTGCTATGAAGACATATCCTACGAACGTGGAAAAATAGTTGTGAAGGTCTTTTTTATATACTGTCAGCACTTCCGGCTCCCTCCTTTTCCACGAATTTGAGGAAAATATCCTCGAGAGACATATTCTCGTAGTCTCCTCCGATCTTCTTCGCCAGGTTTTCAGGGGTGTCGATGGCGACCAGTTTCCCCTTGACGATTATCATGGTCTTATGGCAGATCTCAGATATCTCCGCCAGTATGTGACTGGATATTATCACGGTATGGTCCTTCCCGAGTTCACGGATCATCTCCCTGAATTCGATTATCTGTACAGGGTCAAGTCCTACCGTGGGTTCATCCATTATTATGACTTTCGGGCTTCCGATTATCGCTTCCGCCATTCCGACTCTCTGTCTGTAACCTTTGGAAAGGGTCTTTACGAGCTGGTTCTGAACATCAGAAATGGCCGTCTTCTCCATAACCCTGTCGATCTCGGTTTTAAGGTCCTGCTTGCTGACCCCCTTGGCTTCCGCGACAAACCTGAGATATTCTCTCGGAGTCATGTCCAGATAAAGCGGCGGCAGTTCAGGAAGGTATCCTATGAGCCTCTTGGCACCTATGGGATCCTCGATGATATCATGGCCGTCTATCGAAACGCTTCCCGACGTGGGTGCCAGATATCCGGTGATTATATTCATTGTAGTCGACTTTCCCGCTCCGTTTGGTCCCAGAAAGCCGAAGATCTCATTATCCTCGACGTTGAAACTCAGGTCGTCCAGAGCCAGGTGAGTCCCGTATTGCTTAATCAGATTTTTTACCTCTATCAAAGCTGTCATCCTCCTGGATCGTTAGTGGTATCAATTAAAAATCAACTATATATTATACAATAAACGAACGGAATAATCAATTATTCTGCTCAGGTTTCCAGCAGTTCCTCAAAGGGCCTGTTTCGCGATTCTCTGTGGTTTCCTATGATATCTCTTATCTCACGGATCGCCCCCGTAACTTCAGCATGGAATTCAGCTGAAGAAAGCCTTCCCGAGCCATACCCAAGGGATGACATCTGTACCATCCGGTCAGAAGTTACTACTGTGATATCGTATTTCTTACCGTTCTCATGTGAAAATTCTTCTATGAAGCGGTCAGCGGTCTTCCCTTCACCTGTATAGACCACGTTCAGGTCCCCATATTTAAGGTCCTCACCGGAATTGGTCTTAAGTTTGTAACCATCGAACACCAGGGTCATACCGGTTCCCGCGTATCCCTGGTAGTTCTGGAGCACCTCTATCAGTGCCTCTCTGGCGCCGTCTATATTGGCCTCTCTTAGTTCTTTAAACTCATCCCAGGCATAGAGAACGTTATATCCGTCGACCACCAGGTATGTCTTTCCCTTTCCCTTCTGGGTCTTCAGGTTAGGCTTCGGATAATTGCTCTCCTCTGCCGCCGGCTGCCTTGTGGATCTGGATCTCGCCTCTTTAAGGAGCTGCTCATCTCTTTTGCTCTTTCCGTAGGTCTTTTCGAAGATACTCTTTAGCGTCTTCTCGTCATTTCCCACGGCGCCTCTTCCGATGCGGTCTGAAGGATCCGATCGGCCAGTGGTCTCAGCTTCGGCGTTAAGCCCTCTCAGGCCTCCTTCAGTGTGTGCCAGTTCTTCGACCCTGTCCCACTCAACGTAGACGCCTGCACCGTGGTCGGTGAATACCGAACCGCAGGGGTTATATATATCGCTGTCAGGATCATAGGCATAGGCCGAAACCACTTCATCCTGATCGTGGCAGGGCCCGTATCCTCCGGGAAGCGCCATGAATCTTCCGGTGCCTTCCGAGAAGGCGTTAAGCTCCATCTGATACTCGCTTAAGGTCGATACCGGGCCTCTTCCGCTGATCACCGCAGTTCCGTCCGCTACATCCTCTTCAAGACGGCAGGAAGCTCCCAGTCTGTCCATATCTGTGAGAACTCTGCCTATGTATTTCCGGTCTGTTGAAATGCTGAAGTCATACATAGGTTCCAGAAGGACTTCACTCCCCTTTTCCAGGGCCTTTCTCAGGCCATTCCTCACCGCCCGGTAAGTAGCTTGTCTGAAATCTCCTCCCTCGGTATGTTTAAGGTGAGCTCTTCCCGCGATGATGCTGATCCTCATATCTGTGATCTCCGCACCCGTTAAAGTCCCCTTGTGCCGCCTTTCCATAAGATGCTTCATTATGAGGCGCTGCCAGTTTTTTGCCAGTTCATCTTCAGGCACCTGTGATTCAAATACCAGGCCTGCTCCCTCAGGCAGCGGTTCCAGAAGCAGTCTGACCTCAGCGTAATGCCTCAGTGGTTCGTAGTGACCTATGCCGACCACAGGTTCACTTATGGTCTCCTTGTATATGACTTTGCCCTTTACAAGTTCCGCATCTATACCAAAGCGATCCTTTATCCTGTATATCAAGAGATCCTTTTCCAGCTCTCCCATGATACTTACCTTTATCTCTTTAGTCCGTTCCTCCCAGGATACCTTAAGGGCCGGGTCCTCTTCCTCAAGTTCGCGGATCTTAGTCAGCACAGAAACAGGATCTTCTCCCCCGGGCATGCTTAAAGTATAGGTGAGAGCAGGCTCTATAAAGGGTCTGCTGTCATCTTCCGTGACGTGCCCGAGCCTCTGTCCCGCATACGTATTTTTCAGTCCCAGGACGGCGCATATCGTCCCTGCCTCTGCCAGGTTCACACTGGTGAATTTATCGCCGTTGTACAGCCTTATCTGTTCGACCTTTTCGGTGATTTTTTCATCATCACCTGATGTCCCGGTCTCTATCTGCATCTTATTCCTGAGAACACCGCCGGTGACTCTGAGGTTAGTCAGGCGGTTTCCATTAGCGTCTCTCGTTATCTTGTATACGGTCGCGCTGAAATCCTCCGGATAAGTCCTGACAGGAGAAAAGACTTCAAGTATCCTTAAGAGCCCGTCCACTCCATCCATTTTTAGTGCCGAGCCGAAGGTAACCGGGAATAACTCCCTCCTTCCGATGGCTTCCGTTACTTCCTTTACGCTTATACCGCCGTCCAGATAGCTTTCCATGAGCTTTTCAGAGCATGTAGCTGCTTCCTCTGCGATATCATCTTGTAACAGTACACTCTCAGGCTCCGATAAACAGGCTATGTGGTATCCGGGATCTTTTACGAGCTGGTCCGCCATCCCTGAAAGATCAACTGCTTCGGGCAGATATTTCCTTACGTCCTTCAGCACCTTCTCCATGTCCGTCCCCGGCATATCCATCTTGTTCACGAAGATCACCACGGGGATATCATAGGCTTTGAAAAGTTTAAGGAGAGTCACTGTGTGGCTCTGTACACCTTCCGCTCCGCTCACCACAAGAAGAGCCAGATCCAGTACGGATAAAGCTCTTTCCATCTCGGCGCTGAAGTCTGCATGTCCCGGGGTATCAACGAGCGTGACCTCCAGGTCCCCCGTCCTGAAACGGGCTTCCTTGGAGAATACAGTGATACCGCGGTCTATCTCCATCCTGTCGGTATCCAGAAAGGTGTCCCCGGAATCCACTCTTCCTGCCTTCCTGGTCGTTCCTGTCAGATAGAGGATGGCTTCAGATAAAGTTGTCTTTCCGGCGTCAACGTGCGCCAGGACTCCCATCGTTATCTTATTCATAAAGCTGATATAAATTCAAAGACCGGGGCTGATCGCGCCCCGGCTCAGTCGTTGTATTTTATTTATCCCCCAGCATTACGGCTCTGAGCCCGGCTTCCTCCAGGATCTCGACCGCCATCTCATCAGGATAGCCTTCCTTGACTACGATCCTCTTGATGCCAGCATTTATTATCATTTTGGAGCAGATCACACATGGCTGATGAGTGACGTAGATAGTTCCGCCTTCAACGGCATGTCCCATGGCTGCAGCCTGGATGATAGCGTTCTGTTCAGCATGAAGGGCTCTGCAGAGCTCATGTCTCTGACCGGAGGGTATATTTAGTTTTTCTCTCAGGCATCCGCCTATCTCTGCGCAGTGCTTGACTCCCTTCGGAGCTCCGTTATACCCTGTCGCTACCGCGTGGTTATCAACTACGATAACAGCTCCAACGTTTCTCCTAAGGCAGGTCGACCTGGTAGCTGCCAGTTCCGCCATCTTCATATAGTATTCATCCCATGTAGGTCTCGCCATGTCTTCCTCCTAAAAATATATTTCCTTGAGATACAGCCCTTCAGCCGGTGCAGTGTGTCCCGCTTTCGACCTGTCCAGACTGTCGATTATCGTTTTCATATCCTGCGGATCCTTTTTGCCGGTGCCCATCTCCAAAAGAGTCCCCGTGATGATCCTCACCATATTGTACAAAAAACCATCTCCGGTGACCTCTATAACGGTATCGCTGTCATTTTCAGTTACGGTTATATCGCTTATGGTCCTGACCGTGGTCTCCCTTTCGTTTCCGCCCGATGACTGAAAAGCCGCGAAGTCATGCGTCCCTACGAGATATGACGCACCTTCTCTCATCTTTTCAACGTCCGGCTTCTCCGGTACCCAGTAGGCGTAATTCCTTCTGAAGATGTCCTTTTCTCCGCTGTAGATCACATACCGGTAGGTCTTACCTTTACAGTTGAACCTTGCATGGAAATCTTCAGGCATCTCCGTAATGCTGAGTATCTGAACGTCTCCTACCGGATTCTTCTTATTCATACCCCCGGCAAGCAGGTTGTTCACTGCTCTCATAAGACCCTCAGACGGAATGCTGAAGTCACCCTTAAGGGTGGCGCACTGCATCAAGGCGTGCACCCCGGCATCCGTTCTGGATGTCCCGCTGAGTTTGATCTCAGTACCCGTGAAAACGCTGATCGCATGCTCAAGCTCTCCCTGTACGGTCCTCTTGTCAGGCTGTCTCTGCCATCCGCTGAAACCGGATCCGTCATATGCAATTTTCAACAAAAAATTTTTTTCCATTATTTATGATATTTTACCACATCGCATATGGGTTGGCAAACTTTATTGTCTTGTCATTCAGGATATGATAAAATCAGTTATATCAAGGGATGACGATACATATTCAGAAAGGAGAAATATGACTCTGCCCCTTCAGATACTTCTTACCTGCGCTATAGCGATCCTCCTGGGAACGCTTCTCGGAAACAGCGCAGTATACTTTTTCAACAGAATACCCCCTGCCTGGCTGACAGACTACGGTGAGGAACCATCCGAAGAACTGAAAGACATGTCCACACAGAGGATCAAGTCCGTACCATACAAGTATGTCTTCACAGGTCTATTTATAGCAGTGGGCATCTACATGGGCGTGAGGGACCCTTCGCTGGCGATTCCGATGCTGTTTTCCCTCTGGCTTCTTCTTCTGATGTCCATCGCTGATATCAAATACATGATAGTGCCTGACCAGTTCATAATGCTGCTGGTGCTGACCGGTCTCGGGATACTTCCCCAAAAGATAGCCCTCTACCACAGGCACGCTGTCTACGACAGCCTGATAGGTGCCGGCGCCGGGCTTCTAATCATGCTGATCATCGCCCTTCTCTCAAGAGCGATCTACAAAAAATGGGTCCTTGGCGGTGCTGACATCAAGCTCTTCACAGCGATAGGCTTTCTCACCGGGCTCTACGGAGTACTCATAATCTTCGTGCTGAGCACCCTGCTTAGCGGGATCCACTTCGGATATCAGCTTTTAAGGAAACAGATACATCTGAAGGAGACCAGACCCATGGTCCCCTACATAACCATAGCATACGGAATATATTTTTTGTTCATAAAGGATCTTGTAACTGATTTCATAATAACCATCTGACAGGAGGTAACCAATGGACGACCGCACGGCAAAATACGCAGGCAGACTTTCACAGATGATAAAACATGAGACCATATCGGAAAATGGTCAGACTGACCTGACCAAATTCTACAGTTTCCATGATCTTATGAGGGAACTGTTCCCCCATATTTTCAAAGCGTGCAGTTTCACGGAGCACGACGGCAGCTTCCTCATGCGCTGGCCCGGAAAGAATCCCGGGCAGAAGCTCCTTCTGATGAATCACCACGACGTGGTGGAAGCTGCAGGCGACTGGAAATACCCTCCGTTCAGCGGAGAGATAGCAGAAGGGAAGATCTGGGGAAGAGGTGCTATCGACGATAAGGGCGAGCTTTGGGCAATGTTTCAGGCAGCTGATGAACTGTCTGCAGATGGCTTCGTTCCTGAATATGATATATGGTTCGAATCAGCCTGTACTGAAGAAACCGATGGATCGGGAGCCGAATTGCTTTCGCAGTATATGGCAGATCAGGGGCTGCGTTTCGATCTCGTTCTGGATGAGGGTGGCATGATCCTTGACGAACCCATTTCCGGTGCCAAAGGTACCTTTGCAGTTATCGGCGTTGGAGAAAAAGGCTGTGCTGACATCAGGTTCACAGCACGCTCTTCAGGAGGACATGCATCCTCGCCCGGCAAGAACACTCCACTTGTCCGTTTAGGCAAATTCATGGCAGCCATAGACAGAAATGAAGTATTCACTCCTAAACTTTCAGAAGTCACCTGTGAACTTCTCAGGCGCCTGGCCCCGACCATGGGAGGCCTTCAGGCGAGGTTCATGGCAGAGCCCGAAAAGCACATACACTTACTCACCAGAGTAATGAACTCCATCTCCCCGATGGCAAGATCTCTTATCAGCACTACCCTGGCTTTCACGGTCTGTCACGGTTCAGAGGGAAACAACGTGCTTCCTCAGGAGGCATATGTCATAGGGAATCTCAGGTATTCCCATCATCAGCCGCTGGAGGACAGCCTCAAGGAAATAACGAGATATGCCAGGAGATATGATGTGGAGGTAGAAGTCCTGGATCCGGGCTTTTCTTCGCCCATATCAGACTTCAGATCCGACGGCTTCAGACTGATCGAAAGAGCGGTGAATGAAGTCTTCCCCGGAGTACGTACCACTCCATATATCATGACCGGGGCGAGCGACGCCCGCTATATGTCAAGGGTAAGCGACTGCTGCATCAGGTTCGCACCTTTCAAGGTCGACGATGAACAGCTTGCCTCCATCCACGGGCTGAACGAAAGCGTGGATCTCAGCTGTCTCTCACCTGCCGTAGACTTCTATAAGTATGTGATCAGGGAGGTTTAGTCATGAAAAACAAAGTCTCCATCGACATAAGTGTCAGATCCTTCATAACCGCCATAGCCGTGATCTTCGGTCTCATGGTCTTGTCCTATGTCCTGACTTTCATAGTTCCTTCAGGAGAATATGCCCGTACGGTAAACGAAGCAGGCAATACGATCATAGATACCGAAGCCGGTTTCAGCTATGTGGACGGAAACCTTCCCTTCTGGAAATGGATCCTGTCCCCTTTCCTGGTTCTTGGCGCTAATGGATCCGGCACTCTGATCGCCATTATAGTATTTCTCCTGGTCATCGGCGGCGCTTTCACCAGCCTTGATAAAAGCGGTATACTGAACTATATGCTTGAGGGCATCGCACACAGATACGGAGCATCCCGATACAGGCTGATGACCGTAGTCACCCTGGTGTTCATGGCACTGGGTGCCCTGGTTGGATCTTTCGAGGAAGTCGTTCCCATGGTGCCCATAGTGGTAGCCCTTTCTGTAAGCCTTGGCTGGGACGAGCTTACCGGTATGGCAATGAGTCTTCTGGCCGTAGGCTGCGGCTTCGCCTCAGGAGTGCTCAATCCCTTCACGGTAGGCGTTGCCCAGAGCCTGGCAGAACTGCCTATGTTTTCGGGTGTCTGGCTCAGAGCCCTGAGTTTCTGTCTTATCTTTCCTCTGCTTCTCTTCTTCATAAGAAGTCACGCGAAAAAGATCGAAAAGCCACTTTCAGAAACAGCTGCAGCGGATGACTTTGTTCCAGATCAGAAATTAAGCCGCGCCCTTCTTACCTTTGCGGTAATAATAGGGATCGGTATCGTTTTCATCCTTTGCTCCACTTTCATAAAAGCGCTTCAGGACTATACCATGATAGCCGTTGCCCTCATGTTCCTCATAGCCGGTATAGTATCACCTCTTCTGACAGGCATGAAGCCCGGGGCACTTCTTGGTCATTTCGGAAAGGGTATAATCTCCATCTTTCCAGCAGTCCTGATGATACTTATGGCAGCTTCCATCAGATACACCCTTGAGGAAGCGAAGATACTGGATACTATACTTCATGGAGCAGTAGGCGTGGCAGACAGCCTGCCCAAATGGGCTGTGATCCTGTTTATCTACCTGATAGTGCTCGGGATGAACTTCTTCATCGGTTCGGGTTCTGCCAAGGCTTTCATGCTGATACCCCTTATCATTCCCCTGGCACAGATCTTCGGCATCTCTTCGCAGCTCTGCATCGTAGCCTTTGCCTTCGGAGACGGCTTTTCAAACGTCATATATCCTACCAACGCCGCTCTTCTGATAGGCCTTGGGCTGGCAGATATCAATTACGCCAGGTGGTTCCGCTGGACCATTAAATTCCAGATCGCCAATCTGGCCCTCACCAGCGCCATCCTGCTGTTCGGTCTGGCCATCGGTTACTGACAGACAATAAAAAAGCGGACCGGAGTCCGCCTTATCATTACTTATAGCATATCAGCTCTGAGACGTCTTTTCGTTTCGGAGCTGTATTTCTTTCTCCTATGTAACCCATGGGGATCACAGCTCCTACGCTCATGTCTTCGGGGAGACCGAGAAGTTCGGCCAGTTTGGCATCATCGAAGTATCCCTGGATAACGGTCCCTATTCCCTTCTCATGCGCGAGAAGGCAGAAAGTCTGTGCTGCTAGTCCGCAGTCAAAGGCTTCCCAGAAATCACCCTTGGGTGTAGAGAATGATCCGTCCTTGTCAAAGCCGGATCTGTTCTTCTTATATGCAAGTATCATTACCTGCGGAGCGTTGGCTAGAGCCGCAGCGTTATACTTGAATCCGTAGCAGTAATCGCCTGTAGCAAGCTTGTCCTTTAATTCTTTGCTCTCAACCAGGACATAGCGTACGATCTGGCTGTTCTTCCATGAGGGGCTGTATCTTGCAGCCTCGATGATCTCCTCTATCACTTCATGAGGAACGGGTCTATCCTCATACTTCCTAATGCTTCTTCTTTCCTTAACTGCTGTTGTAAGTTCCATAAACAATAATATCCTTTCTTAATTAAAACAGGCTCTCCGAAGAGAGCCCTGATTCCGGTTAAAACTTCGGTGTCATTTATTTCAAGAATGTTCCAAGTATAGATCTGGCGAGCTGTGCGCCTACGTTTCCGCCGATCGTCTTGCCCGCGCTTCCTCCGGCAGAGCCGAGCGACCTTCCGATCTGGCGACCGATGGATCCGACTGTCGTGGATGCTACCTGCTTGATGGCTTTCTTTCTGGCAGCTTCTTCCTTCTCCTTTTCCTTCTGGAGCTTCAGTAGTTCCTTCTCCTGCTCTTTCTGAAGGTGTGCAGCTTCTTTTTCAGCTTCCTTCTGCGCCTTCTTAGCTTCTATCTCCGCGATCTTGGCCTGGGTGGCGTTTATCTTCTCCTGTTCCTTAGCCTGGGCTATCTCTTCCTCTTCAAGAACCTTCTTCTCATTCAGTCTCTGGAGGAATTCATAGGCGGAATCCCTGTCAAACATGTTCTGATATCTGAGATATGCATTGTTCATCAGGACATACTGCTTCTTTTCTTCATCCGTGATATCTATCTTCATGCTTACAGGCGCAAGTATCTTAGTCTTTTCCACCACGGTGGGTATGCCGTCAGGTCCCAGAGTAGACACCAGAGCCTCACCTACTCCGAGGTTGAGGATGGTCTCATATGTGTTGAATTCTGGATTCGCCCTGAAAGTATCTGCTACGGTTTTCACTACTTTCTCATCTGCAGGAGTATATGCTCTCAGTCCATGCTGGATCTTGTTTCCCAGCTGAGCCAGGATGGAGTCCGGGATATCCTTCGGGGACTGTGTGATGAAGTAAACTCCTACGCCCTTGGAACGGATAAGCTTGATGACCTGTTCGATTTTTTCCATGAGAGCCTTGTTGATATCCTTGAAGAGCAGGTGTGCTTCGTCAAAGAAGAATACCATCCTTGGCATATCCGGATCTCCGATCTCGGGAAGAGTCTCGAAGAGCTCTGACAGCATCCAGAGAAGGAAGGTTGAATACAGGGTGGAATCATGGATAAGCTGGCTTGCATCCAGAATGTTCACCATTCCCTTTCCCTCAGCGCCTGTCACGAAGAAATCCGCAATGTTCAGAGCCGGCTCCGCAAAGAAACTCTCTGCGCCTTTGGTCTCCATAGCAACGATATTCCTTATGATGGTCGTAGCTGTCTGCTGCGTCACGTTTCCATAAGCCGCAGCGAATTCCTTATTGTTCTCCGCAACGTACTGGATCATGGCCTTAAGGTCCTTGGTATCTATCAGGAGCAGCCCCTGATCATCTGCGATCTTGAACACGACCGAAAGTACGTCTGACTGGGTATCATTAAGGTCCATGAGTTTGGACAGAAGTATGGGCCCCATCTCAGATATAGTGGTTCTGGCAGGTATGCCGCCGTTTCCGTAGATATCCCAGAAAGTAACGGGGAAGTTCTTAGCCATCCCCTTCAGGTCTCCCTTGACGTCAGAGAAGAACACGGGGACTCCCGCTTCGCTGAATGATTCAGCAAGGGTCTTAAGGGTCGTGGTCTTACCTGTACCGGTGGCTCCTGTTACCAGACCGTGGCGGTTGGCCATTCTCGGTTCTATTACTATTTCCTTTTCACCAACCATGCCGATGATGAATTTTCCGTCTTTGTACATAACTATGTCTCCTAGTATAAACTAACTGCATATTTATACTGTAATTATATTTTAGGACGGGCTTCAAGTCAAATAAAGAATTGTATAGCATTAAAACAGGGCCCAAAAAATGCGCCCCGTTTTCTTACATTTAAACCTCAAATATTCTGCTATCCATTATCTTAACATCGTCGATTATGGGCTCGAAATCCATCAAGTCAAGTATCTGAGTCCTGACGTCGATTCCGGGAGCAACTTCCGTTAAATGAATGCCATCATTTTTAAGTTCAAATACGCACCTCTCAGTTATGTATTTGACAGGTTGTCCTATCTTTTTGGCATACGCACCGCTGAAAGTGATCTGTTCAACCTTTTTGATGAACTTTTTGGATCTGCCTTCCTGAAGTATTACCAATTTCCCATCTCTGACTTCAGTCTTCAAACCGCCTGCAGTAAAAGTTCCGCAGAAATATACCCTCTTTGCATTTTGGGTTATGTTAATGAATCCTCCGCATCCGGCAACTCGTCCTCCGAATTTGGAAACGTTGATATTTCCTTCTTCGTCCACCTCAGCCAGTCCCAGAAAAGCATCGTCCACTCCGCCGCCGTCATAGAAGTCGAACTGGTTAGGCTGATCTATTATGGACTGAACGTTCACCGATCCGCCGAACTGTGATCCTGCCTGAGGTACTCCGCCGATCCCGCCGGATTCCACAGTCAGGGTCATATAGTCTCCGAATCCCCATTCACTGGCACATAGCGAAACGTACTCGGGGATGCCAATGCCGAGATTTACTACGGTGTCAGGTTTAAGTTCAAGCGCTCCCCTTCTTCCTATCATCTTCTTGGGGCTCATAGGCGGATATACCATCTCATCCGCTTCCTTGATGAATTCACCGGTCATGGATCCATCATATTCACAGCCTACACACTGCTCATGTTGTTTGGGATCGTCACAGACGACAATGTGATCCACATAGATGCCCGGTATCTTCACCAGTTTCGGATCAAGATAACCGTTTCCCAGTTTTCTCTCCACCTGAACCACGACGATGCCTCCGGAATTTCTGGTAGCCTGAGCTATTGAAAGCACTTCCGTAGTCGCAGCTTCTTTTTCAAGGGTCACATTACCATACTCGTCTGACGTGGTACCTCTTATGAAACAGATATCAATGGGAATCGACTTATATAGCAGTTTTTCCTCACCGAGTATTTCCACTACTTCCACAAGTTCTTCCTTTGTAACGTCATTGAGCTTGCCCCCCTCGATTCTGGGATCCACAAAGGTCCCCAGACCGACGTGGGTGATATGTCCGGGACTTCCTGCAGCTATGTCTCTCATAAGCTGTGAAAGTGTTCCCTGAGGCAGATTGTAGGCTTCCATCTTGTTCTCAAGGGCCATCTGTCCCAACTTAGGCGCCATGTTCCAGTGTCCGGCAACTACCCGGCGTACCATTCCTTCGTGCGCGAAATGATCTGCGCCGGATCCGTCACGGTTTCCCTGTGCGGAAGCATGAAAAAGGACCAGATTTATTGGGTGTCCCGTATCGATGAATCGCTTTTCTAAAACTCCTGATATGTTTTCGGGAAGTCCGCAGGCTACAAATCCCGATGTCACGATGGTCATACCGTCCTTGACAAGCTGTGCCGCCTGTTCTTTTGTTATGAAACTGGCCTTTTTCATATTCTCATTCTCCGTTTCTTTTATTTCTTAAGTCCGAGGATCTCTCTGGCTTCGTCAGGTGTCGCCACCTCAAGGCCATATTCCTCAATGACTCTTCTTGCTCTGGCAATAAGCTGCATGTTGCTCTCAGCAAGCACTCCCTTGTGATAGAGTACATTATCTTCCATACCGACTCTGATATTTCCACCTGCAGCGATGGCCGAGTACATGATCTCCATAGCACCCTTGCCTATGCCAAAAGCACTCCATGTAGATCCCGGAAGAACGTCATCAAGAGTTCTCTTCATCTGGATCAGGTATTCCTGAGTAGCTGGGATACCGCCTACAGTACCCATGCAGAACTGGAAGTGTACAGGAGCCTGTAAGTATCCGTTCTTAAGATACCATGCCGCTTCGTGGATCATACCGATATCAAATACTTCTACCTCGGGCTTTACGCCGGCCTCGATCATTTCTTTTCCCATCCTCATAAGGAAAGCCGGGTTATTGTTGAAAATACCCTTATGCATCCAGTTGATGGTTCCGCAGTCGAAGCTGGCCATTTCAGGTTTAAGAGTCTTGAAAGGTGCGATCCTGTCATCTTCAGAGTTTGCTATGCCGCCCGCAGCGGTCAGGTTTATGATGATGTCGCATTCAGGATACTTTTCCTTTAAAGTATCCAGTACCTTCTTAAAAATATCGACCCTCATAGTGTCCTGATCCTGCTCATCCCTGATGTGGATATGAGCGATGGCTGCTCCTTCTTTCCAGCTTCCGTAGATCTGATCAGCGATTTCTTCAGGTTGTGTAGGAAGATTAGGATTGTTGCTCTTCTGAGGCCATGCCCCTGTAGTTGCTACTGTTATTATTCTTTTGTTTTTTAAGTCACTCATATATTTTCACCTCCGCGAGTGTTTTTGACACCTAATTTTTTCATTTTTGATATGAGAGTCGTCCTCTTCAGCCCAAGTATCTCTGCCGCTCCGCCTTTCCCGGATACCTTTCCTCCGCACTTTCTGAGAACAGCTTCTATGTACCTGGCTTCCATCGTCTCAAGTGGCAGCAGTTCTCCTTTCGATGTGAACATGCTGAACATATCATTTTCTGTATCTATCGGAGCGACCGATGTGCTCTCATGATCCTGAATGATTTTTTTAACCGGCTCCCTCTCTTCACTTCCCGTATCTTCAGGTAATTCAACTTTTATCTTTTCACCGTCGGTGAACAGTACTGCCTTATGGATCGCGTTCTCCAATTCTCTGATATTTCCCGGCCAGCAGTAATTCAGCATCTCCATCAGGCTGTGGGGATCCATATCTCTTCTTCCGACTCCGAGTTCATGGCTGAATTTATCTATGAAGAAATTCGCAAGCAGCGGAATATCCTTTTTTCTGTTTCGAAGAGGCGGGATCTTCAACTGAACGACGTTCAGCCTGTAGTAGAGGTCTTCACGGAAATTCCCGTTTTTTACTTCCTTATCCAGGTCTTTATTTGTAGCCGCTATCAGTCTGAAATCTACCTTTACTGATTCAGTGCCGCCCACCCTCATAAGCTCATGCTCCTGGAGCACTCTCAGCAGCTTTACCTGAGCCATGAGCGGCAGTTCACCCACTTCGTCGAGGAACACAGTTCCTCCTTCAGCAACTTCAAAGTATCCCTTCTTTCTCCCCTGGGCACCGGTAAATGAGCCCTTTTCATATCCGAACAGTTCGGATTCTATCAGATTCCCGGGTATAGCTCCGCAGTTTACTTTTATGAAGGCTTTTTTATAGCCGCTCTTGTCGAATACCTCTCTTGCGAAGAGTTCCTTACCAACGCCCGTTTCACCAGTGATAAGCACAGGTATATTGGTCTTTGCCACCTTTACGATCTGATCCCTTATGAAGAACACATCTTCATCGACGCTTTGGCAATATGGAGAATCCGTCTTCATATTTTCGGCGAATTCCGTAACGTTTTCTTCTGACCTGTCGCCTGACGTCTCAAATTTATATGCCACTGCTGAAGCAATGGTCTCGCTCATCCTTGACGCAAAGTCCATAAGGAGAAGCTGTTCCTTTTCGGAGATATCCCTATGCTCGATATTACTCTCCATATATACGACCGCCACCGCAGTCCCCTTATATATGAACGGGATTCCGAGCGACATCTTCGGTACACTTGCCTCATCTGAATTTGCAAACACCTTTTTCCTGTCCGCAACCGCTGCTGCGATAGCTTCGGCTCTGAGGATACCGGGATTGACCTTATCGTCCTGATCGAGGTTCTGCGTGCACTGGATCTTCAGAGTACCGCCTGACGCAGAGAAAAATACGCCGCATTCCATGCCTTCGTCTCTACACAGAGTAGTAAGCAATCTGACAGCCAGCCTTTCATCGTTGACCATATGTCTCAGTTCGAGCCACTGTGTGTCCAGCTGGGTCTCCAGCATGCCTATATTATCCTGAACATCAACATATTTATATAATTCCGCCGGGAACTTGTGGTAATGCTTTTCAGAAAGCATCCTCCAGGAAAGATTTGCATATTTTACTACGTTTGCTTTATCTTCCTGTTCCAGATATATCTTTGCCAGTTCCATGGCAGAAAGGGACAGTTCATGAAAGTTGCCTGATTTCTCCAAAAGGGAAACACTTTGCTTAAGTTCATCTATAGCAATCGAAACATCGCCGTTTTTCCTTTTTCTCTTCAGTGCTCTATGCCTGAAAGCCACTCCGGCCATGTGGATGTTTTTTGAAGAGATATATTCCCTGAGTTTTTCGTCGTAGTCAAAGCCGTCTATCCTCTTAAGGCCTCTTTCTTCTATCGCATCCAATACATCAAGAACAAATGGTGAAGCATTGATTGGAGCGAAGCCATGTTTTTCTGCCTGCATGATAGCTTCTTCAAGCGCATCTCTGGCCTCTACGTATTTCTCTTTTTTGAAGTAGTAGAGCGCGATGCCGAATAGAGTATAATAATAGCCCCATCCGTAATCCGCTTTCTCTGCTTCTTTATATACGTCGTTAAGTATCTCCATCCCTCTCTCGAGATCTTCCATATAGAGATACACTCTTCCTGTGATCGCCTTCAGCAATATGGCCGCCAGTATATCGTTATTGTCATAAGCCCTTTTATAAATTCTTTGGGATAAAATCAGCGCCCTGTTGTACTCTCCGATAAAGAAGTATGAAAATATAACGGGCGGATAAGCAAAGGTGAAAACCTCGGATCCATCCCTGTTTTCCAGCGGAAGTATGGAGTTTTCATAATAGGCCACCATCTTTCGGAAATCACCCAAAAGATAATAATCCCATATGAGAAGAGGGGCCATCTCCTCTTCAAGTCCGGGGTAGTTGAATTCTTCCAGGCATTCTATTCCTTTTTTCCTTAAATTGGCACCTTTCTCGAGATATCCGCCGAAATGCTCGTTTACTCCGGCATAAAGGTACAGCAAGCCGTCTTCCACAGTTACGTTTGCATCATTTATCATATCCAGCGCTTCACGCTGCAGTTCAAGTGTCTCATGCTGTGAGATACCTCTCATGAATTCTGCCTTGCTGAGTTTCAGTACCGACTTGTTGAAATACAGTTTCCTGAAATTCAGCGAAAGCTCCCTTGAAGTCTCCGCCGTTACGCTGTAAAGATGCACCAGAAAATCATTATCATGTATGGAATTCACGTATTCCCCGATCTCCATCAGAAAATCAAGGAAGTCAACAAGCCTGCCTCCTATTACTCCTCTCAATCTTATCCTGAGATCCCTAACCGCAGCCACATCGCATTTGTTGTTTTTCAAGAAAACATATACTGGTCTTACGAAGGCTTCTTTCCCTATAGGATCCTTGCTATTAAAGTTGTTCTCATACCTGAAGAAATATCTTCCATCAATGAGTGTGCTGTGTTCCGCTGAATCTTTAAGGAAAAGCTCCAGTTCGTCCCTGTCAAAGCCTAAGGCTGAAGCGATCTCATCTCCGGTGCCATGAAAGTCGATCGTCGCCAGTATTTCTCTATTGATCCTATATTCGTTCAAATAGCTCATGTTCTCCTCCCATGTCAGAAAACACTGTTCATCGCGAATAAGATAAAAAGGCTTCAATATATGAAGCCTTTACTGTTTTTTAAGCTCAACTAATTCAGTTTGTACAGAGCATAATCTCTCTTCTCTCAAGAAAAAGACCTTCGAATCTCCGGCTCCCGTAAGCGGCTTCTCATAATCAGTCATGTCATTGTCTTTAGCTTCCTTAAAAGCTTCCTCGATATCATCCACTTCGTAACATATGTGGTTGATGCCTTCGCCTCTGGTCTCCAGCCACGTCATTGCTTTGCTGGGACTCAGCGGCTGTACGAGTTCCACAAGTACTTCACCGCATTCAAAGAAACCAATGAAACAATCAAAGTCCTCATTATACTCCTTGTTCCGGAATTTCAGTCCTAGGAGTTCTTCATACTTGGGAATGGATTCATCGATATCTCTTACGACTATGCCTACATGATCGATCTTTTTAATGTCCATATCAAGACTCCTATTTTACTTCGATCAGGAAGCCATCTCCCTGTGCGAGTCCACCGCAAAGGCAGGCGATACCCTTTCCTCTGCCTCTTCTTCTCAACTCATACATAAGAGTCATTATGAGTCTGAGACCGGAAGCTCCCATAGGATGTCCGATCGCAACAGCTCCGCCATTCACGTTTGTCTTTTCAAGGAATGCCTTCCTTCTTTCAGGATCTCCGTCAGTTATGATCTTAGAGGAAACAAGCGGCATTGCAGCGAAGGCTTCGTTTATCTCTACAAGATCAAGATCTTCAGGAACAAGGTCGTTCCTCTTAAGAAGCGATTTGGTAACAAGCGCCGGAACAGTTGCTATGTTCTGGGGGTCTGAACACTGGCAATCGAAGTCTCTGATATATGCTAAAGGTTCAAGTCCATATTCCTTAGCCTTATCTTCCGTCATAATAAGTATCGCGGAAGCTCCGGTGTTAAGTCCCGGTGAATTTCCGGCAGTTATAGCTTCTGTTCCGTATACCGGCCTTAACTTGGAAAGGGACTCGAGGGTGCTATCCGGACGTGGAGCTACGTCAGCTTCCATCACAATGTCGCCCTTCTTCTCATGAACGACGTAAGGTACTACCTCGTCTTTGAATTTGCCTGCATCATAGGCTTCCTTATATTTCTTATGTGATCTTAATGACCATTCATCCATTTCCAGACGGTCTACTCCGTACTCTTTTGCTACGGTATCAGCGTCAACGGAAACCGGGCCAAATCCTATGTAGTTGAATCCTGCATTTACGTCAAAGAAATCCGTAGTTCCCAGCTTGAGACCCCATCTTACTTTGGAATCTACAAGATAAGGAACATTTGACAGGTTCTCTGCACCTACTGCAAGCGCAACGTCTACCTCACCCACCTGGATCTCTCGGCACGCCCACATGAGTCCTGTCATTGATGAGCAGCAAGCTCTGTCTACAGTTACAGATTTAGTTGTGGCAGGAAATCCTGCCTTAAGGAGGGCCTGTCTCACAGGAACGTTGACATAAGGTCCGACTTCGGCATGTATAGTTGTGCCGTATGTGATAAAAGGTACGTCTTCCTTTTTAAAATCCACTCTTTCGAGACACTTTACCATTACGTCTGCAGCCAGTTCGAAACTGGGTATGGATTTCATTGCTCCGCCGAACTTATCAAAAGGTGTACGGCAAGCACTCACGATTACTATGTTGTTGATCATTACAGTTACCCTCCTTCTATTATTTTTTTTTATTTATTTTGACCTGAGATCAGCCGTTGATCAGATTGGGAATGAACAGTGCAAAAGGCTCCCAGAAAGTTGTCAGCAGCAGAACCGGTATACATACCGCAAAGAACGGTATCATATCCTTAAGGATCTCATCAATTGAAAGCTTTGTCATCTTGCATGCTACGAAAAGGTTTGCAGCGAACGGAGGTGTGCAGAGACCTATCTCAAGGTTGAGAAGGAGCATAGCTCCGAAATGTACCAGATCGATGCCATATGCCTGTGCGATAGGGCAAAGGATGGGGCAGAACAGAAGGATTCCGGTATTCGTCTCAAGGAACATGCCTACCAGAATGAGAAGCACGTTGCAGATGAGAAGGAATACTACCTTGCTGTCTGTGACGTTCATCATGAACGCTGTGATAGTCTTGGTAACTCCGCCAAGGGCAACCATTCTTCCGATTATCGTCGCCGTACAGATAAGAAGCGCGATGGTAAGGGATGACATGGCTGACTTTCTTACAGTCCTTACAAGAGTCTCATCCGGTTTCATCTTGAAAAGAAGAGGATAGATCACCCAACCTGCAAGGACTCCGTAAACTACTGCTACAGCTCCGGCTTCAGTAGCGGTGAATGCTCCCCCGTATACGCCGCCGAAAATAATAGCAGGCATTATGAATGCAACCAGCGCCTTAGGAGTGGCCTTTCCCACACCCTTTCCGAATTCGGCCATGGAGAAAGGCTCCTTTACCTTGGGCATCTTACGTCCGCAGATGAAATAGTTAACTATACAATAAAGTATTGTAAGAAGAATTCCAGGGCCTACTGTAGACATCCATACGTCTGTGACCTTCTGGTTCGCTACAAGAGCATACATGATTCCGGGTACGCTCGGTGGTATCAGGGTCCCGAGGAATCCTGAAGCAGAGATCAGTGCGGTGAAATACTTCTTGTCATATCCGGACTTCAGCATAGGGTCTTTAAGGATGTTGCCTACAGCAGATACTGTGGCTACAGAAGACCCTGTGATAGCTCCGAACAGTGCGCAGGTGATTACGAGTACGCATCCTAAAGCGCCACGGAGTCTTCCTACAATAGCGTTGATGAAGTCAACTATTGCCTGTGATATACCGCCGCTTGCCATAAGGTCTCCCGCAAGGAAAAACGCGGGTATGGCGAGAAGCGGAAATGAATCCAGTCCTGCAAACAGAGCTGCAGGCCAGGTGTTAAAAGGTATGCCGCCTACAAGGTATCCTGCTATTCCTCCCATCAGGATAGAAAATCCTACCGGTACCTTAAGGAATGCAAAAATAAGGAAAACTACGAAAAACGCTATGATCATCGACATATCTTACTCACCCTCCTTTATTACCTGAGGATCGATGATAGACTCATGATCCACAAAGGATATTATCAGTCTGAACAGTGAATGGATAATGATCGAAGCTACGCCTATATCTATGATGATATAGGGAAGCGTCATTGGTATTTCCATTGCAGACGAAAGCTGTCCGAGTTTCATGGCTTTCATTGTGAATTTGATCCACTGATATTCAAGGAAAACAGAAAGTCCTATAAGAATAATATATCTAACAATATCGCTTATCTTTGCCATGCGATATTTCTTTTTTTCATCTTTAATCCCTTTTAAGAAGGATGCTATTATGTTTATTTCAACATGTGCATTCTCGGAAACAGCTGCACCGGCTCCAACGAATGCCAGAGTTATCCACAAATATCTGGATAACTCATCGGTCCAGGGGACGGAAAGATGCAGAATGAATCTGCTGACGACCTGCCAGACCATAGTCAAAATCATCGCTGTAAACCAAGCAGCACAGATCCAGCTGATGATCCCTGACAATCCCTTTTCAAGTCTGACTATCCCTCTGAACCATCCTGATTCTTTAGCTTTAGCCATTTTTTCCTCCTATAATGAATTACATATCCATTAATGTGTCATCAGCATGTGGGGGATCCCCCCACATGCTGATAAACGATTGCTAGCAATAATAAGCCATAAGCTTGATTATTCAGATATAATTGATTTAGGGTTCAGTGGGATACATCTGGTTTACAAGATCCTCTCCAAGAAGTTCCATCCAGGTATCCTCGTGAGCAAGGTTGTAACCGATCTCATAGAACTGATCCTTCATTTCATCGGAAGCAGGAAGGTATTCAAGTCCTTCAGCAGTCATTTCCTCTACAGCATTAGCCTCAAATTCCTTTACATAGTCTCTCATCTTAGCAGTTGAATAATCAAATGCTGCAAGAAGGTCGGACTGCTGCTGTTCTGAAAGGCTATTGAATTTTTCAAGGTTGATGCAGATTACGTTAGCTGAATAGTTATAGTTCAGCTGTGTGAGATACTTGTTGAATTCAACCCATCCGAATGAATAGAAGTGCTGAACGCCGAGTTCCTGTCCATCTACAGTACCGGTCTGAAGAGCTGCTGTGAGGTCTCCAAGTGCGATAGGTGCAGTCTGAGCTCCGAACTTTTCCCAGATAGCCAGTAGAAGCTTGTTTTCGGGAACTCTGATCTTGAGTCCTTTGATGTCCTCGATCTTCTCAACGGGTCTCTTGGAATTCGAGATAATTCTGAATCCGTTATCTCCGGCTCCTACGAGCTTGATTCCGGCTTCATTAAGAAGTTCGTCAGCTAACTTGAATGCCCAGCCATCCTGTGACCATGCTTCGTTTACAGCATCATAGTCGGGGAACAGTCCGGGGAAGTTTCCGAATGCCATCTTAGGAGCAACTCCTGTGGTGGACATGTCTGCGATGGAGAACATATCTACGTCACCAAGTGCTACGTTCTGAGCAAGCTCTGTTTCTGAACCGAGAACGGAGCCCCAGTTAGCTTCGATAGAAACTGTAGAACCATTTTCCTGGAGCCATTCATTGGCCCACTCAACGTTCATGAGATAAGGGTTTGTGTCGCCGGAAGCAGCTCCTCCAAGTACGAGTGTTACCGGCTCGTCTTCTGCTGCAGCATCTCCGCCGCTTGTATCTGATGAACTGCCACCGCATGCTGCGAAGCAGAAAACAAGGGCGAGGATAAGCAGTACGCTTAAAATCTTTTTCATTTTTTCCTCCTATTTAACTAGAATAAAGCGAATTATTTATACTAAGCATCCGATGTATCTCAGATGCGTCAGTATCCTTTAATTTCCATCTTAAGCTTCTGGCATCAGACAACTTTGTGGATGTACTGATAGTAATCTCTTTCAAGATCTTCTCTGAACTGAGGAGCTGCTATCTTGATAAGCTCCTTAGCCCTCTCAGCGTTCGTCTTTCCCCACAGGGATGCTATACCGTACTCTGTAACTATGTACATGACGTCGTATCTTGAAGCCGTCACTACGGTACCGGCTGCCAGTCTTGAAACTATAGTGGACTGTGTTCCCTTCTTGGCAGTAGCTCTCATACATATGATGGATCTCCCTCCTTCAGACATCATCGCTCCTCTGAGGAAATCTACCTGACCTCCTACTCCGGAGAATTCCTTTCCGGCTATCATCTCCGAATTGAGCTGTCCAAGAAGGTCTACTTCTATAGCCGAATTCATAGCTACCATGTTCTTATGCTGACAAATCGTGGCAGGATTCAGTACGTAAGACGACTTCCTCATCACGAAATCATCATTATGATCTACGAAATCATAGAATTCCTTGGTTCCTCCCATCAGGGTGCAGACCACTTTGCCCGGATTTATAGTCTTCATAGAGTTATCTATGATACCTTTCTTCATCAGCGTCATAATACCGGTGGAACCGAGTTCCGTATGTATGCCGAGATGCTTGTGGTTGCTGAGAAGCGAAAGAACTGTATCGGGTATGGAACCTACTCCGATCTGCAGTGTATCACCGTCCTTAATGAGTTCTGCGCAATGTTCCGCGATCTTAAGATCAACTTCCGAAGGATTTGAGGAAACAGGTATCTCGAAGATGTCAGTGTCCTCTTCAACGAAGCAGGTTATCTTATCACATGGAATGACAGAATCTCCTTCAGTCCAGGGCATATTTCTGTTGACCTGTGCGATAACTATAGGGCATACGTCCACCATGGCTCTTGTGAAATCAACAGAAAGTCCCATTGAAACGTATCCATCCTCATTGGGAGGAGTTACTGATGTAAAAAGCACATTCGGCTTCATCGAGGCATATATTCTCTCAAGCTGTGAAAAGTGACCTGAAAAGAAATCCGCCCTACCTTCCCAATGCGCCTGCCTTGTGGATGCGATGTTAAACATGGAAAGGTGTCTGAAATGTCCTTCGTACTGCGGCTCACAGTGAGGAGCCTTTCCGAGATTATATCCGGTGGTAAGCCTTACACCCTCAAGTTCATCGGCTCTCTTCATAAGAGCAGGTCCGAATATTTCAGAGCGTCCATGTCCATGACCGTCAATAATGAGATCACCGGATTTTACTAACTTAACAGCTTCGTCTACCGTAGTAAGGTGGTCTTTATAATATTGAAGCAACTCTTTACTGTTCATATAGTTTCCTCCATTAACACAACATGTCCCGCATTAACTATCTTATGTATTCAGTTTTACGATATTAATGAGCAAAAGACATGCCAAAACATTAACGTTGCGTAGTTAATTTTTTGTATATAATAAAGGCACAATATATAGTGCTTTCAGCACACCTTTTAACGTGCTGAAGCGCATAATTGTGTTATGCTCAGTATTCGCAATAAAATGTCAAAATGTTTAAGTCGTAATATCGTCATTATTAGTCGATATTTCATCATACTGATGATGTCTTCTTTTCCTCAATGCCGATATATCGTCATTATGGCTATCTACCACAGCTTTTAAAGTTTTTAACCGTATTGGCACAGCGTTTGCTTTATAATTTGACAGGTCCTGAACGAGAGTATAATAATATCCACTTTTTCATTTTCTCTGAATAAATAAGAAAGCCTTAGTTTGAAAACTAAGGCTTGATGCTTTTTTGAATATATTTCGTTGTATCATAGTCTCATGCCGCCGTTGACAGCGAGGGTTTGACCTGTTATATAAGATGCATCATCACTTACCAGAAAAAGAGCTGCTTTTGCGATCTCTTCAGGCTCTCCAAGCCTTCCCAGCATAGTCCTGGACGCAAAGTCTTTAAGCAGTTCTTCAGGCACGGTTTTCAGAATATCGGTCATAGTGTACCCCGGAGTTATGCAATTGACCCTGACAGCAGCACCCTTTCTGGCAAATTCCTTTGCCCATGTTTTGGTAAGTCCCATCAATCCCGCTTTGGCTGCAGCGTAGTTCGCCTGTCCAATATTACCATACTCTCCTACTACCGACGAAATGTTGAGGATCGCACCATATCCGTTTTCTTCCATCTGAGGTCCGATAAGCCTTACAAGATTGAAAGCGGCCTTAAGATCTACGTCTAAAACCAGATCCCACTGTTCATCTGTCATTTTTCTAGTCATAGCATCTCTGGTGATACCTGCATTATTTACCAGAATATCCATTCTGTCATATTTTTCTTTCATATATTCGAAAAAAGCAGAACACTCTGCGGTATCAGCAACGTTAAGCCTATAATATTCCACACCATCAAGAGGTTTTGATATTGCTTCCGCTATGTCTGCAGAAACAACACGGGCTCCTTCAGCACTGAAAAGCCTGCACATTTCGAACCCTATACCCTTAGCGCCTCCCGTCACGATCGCGATTTTATTATTAAGTTTCATGGCCACTCCTTTGTTTACTGGGAAATACTACGAATTACCATTAATATATTACATAAATATTCAAATAATGTAAATAACTATTACTTGGCATAGCGTTTGCAGTTAGTTTATTATTGATATTGCTTTAATGGATCGGAGGTGCGCTAATGAGAAAAAGCAATCAGAAGGTCATAGTCACAGCTGCAGTCACGGGGGCTATACACACGCCAACTATGTCGCCCTATCTTCCCTGCGGCAAAAACGATATAATACAGGCTGCTGTAGATGCAGCAAACGCCGGAGCATCCATGGTGCATATACACGCACGTGAAGATAACGGTAAGCCCACTTCTGACCTGGACTATCTCGGAGATATCCTGGCAGGGATCAAGAAAGGCTCTGACGTCATAATCGGCATAACCACCGGAGGTGCCATAGGGATGAGCGTAGAGGAAAGGTTCGCAGTAATTCCCAGATTCAAGCCGGAAATAGCTTCTTTCAACAGCGGCTCAGTCAATTTCGTTCTATCTGATCTGGCCAATACCATAGATGAACCCCTCTATGACTGGGAGATCCCCTTCCTTAAAGGTACAAAGTCAACGGTCTTCAGGAATACTTTTGAAGAAATGGAGTACTGCCTGAATATCATGAATGAATCCGGAACAGTTCCTGAATTTGAAATTTTCGATTTTGGTCAAATCAATAACATCGCATATTTTTACAAAAAAGGCCTTGTCAAAGAACCTCTGTACTTCCAATTCGTTCCCGGAGTGCTGGGCGGTATACCTTTCTCGGCTGAGAACCTGATGTATTTCATAAACCAAATCGACAGAAATTTCGGAGATAAAGCTAATTTTTCTATGGTGGCCGGCGGCAGACGCACTTTCAGATACGAAACCATGTGCGCAGTTCTCGGCGGAAATGTAAGGGTCGGTTTCGAGGATAGTCTGTATATAAAGCCGAACGGAGAACTTGCTGTCAGCAATGCACAGCAGGTAGAAAAAATAGTCAGGATCCTTGAATCCCTGGACTTCGAGATAGCATCTCCTGATGAAGCAAGGGAGATCCTTCATACGAAAGGAAAAAACAACGTTAACTTCTAAAAAAAGCCTCAGCTGACGCTGAGGCATTTTTTTATTTCCATGAGGACTTGAGTCCTACGATCTCGTTGAATACGAGGTTATCTTTAGTATAGAGTTTCGGTTCCGCATTGAAGTAACCGTGTCTGAAGAACTGGAAGCGATCTCCGGGCTCGCAGTCCTTAAGTGTGGGCTCTGCGATGCATACGCTCTCGTGAAGTGAGTCTGTGTTTCCGATCATCTTTCCGGGGTTCTCAGGATCGTCTATCATGAGATAGTCGCACTGACGGATGGTGATGGGAACGCAGTTGTTGGCATCCACGAAGTGGATGGTCCCCTTGACCTTCCTTCCTTCAAAGTTGGATCCGGACTTGGTTTCGGGATCATAAGTCGCATAGATCTCTTTCACCGTTCCGTCCTCATTCTTCGAATATCCGGTGCAGCGGATGAAGTATGCTCCCTTGAGCCTTACCTCGTTGCCTTCCCTTCCGTCTTCCTGAGGAGGGAAAAGCCTGAAGTATTTCTTAGGAGGCACTTCCTCGAAGTCTGCTCTGTCCACCCAGATCTCCCTGGAGAAAGTGACCGTTCTGGTGCCCATCTCAGGAACTGCAGGGTTGTTCTCTATCTCACACTCCTCTGATCGTCCTTCAGGATAGTTGGTGATGATCACCTTGACGGGATCGAAGATGACGTTTCTGGAAGGAACTCTTTCCTTCAGGTCATCTCTTACGCAGTGCTCGAGCTGAGCGATGTCCACAGTGGAATTGGCCTTGGAAACTCCGATCTCTTCGCAGAAATTCCTGATGGCTTCAGGTGTGTACCCTCTTCTTCTGATGCCTGCGATGGTGGGCATTCTGGGATCGTCCCAGCCGTCCACGATACCGTCGTCCACCAGTTTCTTCAGGAACCTCTTGGACATAACGGTGTTAGTTATGTTAAGTCTGGCGAATTCTATCTGCTGAGGAGGATTAGGCCAGAAGCCCACCTCTCTCACTACCCAGTCGTAGAGCGGCCTGTGGTCCTCGAATTCCAGGGTGCAGATGGAATGGGTTATGCCTTCTATGGCATCCTCGATGGGATGCGCGAAGTCGTACATCGGATAGATGCACCACTTGTCTCCTGTATTGTGATGCGTGGCGTGAGCTATACGATAGATGATGGGGTCCCTCATGTTGATGTTGGGAGACGCCATATCGATCTTGGCGCGGAGCACCTTCTCGCCGTCTGCGTATTTTCCTTCCCTCATCTCCTCGAAGAGTTTAAGATTCTCTTCAACGGATCTGTTTCTGTATGGAGATTCCTTTCCGGGTTCCTTCAGAGTTCCTCTGTATTCCTTGATCTCCTCCGGAGTCAGCTCACATACGTAAGCCTTTCCCTTCTTTATGAGTTCAACTGCTGCGGCATACATCGTATCGAAATAATCTGAAGCCCAAAGTCTCTTGTTCCATTCGAACCCCAGCCATCTTACATCTTCCTCGATGGAATCGATATATTCCGTATCCTCCTTCACAGGATTGGTATCGTCATACCTCAGATTGCAGAGTCCGCCGTATTTCATCGCCGTGCTGAAGTTGAGGCAGATGGACTTGGCGTGCCCTATATGAAGGTAACCGTTGGGTTCAGGCGGGAACCTGGTGATGATGGGGTTATCCCCGTATTTCTTAGTCTCCAGATCGCTTTCGATGATCTGATGGATAAAGTTTAAAGATTCAGCCACTTTATCAGTTCTCCTTTGCTTTCTTTAGTTTGATTATATGTCCCTGCTCATCGAAGAGCTTCATACCTTTTTGTTTGCAGATCTTGTCCTGGCAGTTCTCACACTGAAGGATCTTATTGGATCCCTCCCAGAATCTTTCGGGATATCTGAGAAGAGTTATCTCCCACCTTATGAGGAGCACCACCGAGGTGAAGAACAGGCTCCAGGTGAAGAAGTTCCTTATGAACAGACATGGGGTGAATATCATGAAGTATCCCCAGTTGAAGATTCTGCAGTTAACGCAGCAGCGGTTCTTGATGAGAAACCTCTGGAACGGGCACCAGATGACCACACAGATCAGGTCGCACACGAAGTATGCCCCTGTGAGAAGCACCAGTTCGGGTATCCCGATTACGTCAAACACATACAATGCGCCGAAAATGCCGTTGAATCCCAACCATATGAGAAGCGTCCACACGGCTCCCAGATTATTCTTCTGGACGTACCTGTACATCTCAAGCCTGTCATAGTCTTCAACAGGCTGATAATGCTTGGCGAAGTTCTTTCTGGAACCCATGGTGATGTACTTGGATTCCGGTATCATCTGGGATATCATGTGAAGCATGAAGATCGCCCAGATCGCCCAGACCCACCATATGCTTGCCTGGCTGAAGAGCATCTGTCTCATCTCTTCCACCGAGAACCCCATGGCCTGCCACTTCAGTTCCTCGCTTTTGGTCACTATCAGCTCAAAATATTCATGTCTGAAGAAATATGCCCAAAGAAGGAACAGAAAAACGCAGATCCTGAAGATCAGCTGCCCCACGTAGTTCTTGAACATATTTATTTTAGGTATTTCTTTCTTCATGTCCATCCTCGATATCCTCGTGTCAGCGCATAGATGTCTACGTTATAGTTTAACACGAAAAGCGGAAGTGCGCAATAAAAAGAGACGACCTAAAGCCGTCTCTTCTCTGGTGCGCTGTAAGGGACTTGAACCCCTGACAACCTGGTTGTGACCCAGGTGCTCTCCCAGCTGAGCTAACAGCGCATATCCGGTACGTGAAATATGATAACACAACCGTACCGATTATTCAAGTGGCTAGTTTTATCGATCTCTTTATTCTTCAAGAAAAGCGGGTATTGCATCCGCCGCTCTCAATCCCTGTCTGTAAAGGTCCTCCAAAGCTCCGTGATCCTGCGACAGCGTCTTAAGCCCTCCTATATCCTCCGGGGCAATGATCAGAGCCTTTCCTTCCTTTTCGAGTTCAAAGAGTTCTTCCACGCTTCTGTTGTACGTCTCAGATCTGGCTATCCAGGCGTCTGCTGCCTTAGGATAATCATGTGCTATAGTTACTGCCAGGACCCTGTCCTTTCCGGAGTTCCTCACAGTATCCCTCGGTTTGGTCAGTATGACCACCACCTTATCGCAGCCGGCCCTGAATACTCTCTTATACGGAACGGGATCCGCCAGACCGCCGTCATAGCACGGTATCTTCCCTATGAAATACGGTCTGTCCAGTGCGGGAACGCAGCAGGATGCCTTAAAGAAATCATAGTGGTTGCGTTCCATCTCCATCTTGTTGAAGTAGATGGCCCTTCCCGTAGCTGCATTGGTTGCCACGATCTCAAACCCGCAGGGATTATTCATCATGGCATCATAATCCAGAGGATACTCCCCATCTTCATTGGAGAGATCTCCGTAAATATAGTCAAATCCCAGATAATCTCCTGTCTTAAGCAGATTGTCAAAGCTCATGTATTTTTTTCTGAAGGCATACTCGTTGTAGAAGGTGAAGTTCCTTCCGCGCTGTCCTGCAAGGTATGAAGCTCCGTTTGCAGATCCCGCGGATACTCCCACGAAGTGGTCGAAATGTATTCCCAGGTCCATGCACCTGTCCAGAACTCCGGCCCCGAATATTCCCCTTGTTCCGCCGCCTACATCGACGGCTCCTGTTTTCTTACCTGTCATAAATTGCTCCTTGTGTTTTTCGCACAGGAGGTATTATACCACAAAATATCATTTTCGGCTTAACTTTTTTAACCCGATAGTGTATAATGCTTTGAGTAATTCAATTAACAAAGGAAAGTATTATGAAAAAAGAAATCGCAGAATTATATCAATCAAAACTTATGACTGCAGATGAAGCAGTTAAAATAGTGAAGTCCGGAGACCGCGTCTATGCCGGCACAGCATCCAGCGGAGCATACGCTCTTCTGGAAGCCCTCTGGAACAGGCGCCATGAGCTGGAAGGTGTGACCCTGATGGGTTCCAACAACTATCAGTACACACCGGCTTACGATGAATCCATAGACAATCCCTTCCTCTTCAACACCTATTTCATGGGTATAAATGAGAGAAAGAGACTTAAGGCCGGAAGCCCTGTCTCCTACAATTCCGTACATCTCTCAAGGATCGATCTGTGGGCTCACGATATAGCCAAGCCGGACGTATGCTTCTTTGAAGTCAGCAAACCCGACGAGGATGGCTACATGAACTTCGGCCCTTCCGGCACAGCTCTTCACAGATGTCTGATGGATCAGACAAAGCACGTTATCCTTCAGGTCAACTCCAATACGCCTTACGTATTCGGTCAGGATAACAAGATCCACGTTTCAGAGGCCGATGCCATCGTTGAAGCCGACTGGAAGTATGACGACTACACCGCAGGCGAGCCTGACGAGATATCCACCAGGATCGCAGAGCACGTCCTCAGAGAGATCCATGACGGTGATACGATCCAGCTTGGTCTTGGAAACATTTCCATCGCCATCGGCTATGGCCTCAAGGAATTCAACGACCTGGGCGTGTACACTGAGCTCCTCGCTCAGCCCATGTATGAGCTGGCTCTTTCAGGAAACGTTACAAACAGATACAAGGGCTTCATGGACGGAAAGACCGTGTTCAGTTTTTCCTTCGGCAGCCCCGACCTCTACAAGGCTCTGGACCACAACGAAGAATACTATGCAGCTCCTTTCACCTTCGTGAATGATCCCAGAAACATCGCTAAGAACCGCCACATGATCTCCATCAACTCCACCATGTCCTTCAATCTCTTCGGTGAGGCTGCGGCTGACTGCATCGGATGGAAACAGCAGTCCGGAACAGGCGGACAGGCTGACTTCGTAAGAGGCGCACAGTGGTCTGAGGGTGGCAAGTCCATCATCGCGACCTCATCCAGTTTCGTTAAAAACGGCAAGCGCATCTCCAAGATCGTGCCCTACTTCGTGCCGGGAACTGCGGTGACCACACCCAGATCCGACATCCACTACGTTGCTACAGAGTACGGCTGTATCGATGTGAGAGCACTCACCATGCAGGACAGAGCGAGAGCCATGATCTCGCTTGCGCATCCTGACTTCAGGGAAGAGCTCACTTCCCAAGCCAAGGCAGCGGGACTTATCTAAGCATAAAAAAGCTCCCTTTTCCGAAAGGGAGTTTTTTATTGCTATCTTATCTGTCCATCGCCATGGATAACGTACTTGTAAGTGTTAAGTTCTTCAAGTCCCATGGGGCCTCTGGCATGCATCTTCTGTGTGGATATTCCCATCTCACATCCAAGTCCGAACTCACCGCCATCTGTGAATCTTGTGGATACGTTTACATATACTGCTGCTGAATCCACCTGTGATGTGAACTTATTTGCGTTATTGTCATCCTCTGTGATTATGGCTTCGCTGTGCCCTGTGGAATGTATCGCGATGTGGCTCATCGCCTCATCTGCATCTTTGACCACTGCTACAGCCAGGATGTAATCCAGGAATTCCGTATCGAAATCCATTTGTCCAGCTGGTGTTCCCGGTATGATCTCGGCTGCCTTCTCGTCCAGCCTGAGTTCCACGGGTTGAAGATCTTTTGCAGTCCTGTCATCGACGAGACGCTCTTTAAGTTTCGGAAGGAATTCTTTTGCAATTTTTTCGTGGACCAGAAGCACCTCTTCAGCGTTGCAGACCGAAGGCCTGTTGGTCTTGGCGTTTTCTATGATGTTAAGCGCCTTTTCCTGATCAGCTGTCTCATCAACAAAGATATGACAGATACCGGTCCCCGTCTGTATGCATGGAACAATAGCATTCTCCACGCAGCGTCTGATGAGTCCCGCGCCTCCCCTTGGGATCAGGAGATCCACAAGCCCGACGGCCTTCATTATCTCATCGGCTGATCTGTGGTCTGTATCCTCTATGAAGCCGACCAGCTCTTTGGGAAGCCCTGCATCCTCAAGTCCCAGATGAATAGCATCCACTACCGCCTTATTTGACCTGAATGCTTCCCTTCCTCCTCTGAGAACTACGGCATTTCCTGACTTGAGAGCCAGAACCGCCGCATCCGATGTGACGTTCGGCCTGCTCTCATATATTATGGCAACTACGCCAAGAGGAACGGACGTCTTTTCGATCACTATTCCGTTAGGCCTCTCTATCCTGTTCAGGACCCTGCCTTCGGGATCCGGAAGTGCTGCCACGTCCAGCACCCCTTTAGCCATGTCCTCGATGCGCTTTTCAGTAAGGGTCAGGCGGTCGGTCATAACGTCTCCCAGGTGATCCCTTGCAGCCTGAACGTCCTCAGAATTAGCCTTCAGTATATCGTCTTTTTCCGATATGAGCCTGGCTGCTATGGCTTTCAGCGCTTCGTTCTTTTTTTCTTTTGATGCGGTCAGAGCGGGAAGCGCCGCTCTGGTCTCTTCAAGTATCTCACGTGTGTTTTTCATTGGGCAGTCTCCCTATTTCTTAGCGATGAATCGTGTGCCTGCAGTTTTCCCGTCAACAGCATCATAGATGATCTCAGGTGCTGAACCATTCACTATGATCATATCCACTCCGGCATCCATAGCGATCTTCGCTGCCGAGAGCTTAGTTGCCATTCCTCCGGTTCCAAGGCTGGATCCCTGGCCTCCCGCTCCCTGAAGCATCTCATCTGTTATCTCGCTGACCTCGCTTATCAGTTCTGCGTTGGGATCGTGTCTTGGATCGGCAGTATACAATCCATCTATATCCGTCATAACTATGAAAAGATCCGATTTGACGCTGGCTGCCACCAGGGCTCCCAGCGTGTCATTATCGCCCACAGCGATCTCGCTGGTGGCAATGGTATCATTCTCATTTATGATTGGGAGCGCCCCCAGTTCCAGCAGTCTGTTCAGTGTATTTGTGAAATTTTCATGCCTCGCGCTGTCCGCCAGATCTTCGCCTGTTATCAGGATCTGCGCCACCGTATGGTTGTATTCCTGAAAGAGGTTATCATACACATACATCAGTTCGCACTGTCCCACCGCCGCAGCTGCCTGCTTGGTGGGCATATCCTGAGGCTTCTCCGCCATGTTTAACTTGCCGACTCCCATGCCTATGGCGCCGGATGACACCAGAACTATGTCATGACCCGCGTTCTTTACATCGCTTAATACTTTACAGAGTTCCTCCACTCTTCTGATATTCAGTCTTCCCGTCTTGTGTGTAAGGGTCGACGTTCCCACTTTTACAGTTATCTTCATGTCTTCTCCTGCTTGTGCAACTGTTTAAAGATATTCTGCATCTCTGTGACAGCCGTTTAAGTATGAAACTTCTTTTATAAATATATACGTCCGATTATTGTTATTATATTTCATCAGGTGCGATTACGCAAATCTTTTTAAAAATAAAACCCCTGAAACGCAGATGTTTCAAGGGTTCGGTGGTGGCCCATACAAGACTTGAACTTGTGACCTTCTGGTTGTCACCCAGACGCTCTCCCAGCTGAGCTAATGGACCATGTGGGCACGGCGGCCGAAGCCGCCGGCCGTATATTCTGTTACGAATAATTATCTCTCAACGATGAGGGAAGTTCCCATTCCGCCGCCGATGCAAAGAGTTGCAAGACCTCTCTTGCTGTCTCTCTTCATCATTTCATAGATCAGGGTTACGAGGATACGGCATCCGGAAGCTCCGATAGGATGTCCGAGAGCGATAGCTCCGCCGTTTACGTTTGTCTTTTCAGGATCAAGTCCTAATTCTTTTCTTACTGCAAGTGACTGAGCAGCGAATGCTTCGTTAGCTTCAACGAGGTCGATATCTTCGATCTTAAGGCCGGCCTTGTCAAGAGCTTTTCTTGTAGCGGGAACAGGTCCAACTCCCATGATGGAAGGATCAACTCCGCCGGAAGCGTAGGAAACGATCTTGCAAAGAGGCTTGATTCCAAGCTCTTCAGCTTTCTCTGCGGACATAACTACTACAGCAGCGCCGGAATCGTTGATACCGGAAGCGTTAGCAGCTGTTACAACTCCGCCGTCCTTCTTGAATGCGGGTTTAAGCTTAGCAACCTTCTCCATGGAAGATCCTCTTGTAAGGTGCTCGTCTCTTGAGAATACGATAGGATCGCCCTTTCTCTGAGGAATGGTAACGGGAACGATCTCGTCGTCAAATCTGCCGGAATCTACAGCCTTTTCAGCTCTCTGCTGGGAAATAACTGAGAATTCATCAAGCTGCTCTCTGGTAAGTCCCCACTGCTCAGCAACGTTCTCAGCTGTGATACCCATGTGATATCCGTTGAATGCATCCCAAAGTCCGTCGTTTACCATCATGTCTACCATCTTGGTATCGAACATTCTAGCTCCCCATCTTGCTGCGGGCATTGCGTATGCTGTAGCTGACATGTTCTCAGCTCCGCCTGCAACTACGATATCAGCGTCGCCTGCCTTGATGATCTGAGCAGCGAGCTCTACAGCTCTTAAACCGGATCCGCAAACCTTGTTGATTGTCATTGTAGGAACTTCTACAGGAACTCCGGCGTCTAAGGACATCTGTCTGGAAACGTTCTGTCCAAGGCCTCCCTGAAGAACGCAGCCCATGATAACTTCATCTACTGCAGCGGGATCAACGCCTGCTCTGTTGAGTGCTTCCTTGATAACGATAGCTCCAAGCTTTCTTGCGGGAACGTCCTTTAAGCTTCCGCCGAACTTGCCGATGGGAGTTCTTACTGCACTTGCGATTACAACTTCTCTCATTTTGATATTTCCTCCTAGGTGTAAAATAAGTGTGTATGTAGTATATGTATTATTAACTGCTTAATGCGGATCTTCGGCAGACCCGGTCAACAATACAAAATTAATGTTTTTTAATTCATACATGGTGAAAGTATACCAAAAAACTAACCCAAAGTAAAGGGGAAAAACGCTTTTTCACAAAGTATACACATATTTCTCGCAGCTCATTCATCCATATCCATGACTTTGCCTATCGAATCATGGATCACCAGATCAGCATGTGAATCATAGGGCGTCTCCTGCTTGTTTATGAGCACGAGATGGCTCCCTCTGAAATAGCGCACGAAGCCTGCAGCAGGATATACTACCAGGGATGTTCCGCCGATTATGAGGACGTCAGCCTTCGAGATAGCGGTCACCGCCTTATCTATAGTATCCTCATCCAGCATCTCCTCGTAAAGTACGACGTCGGGCTTGATTATCCCTCCGCATACGGGGCAGATGGGAACACCGCCCTTGCAGTGATATTCGTCCATGATGTAGTCAAGATCGTAGTACTGATGGCATTTCATGCAGTAATTCCTGAGGGTCGACCCGTGGAGCTCATACACCTTTTTATTTCCGGCCTTCTGATGGAGCCCGTCTATGTTCTGGGTGACTACCGCCTTCAGCTTACCCTGTGCTTCAAGCTTGGCCAGAGCTCTGTGGGCCTTATTCGGTCTGGCATCTGTATAGATGAGATTCTTTTTGTAATAATCAAAGAATGTTTCCGTATGGTCCACAAAAAAACTGTGGCTCAGCATCTCCTCAGGGCTTCTGCCGTATTCGGTCTGGGCTTTATACAGTCCCTTTTCTGACCTGAAGTCGGGTATGTTGGATTCAGTGGATACACCTGCTCCTCCGAAAAACACCACGTTATCGCTTCCGTCAATTATCTTCTTAAGTCTTTCGTCCATCTTCCTTCTCCTTTCAGATCAGTTCATATTTAACGAGGAATTTAGCTCCGTTTACGATCCTCGGTATAAGTCTTACCGCTGTCCTTGTCGTGAACATGCTTTTGGAACCGTTCTTTTTTATATCCTCAGCAGCAGCATAGCAAAGCAATTTCTCCGCCTTCGTGTCCTTTATATCGTCACGTAATTTTTCATCTTCTGTAAAGGCAATGATCTCCTTCAGACTCTTGATAGCGGCGAGTTTCGTGAGTTTGACCGCACTTTCTTCGTCGCTCTCTATCATTTCCCCGAGACGTTCCATATATACTTCATTTGTATATATCAGCATGCTGTCCATCCTGAATACCCAGCCCAGGTCGTCCGCCATCTTCATGGTGGGTTTGTCGAAAGCTCCCTTCGCGAATGAAAGATATTTCCCATCGAGTACCCCATATGCTTTAAGGCAGTCCAGACATCCCAGTTTCATTATTCTCAGAGTATTCGCCTTATCAAAGATGAACTGAAACCCCAGGTTCTCATCGGATTTTATATACACCAGATTTTTTGCTTTCTCAAGAGGTTCTTTTTTAACTATACCGTAGCCGCTGAGATCAACGGCTATCACGTCAGTCGCCCCGTCCTCTATCGCCATGTCCGCCGGTAGCACATCAGCGTAGCCTCCGTCTATGAAATCCTTTCCGTCGATCTTGTACGAATGAAGTGCGGGAAAAGCAGATGCAGACGCCATTACGTAATCCACCAGTCTGCCTTCAGGGATATCCTTCAGCCTCATATAGTGGGCTTCCATTTCGGGAACTGATACCGCGGTTATGCCGAAATCTATCCCTGAGTTTCTCACTTTATCTTCATCTACATATTTGGTCAGCAATCCGTGGAGCGGTCCGGTGCCCGCTCCCTGGTTCACCACTATCTCCTTGACGTAGTCCGTGGGTTTGCTGTCGGGAGCCATGTCGAAGACCATGTCAGTCTCCAGTTCTTTCCAGAGTTCTGCTGTGAGATCAAGATCTCCCTGAGCAACCATCGCGGCATTTATAGCTCCTACAGACGTTCCATATACAGCATCGATCCTGATGCCTAAAGCCTTCAGGGCTTGCCAGACTCCGATCTCATAGGCTCCCCGGGATCCTCCACCTCCAAGCACAAGGGCTGTTTTTTTCACTTTTGTCTTTTTATCCTTTTTCATCTCCAGATACCCTCCAGTTCTTTTATCTTGGGCTCTATCATTTCTATTGGAAGCTGGCTGTAATAGAAGGAAAGTGCCGAGGTAGTCTGATCGGTAATAGCCGATATAGGTACCATTTCAAGGCCTATGCTCCCGGCCAGCAGGATCAGTTCGGCAAGCTGCCGGTTAAGTCTGACTTTAATTGTCAGCGTGATCCCCGAGCGTGTATCGATGGGTTCCACTTCCTTACCGAAATACTTCTCAAAGGCATCCAGCGTCAGATCCAGTTTCTTCGAATTCATGGCTCTCAGTTTCCTGATACCGGTATAATAGTAACCCTTTTCCATAAACAGAGCAAGGGTCAGCTGTTCAGACTTGGAACAGGTCTGGGTGTAACCTCCCTTGATCTCGTCGAAGATCTCCGCCATCTCGTCAGGAAGCACCATGTAGGATATCTTGACAGCCGGAAAAAGAGTCGAGGAGAAGGAACCGAGATAGACAGTGCAGTTCTTCTCATCAAGGCTCTTAAGCGCCGGGACCGGTCTTCCGAAATATCTCAGTTCGCTGTCGTAGTCGTCTTCGATAATGATCGAACCGTTCTTCTCCGCCCATTCTATCAGTTCATAACGTCTTCCCACCGGCATCACAGCACCAGTGGGAAACTGATTGGAAGGACTAACGTAGACAGCCGAACTGAGGTTGACGGGGAGCTTCTCAATGTCTATCCCATCGGTATTTACCTGTATATGGTTTATCTGTAGGCCTGAATCCCTCAGAACAGACTGTACCGGAAGATATCCCGGCTCCTCCAGCGATACGATCTTGATACCCATCCTGAGAAGTATCCTGGCAAGGTGCGAAGTTATCTGCTGGGTGCCGGCTCCGATGACTATCCTGTCCGGGCTCGCCTTCACTCCCCTGGACTGGTAGATATACCTGGCCACCTCTCTCCTCAGAGTTATCTCACCCTGAGGATCCGACTCATATAGCAGCTGTTCCGAATAATAGTTGAACACTTCGTTCGTGCATTTTTTCCACTTGACGAAATCGAAAGACGAAGGATCGTGTATAAACTCGTTCCTGCTGAGCATCGCCTCCCCGCTTTCCTCTATGGTATCGGGGCGCGAACTTCCCGCTGAGGATCTGATCTCTGCCGCAAAGAATCCTGACTGTGGTCTGGCTTTGATATATCCCTCCACTATGAGCTGGTTGTATGCCTGCTCTACGGTCGTAAGACTTACTCCGAGATCCTTCGACAGCATCCTCAGCGACGGTAGTTTCTCCCCGGCCCTGATGGAACCGCTTAAGATGTCATTCTTCACAGTCTCATATATCTGTTCATACAAAAACTGTTTATTACTGTTATCTGTTTCCAGAATAATCTTCTTCATTTCCGTATTTTACCTAAACTGTTATCTAAAAAATACTTTATTTTGATTATTTTAATAATAACACTTCTGTGCTATCATTTCAATAGTCAAAGGAGAACCTCAATGAGAAGAGCAGAAAAAACCGACAATCTTGTTCTGACAGCCATGATGCTGTGCCTGGTGTGCCTGGCAACCTACGCCCTTAAGGTACCCAATCCCTTCACCCAGGGATACGTGCATCTCGGAGATACTTTCATCTTCATAAGCGTGCTTACCCTCGGTAAGAAAAACGGTGCCATAGCAGCTTCTGTGGGCGCAGCCCTTGCAGACATCATCGGAGGATATGCCATCTTCGCAGTCGGCACCTTCATAGCTAAGGGCCTGATGGCCTTCGTTATGGGCGCTTTCATAGAGCTGGGAGCCAAGAAGGCTACAGGTTCCGGAAACAGCACGCTGATCCTGAGCCACTCTCCTTACGAGCTTCTCGGAATGGTGCTGGGAGGTCTCACCGAAGTAGCTGTCTACGTTCCGGTGAACGCACTGGTCTACGGGAACCTGACAGTCGGACTTCTCTCCATACCCGGAAACATCGGCCAGTTCGTATGTTCAATGGTCGTGGCAGTGATCCTGGTACACGCCCTTCTCAAGACACCGGTAAAGAAATATCTGGTCTTCGCACACAGATGATATTAAGATAATAACGAAGCCGCCCACGAGGGCGGCTCTTTTATTGTCCTGTTTTTGATTCTACTCCCCAAACACAGTTTTGTTCTCCGCCCTCTCAGCGAAGTTTTTCTCCAGCATCCTGACGTGCGAGAGGAAGTCCGGATCATCGAAATACTTTGCCCTTGTGGAACAGCCACGTACGCAGGCCTGGCATTTGATGCAGATCCCGCTCACGTTTATACAGTCACGGTCTATGGATCCCATAGGGCAGACCCTCACGCAGAACCCGCAGTAATAGCAGTCCTTCTCGCGAGTCAGAGGTTTGGCTTTCAGAAATGCCGCAGGCGTTCCGTCCTCTTTAAGCGGTCTGTAGTAAGGTCCGATCTCTCCGCTTAAGCTGACCAGTTTGCCTGTGTCCTCGGCATTGAGCAAAGTCTCCGCCGCCCTGTCCGCAAAGGACTCCAGTTCGGCTCTGTCCTCCCTGTCCGGCCTCTTTTTCGCAAGCGTTTCCGAAAACGCGTGCCTGCACACAAAGGCCCCGTAAGCAAAGGGCACCGCCCCTGCCGAGCTCAGTATGTCAGCAAGTTCTTCCGGTGCGGTCCCGCAGCTCCTGTTCCCAAAGGATATCAGGGCGATGGCGGGAGACCCGCCGAATCGGAACATGGTTCTCAGGTCCGGCTCTATTTTGTTCGGGACCCTTCCCGCATAGGTCGGGCAAGCCAGTATCACAAGTTCATCAGGTCCGGATGAATATTTTCCCTTCCTTGCATCAGGAAGCGTTATATTGATTTCTTCCACGGGGACGCATAGCTTTTCTGCGATGCGTGATGCGAACTTTTGTGCAAGTTTTTTAGTCCCGCCGGTTGGGCTGAAATATATTACTTTTATGCCCGATATCTTCATAGCTTGACTCCGCTATTTTCCTTCAAAATGTGCAGCGACTTCCTTAAGATGCTCCCTTATAGCGAGATGCTGCGGGCAGCGGTCCTCACAGGCTCCGCACTCTATGCAGTCTGAAGCGACTCCGAGGCCATCTGTGAGCACCAGGTTGTTATACAGTTCCTCATGGGCGCTCCAGGGTTTGAAATCCGCCTCCTGAAGATCAGCGTTATAGAGACTGAAAAGTCTGGGTATCTGAACGTTCATGGGGCAGACAACCGTGCAGTAATTGCACGCCGTGCATGGTACCGCAATGTTTTCGTTTATGAGATCCACGGCTTCCTTTACTACTGCCATCTCCTTTTCATCCAGCGGTCTGAAATCATCCATATAGCTTAAGTTATCCTTCAGCTGTTCCATGTTGGACATGCCGGAGAGTACCATATACACTTCGGGAAGTGAAGCTGCGAACCTGATGGCCCAGGATGCCACAGACATGTCGGGATCGGCTTCCTTGAAATGCTTTTCGACGGTCTCGGGAACAGCGGCAAGCGTTCCTCCCTTGACGGGCTCCATGATCAGCACCTTTTTGCCGTATTTGACTGCGACCTCATAGCATTCCCTGGCTCTCACTCCGAGGCTGTCCCAGTCAAGATAGTTTATCTGAAGCTGTACGAACTCGATCCTGGGATGTCTGATAAGTATCTCCTCCAGGAGTTCCGGTCCGTCGTGATGAGAAAGTCCGATATGCTTGACAAGTCCCTTATCAAGCAGTTCCTCCACGAATTCGAAGCAGTGATATTCTTCAAAGGTCCCTATGGAACCCGCGTTGGTGTCGTGGATGAGATAGTAATCGAAATAGTCCAGTCCCGTTCTCTCGATCTGAGTATCGAACACGTCCTGAGGCGTCCTTCCGGGTCCCAGTATATAGTCCGGCAGCTTGTCCGTTACGGTGTAGCTTTCTCTGGGATATTTCCCCAGAAGGCACTTTTTTACTATTCCTTCGCTCTCACCGTTATGGTACATCCAGGCAGTATCAAAGTAGTTGAACCCACGCGCCATATACTCATCCACCATCTGCTGTATCTGATCGATGTCGAGACTTTTAGGGTCGTCAGCGTTGATGCGGGGAAGTCTCATCATTCCAAATCCAAGCTTTTTCTGTTCCATGTCGTTTCCTTTCAGTCTGTAATAAAAGCAGTATCTTCGTTTGTATATATTATCCGGCCATCCTCCGTCACGAAGATAGCCTCCAAAGGCCCCATATTTGCCTCCTGAGCGAGTTTCTGTATGAGCTTGACTCCTTCTTCCGAACCGAGTGCCAGACAGGCTGTGGAGAGCCCGTCGCAGTCCGTCGAATGCCCTGCTCCCGCTATGACGGATACCTGAAGCACGTCGGTATCCACGGGATACCCCGTCTTC
>JAZQAY010000009.1:0-14788 GCA_045545455.1 Anaerovoracaceae bacterium | reverse complement strand
AAGATATACCCGAAAACAATTCACCGGGTAACTTCGGACCTGCAGAAAATGAAGGGGGTGGGGTACCGTTTCTTATACATGAATAATAATAAATTAACATAATTTTCTGAAAATATTTGAAATCCAGTCGACAAATATCTGCGGGTATGGTAAAATCCTTACTCGTAGATTATTTTTTTAGGAGACTTATAATGGAAAGAGAACGTTTAGGCAGCAGGCTCGGCTTCATTCTCATCAGCGCCGGCTGTGCGATCGGATGCGGTAATGTATGGAAATTTCCCTGGATGACTGGACAGAACGGCGGAGGAGCATTCGTGCTCGTATATATCATCTGTCTCATTCTTCTGGGACTTCCCGCTATGACTGTTGAGTTCGCTCTTGGAAGAGCGGCACAGGCCAGTCCTGTTAAAATGTATCAGAAACTGGAACGGCCCGGTCAGAAGTGGCATATTCACGGCGGACTTGCACTTTTTGGCAACTTCTGCCTCATGGCATTCTATACCGTTGTTACGGGTTGGATCGTATATTATTTTGTAAGCTTTTTAAAAGGAGCACATGAAGATCTTGGATTCGGACCTATGATATCCAATCCGGGACTTAACGTGGGTTTCCTTTTCGCAGTCGTGGTTATAGCCTTTGTTCTGCTTTCTTTTAACCTGCAGTCAGGCCTTGAAAGAGTAACGAAATATATGATGGTGGCACTTCTCGTTCTTATGGTGGTCCTTGCCATAAGGAGCATGACTTTAAAAGGAGCAGCAGAAGGGCTTAAGTTCTACCTTGTACCTGATTTCTCAAAAATCACTTTCGGCGTTATAGTTGCCGCTATGAACCAGGCATTCTTTACGCTGTCGATAGGAATAGGTTCAATGGCTATCTTCGGAAGCTACATAGGTAAGGAACGTTCTCTTATGGGTGAGTCTGTAAACGTCATCTGCCTCGATACCTTCGTGGCTATCATGGCAGGCCTTATCATATTCCCCGCATGCACGTCCCTTGGACTTGAAGTGGATGCAGGCCCGGCGCTCCTGTTCAACACCATGGCTGCCGTATTCAACAGCATGTCCGGAGGCAGGATCTGGGGAACGATCTTCTTCCTGTTCATGACCTTTGCTGCATTCTCTACTGTGCTTGCGGTATGTGAAAACATCCTTGCGTGTATCAGGGAGATCACCGGACTTGACCGTAAGAAGGGATCGCTGCTTTGCGGAGTAGTGGTATTCGTTTCAGCGCTTACAACAGCCCTCGGATACAGCGTGTTCCATTTCCAGCCTTTCGCGGAAGGATCTGCATGGCTCGACTTCTGGGATTTCATCGTATCAAACAACCTGCTTCCTCTGGGCGCTCTGATCATGACTGTTTTCTGCACCAACGACAGGTTTGGATGGGGCTGGGATGCTTTTGTCCGTGAAGCTAACGAAGGCGAGGGCTTAAAGGTACAGCAGTGGATGAAACCTATATTCAAATACGTAGTTCCAATCATTGTTATCGCGCTCTATATAATCGGTCTTAAGGGATTCCAGTGGAGATGATCCGGGTTTATCCCGTATGAGCGATTTTGCTTCCAGTATCGGATAAAATAGTGTATAATATGATCAGCCGGTCCTTAGGCCGGCTGATTTTGTATTATGTAAATGGAGATTTTAATGAAAAACGCAGTAACGTTTGATCTTATAAAAACAGATAACAGGACCAGAGCCAGGCGCGGTGTGCTTCACACTCCTCACGGTGACGTTCAGACCCCTGTTTTCATGCCTGTAGGCACTCAGGCAACTGTGAAGGCAATGAAGCCGGAGGAAGTAGAGAACCTTGGCGCTGAGATCATACTTGGAAACACGTATCATCTCTATCTGAGGCCCGGTCATGATATAGTAAAGGAAGCGGGCGGCCTTCATAAATTCATGAACTGGAAGAAGCCCATCCTTACCGATTCCGGAGGATTCCAGGTATTCAGCCTTGGTCACATGAGAAAGATAACCGAGGAGGGCGTCACTTTCAGATCTTATCTGGATGGCTCCAAGCATATGCTGAGCCCCGAAAAGTCCATGGAGATACAGGAAGCTTTAGGTTCTGACATAATGATGGCTTTCGATGAATGCGCTCCTCCGGATGCTGACCATAAATACGTTGAGAGATCTCTTGCTCTCACTAACAGGTGGCTCAAACGCTGTAAAGATTTTCACTATTCAGACGAAGAGAAGCCCGAAAGACAGTCTCTTTTTGGCATCCAGCAGGGAGGCATGTTCAAGGATATGAGAAGGGAGAGCTCCAGGTACATATCGGAACTTGACCTTCCCGGATATTCAATAGGAGGCTTGAGCGTCGGAGAACCTAAGGAGGTTTTTCTGGACATGATGGATGACTGTCCGGATATGCTTCCCAAGGAGAAGCCCAGATACCTAATGGGAGTGGGATCGCCGGATTATCTTTTTGAGGGTGTTGAACGAGGCATTGATATGTTTGACTGCGTTCTTCCCACCAGGATAGCCCGTCACGGACTGGCTATGACTTCTCATGGCAGGGTCAATATAAAGAACAAGCAGTATGAGAGGGACTGGGGACCGCTGGATCCTGAATGTGACTGTTATACGTGCAGGAACTATTCAAGGGCTTACCTGAGGCATCTGTTTAAATCAGAAGAGATACTTTCATCCATGCTGCTTTCAGAGCATAACCTGCATTTCCTGGTCAATACGATGAAGAATATGAGGGAAGCTATAGAAGAAGACAGATTCCCCGAATATAAAAAGGAATTCTATGATAAATATGGAAAATTCTGAAAATACAGTTGAAATGAATATCTGCCCGCATGACGACTTTTGCGGAGGATGCATATATCAGGGTGTGGACTATGAAGAACAGCTGAGGACTAAGGAGAACGACGTATATTTTCTTTTAAAGAAGAATGACGTCCATCCCGACAAGGTGGATCACATAGAGGGCTGTCCTTCGCAGTATGCATACAGGAACAAGATGGAATACACCTTCGGGGATCTGGTCAAAGATGGAGAAATGACTCTCGGAATGCATAAAAAGGGTCATTTCATGTCCATAGTCACAGTTGATCACTGCCAGCTGGTGCACCCGGATTTCAATAAGATCCTAAGAGCGACCCTGGATTTTGTTATTGAAAGGGATTACCCTAAATACAACAAAAAATCCCATACAGGCCTTATGCGGAATCTGATAGTAAGGCGTGGAGTAAATACCGGGGAACTGCTGGTAAATATAGTAACAGCATCCGATGAAGCATATGTTTCAGGCTGCGGTGAGGACTGTGATACATTCGATAATGAAGCGTATGCTGACATGATCATGGGTCTGGACCTGGATGATCAGGTCGTGGGGATACTCCGCACTGACTGCGATACGCTTGCAGACGCTGTGGTACCAGACAGGGTACAGATAATAAGGGGAAGAGACTACTATATGGAGGAACTCCTGGGGCTGAGATTCAAAGTAAGCTCCTTCAGCTTTTTCCAGACTAACGTTGAAGCTGTTATCAGGCTGTACAGCGAGGCTCTTGCTCTTATACCGGGTATCGAAGGCAAGAGAGTTTTTGACCTTTATTGCGGCACGGGAACGATTTCTCAGATCATGGCTTTAAAGGCCAGAGAAGTTCTCGGGATAGAGATCGTAGAGGAAGCCATTGATTCTGCTGAAGAAAATGCGAAGATGAACGGGCTGACGAATTGCAGTTTTTATGCAGGTGACGTTTATAAAGTACTTGAAGGAAATGACTTTGAAAAACCGGATATAATAGTGGTGGATCCTCCCAGATCCGGGATACAGCCTAAAGCCCTGGATAAGATCATTTCTTACGGAGTTGATGAAATGCTTTATATAAGCTGCAATCCCAAGACTCTAGCCATGGATCTGGCGTATCTGGAGAACTCAGGATATCACGCCGTATATCTGAAGTCTTTTGATAATTTTCCTTTTACAAAGCATATAGAAGCTTGTTGTCTGCTTGAAAGAACCGTTTCTGCTGAATAGAAAGGGGAGATAGCCATGCTGAAGATGAGACTTCCTAAACCGTATAAAACCGAACTTGACCCTCTGAGAAGGATAATCAGAAGCCGTAACAGGAAAAGAATATCGGAATCAGTAATGAATGCAGGAAGAAGACACAGGAGGAGAACTTTCGGAACTCCCGAGTCACATGGTACTGCTAACTATAGTACAGGACCGAGAAAGGAAACGAAATGAAAGTATATCTTAAAAAATGTCTGGCTGTACTGACAGCGTTGCTCATAGCTGTTCTTAATACAGTTCCCGCTTCAGCTGCAGATAACGGTTTCCCGGATCATCTGTATGATGAATGGAAGGATACGGTGGAATCTGACTATCTTACCATGCATTCATCTGTATATGACTGGAGAAGCCTTGGACTTTCCAAGCCTGAAGTTACCTTCGGAAATATTGATGAGGATGAATTCAAGGAGACCGTTTCTTATGCTGAGGAATCTCTGGATAAGCTTCATGGATTCGACATATCTGAACTGGATGAGATCGAAAGACATGACTATCTGGCTTTCGAGTATTACCTGGAAAATATGATAGATATGTATGCTTATCCCGAATTCCAGTTCATGTTCAGGCCCTTTACCGGGTCTCTCACCAATATACTTGATTATTTCGCGGATTTCCCATTTTATGAGAAACAGGATGTTGAAGATTATCTGTCACTTATTGCAGAACTCCCGTCATATATCGGCCAGATGAAGGAGTTCACAGAAAAGCAGGCTGAAAATGGCTATTTCCTCGATGATCTGGGCTATACAGATGAGATGTCCGAACTGAATGAGCTCATCGAGAAGGGCGACAGATGTCCGCTGATCATAACTTTTGAGGATAATATTGATAACTTCAGAGGACTTACAGACGCTGAAAGGTCCTATTACAAGGAAATAAACAGATCCCTGATCAAGGATTCTCTTTTCCCGGCCCTGAGAGAACTGAGATCTTTTCTTTCGGGTCTTAAGGGAAGCAGAAGCGTACCCACCGGTGCTCTCATAGAGTATTCGTCTGAGAACGGATCCGCTGACGGACTTGAATACTATAAGTCCCTTGTGAGATATGCCAGCAGTTCAGAAGATGATCTTGAAGAGCTCTTCGATTACCTGACGAAGGCGGCTGTTGAGACCTACGAATACTTTGACTGGCTTCTGGAGGAAGATCCGGAATTTACCGGACCTGAGGTTTTGGGACAGTTTGATGATTACGATGATATAATCTCTTATCTAAGGGATAATATGGAGGGTTTCCCGGAGGGCCCTGATGTGGATTATACCGCTTCATATCTTCCACAGGGTTCAAACGACTTTGCCATGGCGTACTACATACCGGCACCGGTTGACAACGTAAGACAGAATATAATCAGGATAAATAAGGATTCCACAGAAGATATAGACACGCTGTACTACGTTCTGGCACACGAAGGTTTCCCGGGCCACCTCTATCAGTTCACCTGGCATCAGGCCTCCGATGGCTATAAACCCTTGAGACATGAGCTTACTTTTATGGGATATGAAGAAGGTTGGGCAAACTATGTCGAAAGGATAATGCTTGAAAGATCAGGCCTGGACAAGACCTCTGCCAACTACTTATTTCTGAATGATATTCTGGCATACATCGTCTATTCTGCTTCAGATATAGCAGTGAACGGACTGGGATATGATGAGGAACAGCTTGCCCAGTGGCTTGACAGCGTTGGATTCAGTTCTGATTACGCAGAAGAGATCTATGAGATATCCATCGAAATGCCCGGATCATATATCCCTTACGGATATGGTGCAGCCAGATTCCTTGAATTCAGGGAGAGGGCAGAGCAGGCTCTCGGAGATGATTTCAATGAGGAAGAGTTCCATGGGGTCATGCTGACTTATGGTCCGCGTCCTTTTGACCTTGTAGAGGAGGACCTCAGGACTTACGTGGAGTACAAAGGTAAAAACCTTCCGGATGAATTCACATTCTTCGGTACCGAGCTTCCAAAAAAAGGCTTCTTTGAGGAGTATCCTCTGATGAAATACCTTGCAGGCCTCGCAGTGGTTATAGTTGCAGCGGTGATAGTTATCATCATCAACAAAAAACGCCGCAAAATGGACAGCGAGATAACAGAGTCCGTTGACTGAAAAGATAAGTTTTATTATAATATTGTTATCGGTTTAATTCGTTATAAGAGGGGACGGAAAAATGTTGAACAAATTCAAGTTTGAAGCCCTGGATAAGATCAGGGAGCCGGAAACCGACGTTTCACTGGCCTCCAGTATAGTATCCAGCGTGCTGGTACTGGCATTTGGTATCATTGTAGGTATAATCGCCCAGATGTTTGAGTTTTTTGCCTCCGCCAGTTCTGTATGGTGGATGGATATAGTTAAAGACCTTCAGCTGAATGAGGTCTTTAAACGGCCTCCCATCTGGTTCATGCTGGGACTACTTGTCGCTGTATCCAGCTCCAGACCGCTTAAAGCGGCCATAAACGAACTGGAATTCTTTATAGGAGTCATAATAGGCATGAATATTGTGCCTATCGTATTCAGCTCTGCACCGAGACCGGGTCATTTATCGACATGGATAATCATAGCAGTGGTTTCTGTTCCGCTTGCGATGGTATTCTGGTATGCCAAGAGCAACAGCTGGCCGTCCATAGCTTTCAGCGCCGTTATTATCGGTGTACTGGCGGCATACTGTTTCGACTGCGGTTTCATGTATTTCCATTTCAACGATCTTATAACAGATCTGATCAATGCGGTAATTGTTCTTCTCACCGTAGTCGCCTTGTCGTCGGGTGTTATCCAGGTGGTGGTAAGCCTTCTCGGAGGTATACTGATAGCCCTTATCCTGGGACCTGTGATTTAAAATTATTCGTTTCCGGAGATATTTATGGACTGGATAAAAGAAGAAAACTACGAAGAGATCATGAAGACCGTCGCGGAACCTTATGTGACTTCAAGAATGGACAACGGATATTTCAGCAGGGTCCCCGATGAGAATATTTATTACGAACATTTTAAAAACGATGATCCTGCAGGCATTATCGTAATATGTCACGGCTTCACCGAATCCATTAAAAAGTTCTATGAATCAGTTTACTACATGCTCCAGAAGGGATATGAAGTATGGGGCCTGGATCACAGAGGACACGGAAGGTCTGTCAGAGAGAACGACAACCCTTACGTGGTGCATGTTGAACACTTTACAGATTACGAACGGGATTTCAAATATTTCGTTGAGAATCTGGTAAAACCTTCATCCGGAGGATTGCCGGTATATCTTTACTGTCACTCTATGGGAGGCTGTATCGGTGCTGAGATCATAGAAGACGATCCATATCTCTTTGATAAGGCGGTATTGAGTTCACCTATGCTGGGTCTCAATTTCGGGAGGGTACCTGTTCCTGTCGTCTATGCAGCAGCAAGCATCATCGGAATAGGAGAAAGGCGTAAGAATCCTTTTGGATCTGACGGCAAGTTCAAACCTGAGCCGGATTTCGCAAACTGCGCATGCTCATCAGAGTGCAGGTACGATTACTATTTCAAAAAAACTCTGGAGGATCCATATATACAGACATGCTCTCCGTCCATCCAGTGGGGCAAGCAGGCTGCCAGGGCCTGCCGTTACGTCATGTCTAAAGCAGACCTGATAAGGATCCCGGTGCTTCTTATACAGGCCGGAGAAGATACCCTGGTCAAGAATGCAGCTGAGGATCTGTTCTGTGAGTGGGTGGAAGGAAGCGAAAAATACGTGATCCCCGGCATGAAGCATGAACTTTACCGGACTGATTCTCCCGTACTTATTCCATACTGGGAAAAGATATTCGGTTTTCTAGAAAAATAAACAATATTGATTTAAAGCGCCTTTCGCTATCGGATGGCGCTTTCCTTGAAATAACATGGATATCAAGAAACTATTAGAGAACAAACTAAATACCTTGCCGGGAAAAGCCGGCGCACTGTATGAAGATCTTACCACGGGTGAATGGATATCTGTTGTTACAGGACAGAATAATGATATCTTTGAATCCGCCAGCGTGATAAAGCTTTGGATAATGTCATGTGCTTACGAAATGCATGAAAACGGATATCTGGACTTTAATAAAGAGATCGAGATAAAGAGTTCCGATATGGTGCCGGAGCCTGGATTCATGGATTACAGAACGGATCGTATAAACGGAGTGCTGACTGATGATATGTTTCCTGAAAGCGGTGTTCTGAACTTCCTTCATGAAGGACTGAAACTGACCGTTCGCGATCTCCTGAGTCTGATGATCCTGATCAGTGATAACACCGCGACTAATATGATGATAGATCTGCTCGGTATCGAAAGAATCAATGATCATATCAGAAGTTTGGGATCGAAAGCTACAACGCTGAAAAGGAAATTATTCGATACGGCTGCAGGTTCACGGGGATTGGAAAACGAATTCTCGCTTAATGAAGCTGCCGATTATTTCAGGATGCTTTACGATGGCACGCTGGTATCACAAGACGCAAGTGATGAGATGCTTTCAATTCTTCAGAGCCAGCAGAACACCTATAAGATCCCATTTTACATCAGAAAAATACCTGTAGCTCATAAGACAGGAGAAGATACAGGTATAGAAAACGACGTTGGTATCGTATTCGGCGATCATCCATTTATCTTATGTTTCGCTTCAAATGAAACGGATGAACCGGCTGCGGTCAGAGTTTGTCAGGAGCTGGCATATGAACTGGAGGTAAAAAATGGCAAATGATATCGTTGTAAGAAACGCGGAAGAAAAAGATTATGATTTTATCCTGAATCTTAATGAAGTCAACGTGGAAGTTCTTTCTCCCATGCCTGAGGAAAGGATGTTATGGCTCAGAGATATGTGTGAGATGTTCATCGTAGCTGAAGTAGACGGCAAGCTTGCGGCATTCCTAATGGCAATGCGTGAAGGACAGCCATATGACAGTGAAAACTACGTCTGGTTCAGCAAGAAATACCCTGAATTCCTTTATATAGACAGGATAGTCATCGATGAACCATACAGATCTATAGGCTTGGGAAGCCGATTATATGACTGCGTTAAAAAACATGCTGAAGAGACCGGAGTTGGGGTAGTGACTTGTGAAGTAGACACCATCCCGTACAATGAAGCAAGCCTTAAGTTCCATGAAGCTATGGGATTTAAAGAAGTAGGGGAGCAGATAATCAGAGGCGGAGCGATAAAAGTAAGTCTTAAAGCTTGTGAGCTGTAAAAAAGTTTATGTTTGAAGATATTAAAAGCAGTTTATTAAACGAAAAAGATGAAAAGAAGGTCGAATATATCGAACTGATATACGACCTTATTTTCGTGTATATGATAGGCAGGAACAGCAGCCTGATGCATAATATCGAAAACGGGTTTATCGCACCCATGTCGTTTTTTACTTTTGTGTTGGGGACACTGGTGATAATTCAGATATGGAATTTCACTAATTTCTATATCAACCGTTATGGATCCAATGGGTTCCAGGAACATATAATGATGCTGGTCAACATGTTCCTGCTGTATTTTATGGGAGATGCCACCAGAGTGGAATGGCAGCAGTGGTTCTATTACAAGTACAACATTGCATGGGCACTGATACTTCTTAACATATGCATCAATTACCTGATAAAATACAGAAAGATAAAAGATTCCAAACCCTGGGAGGCTGTACAGATCAGTTATACCACTATAATGCTTGGCGTGGAAGCTCTCCTAGTTCTGGTATCAATCCCTATCTATGCCAAGACCGGTTTGATATTGGCTCCCATTGCTCTTATATTCGGTATGGTATTTACAATAATCACAGCTGACATCAATGCGCTTGTTCCCGTAGACTTCGGTCATCTGACTGAACGTGCGATGCTCTACGTGGTATTTACTTTCGGAGAGATGATAATCGCGATATCGGGATATTTTGAAGGCGAAGTCAATATCAACAACATTTACTTTGCTCTGATGGGTTTTCTGATCGTAGTAGGGCTTTTTCAAAGTTATGAGCTTCTCTATGACCACCTGATAGACAGGGAACTTATTACAAACGGCACGGGTTATATGATGATCCATCTTTTCCTTATCTTTTCTCTCAGCACTCTTACCGCTGCACTTGAATTCATGAGGGAAGAAGAGGTTGCTTTGATGCCGAAGACACTTTTCCTTACCGGTTCTTTCATAATGTATTTTGTATGCCTGTTCCTTCTCGGTATATATATGAAAAACCGTTCTAAGCCCAATCCGAGGTTTATCGTTATGATAGCAATCATACTGGTAGCTTTCGCAGCGCTTATGCTCATATTCAGAGAAAACATGTACGTTAATATCCTGGTTACCGTCATGCTCGTGTATGGCGTATTCTTCATACTTCTTAAAGCAAAAAAATCAGGCAAAGGATGCAGGATGGAATAAGCACAGATTGAATTGGTGCTAAAAATATGATAAAATTATTGCGTCGTTTTTTACGGCGCAATAGTTTTTTGGAGAATATTATAATGTCAGAACAGGCAAAACATCTAGAATATCCCGAAAAGACCATGTTTGAGATGGTAAAGAGGATAGCAGATATATATCCGGATGAGCCGGCATATGAATTTTATGATATAAAGACAACCTACAGGGATTTCATAGAAAAGATCGAAGATGCTGCTAAAGCTTTCAGAGCAAACGGCATCCATAAAGGCGACAGGGTGACCATATGCATGCCAAACTGTCCGCAGGCACTAAACGCTTTCTATGGGCTCAACAGGATAGGTGCTGTTGCATCAATGATCCATCCCCAGTCTGCAAGATCTGAGATTTCTTTTTATCTCAACGATTCAGGGTCAAAAATGATACTTGTTCTTGACATGTTTTATCAGAAAGTGGAAGAAGCACTTAAGGAAGTGGAACATCCGGTCACGGTGCTGGTAGCCCGCATGCAGAACGAGCTTCCTCTTCACCTTAAAGCTTTGTACATAGCAAAAGAGGGAAGAAAATATCTGGGATATCCCAATACGGACCATGCCATCCTGTGGACTAAGTTTTTAAGATCCGGATGGACAGAGGAACTGCCGGAAGTGCCTTACGAAAAAGACCGTACTGCTGTAATCCTTTATTCCGGAGGAACTACCGGAAAACCTAAAGGTATAGAACTGACAGATATGAACTTCAATGCCTGTGCTCTTCAGGCCAGGGAAGCCATAGATGAGGAGTTCAGGGTAGGACTGAGCATACTGAGCTGTATGCCGATATTTCACGGATTCGGTCTTGGGATAAACATACACGCCGTCCTCATTCACGGCGTATGCTGTGTCCTGATGCCCACATTTAATCCTAAGTCTTATGCAGACATGCTGATCAGAAAGAAACCAAACCTTATCGCAGGCGTTCCGACTATCTTTGAAGCTCTGCTTCATCTGCCTGAACTCGACGGTTCCGACATGAGCTTTCTGATAGGTATGTTTTCAGGCGGGGATTCGCTTTCTGTAGAACTGAAGCATAAGATCGATACGTTCCTAAAAGAACATAATGCCGGCATACAGGTGAGAGAAGGTTACGGACTTACTGAGTGTGTGACTGCAAGCTGTCTGACTCCTAAGAACACATATAAGGAGGGAAGCATCGGTCTTCCTTTCCCTGACACAGTTTACGCTATAGTTAAACCGGATACGGACGAAGTAGTGCCTAACGGAGAAGAGGGAGAGATCATTATCAGAGGGCCTTCAGTTATGAAGGGATATATAAATGATCCAATAGAAAACTCGAAGACCTTAAGACGTCTGGCGGACGGGAACATATGGCTGTATACGGGAGACCTGGGAATCATGGATGACGACGGTTACGTATATTTCCGCCAGCGTATAAAAAGAATGATCGTCACTAACGGTTATAACGTTTATCCAAGCATTATCGAGAACGCCCTTGATGGCTGTACAGAAGTATCATACAGCTGCGTGATCGGTGTCAAAGATCCGCGTCGAATGCAAAGGATCCGTGCCTACGTGGTGCTTAAGGACGGGTATCAACCTACAGAAGAAACAAGGATAAGCATAATGGAGCAGCTGGCAGTTCACGTCGCTTCTTATGCACTTCCAAAAGAAATCATATTCAAAGCATCCATGCCGAAAACACTCGTAGGTAAAGTCGCCTACAGGGTACTTGAGAAAGAAGCAGAGGAAGAACTGATCTGTGCTGAAGGAAAGGAAACAGATATTAAATGAAGATCACATGGACAACAACGGCATCGCTTTTAATAGAATCAGAGGGCTGCGTGCTCGCGTTCGACCCTTTTATGGAGATGCCTCTAGATAAACCCTACGATGAGCCCGGACGTCCTGAACTGGCTGAACTTTACAGAAAAGCGGACAGGGTCTATATAAGTCACGGACATTTTGACCATATCTATCATTTTAAAAACCTCTATATGGGAACGGATACTCCTATATACGGAACCAATGAGCCTGTTAAGTCTCTTCTAAGAGACGGACTGAAAGAGGAACAGCTTCATATGATTTCTCCGGGCTATAAGGAGAACTTCGGACCCTTCGAAATAGAGGCGTATCAGGGAAGACACTGCAAGTTTGACATTCCCATCATAATAAGCACGCTGCTCAACAAGAGGACCATTTCCAATTTAAAGCGTATCCGCGAGATACAGGCATTGCGTAAGCTGTATGAAGAGAACGGCGAGATGCTCTTTTATGAGATAAAAGCCGAAGGAAAACGCATCCAGATCATGGGTTCCATGGGTATGGATCCTGAAACTGTTTATCCGGAAGGAGCAGATCTTCTCATCATGGCTCTTCAGGGCAGGGCGGATCAGGATGATTATGCCATGCAGTTCGTGGAGAAACTTAAACCGAAAGAAATAATGCTTTATCATATCGATGACAGTTTCCCTCCGATGAGTTCGGAAGTGGACACTCTTGGATTCGAAATAAATGCAAAAAAGGCAGGATATACCTGTTTCAAACTTGAAAAAAACAGGGAGTATGAGAAATGAAGACCAGGATCAAGAACAAAAAACACGGAGACAGGCCCGACGGCCATTATGTAAAAGCTCCCGGACTCCAGACGGTAATGGGATATCTTTTCCCGAAGAGGACAGACTGTGAAGTTTATCTTAACGATAAGATAGACGCTACAGAGCTACTTAAATTTATCGAAAAGAAGAACGCTGAACACCCGGAATACAAGACGACCATATTCCATTGCGCACTGACCTGTATAGACAGGATAATCCGAGAGAGGCCTCTTCTTAACAGATTCATCCAGGGTTACAGGATGTACGAAAGAGAAGAGATATCACTGAGCTTCGTTGCCAAGAGAAGATTTGCTGACTCTGCAGAAGAAGCTCTTATGGTACTGGTGCCAAAAGACGATGACAATATCGATTCAATTTCAAGGAAGATAGTAGGGGATATCAGGGAGACCAGAAAGAGTGAACACGCTACCGGCGGAGTGGATGAACTTCTGGATAAGTTCGCAGCCATGCCGAGACTTATGATCATGGTATTGATCAGGATAATCAGATGGCTGGATTTCTGGGGTATAAATCCGGAATTCATCACTGAGGGCGATCCCAACTATACGACCGTCCTGGCCAGCAACCTTGGAAGCATCAAATGTCCATCCGTATACCATCATCTGAATAATTACGGAACCAACAGCATCATGATAACTATCGGAACCCTTCATAAGGAAGAGATGGTTATGCCTGACGGACATAAGGAGATCAGGGACGTTATCGATTTCGGAGCTACACTGGATGAAAGAATAGCTGACGGATTCTACTTCGCCAAGAGCCTGAGGCTTCTTAAGCACGTATTTGAAAACCCTGAGCTTCTCGATAAGCCATTGGGAGAACACAGCGGATTCGACTACGATAATTAAGGAGAAGGTTTATGAGACTTCATAATGCAGGTAAATATTCCGGAAATGAGAACGATCTTCCTAAGAGGGAGCATCCTGCAGGGTATGTGCCTTTCAAAGAACCGGATAATATGAAAAAATTTGCCGCGCAGATGAATATACTTGCCATAGGGATCCTGATCATTACGATGGGCCTGTTTTATTTCAGACTTATCAGGTGGGATCTGTCAAACGGAAACGTCTCCGGGATCTTCGGCAAAGGATTTATACTGGGATTCATATTGTATCTTGCCACTCTGATACCTCATGAATTCCTTCATGCCATTTGGTTCAGGGAAGACGTGTACTATTACCACAACTTAAAGCAGGGGATGCTTTTCGTAGTAGGTACTGAAGATATGCCCAAATGGCGTTTCGTTGCCATGAGCATGTGTCCCAATATAGCTTTCGGCTTTATCCCGTATATTCTTTTTATGATATGGCCGGATCTGACATTCCTTGGTTTCTGGGGAGCTATGGCAATAGCTTCCGGAGCCGGAGACTTTACAAACGTATATAACTGCCTGACGCAGGTACCTGAAGGCGGAATAACGTATATGAGCGGCATGCACTCCTACTGGTACATGCCTGAAAAGGTTTGATATGATATTTGCACAATTTTTTGTTGAATTTATTTTTTACAGTTTTTTAGGATGGGTCTGGGAATCCATCTACTGCACGATCAAAGAAAAACACTGGCAGGACAGAGGCTTCCTTTTCGGACCGTACTGCCCGATATACGGATCCTGCGTGGTAGGTGCTGAGATCCTCTTCGGTTATATTCTTAAGGGAAACCTTCAGGAGATGTCCATACCTGTCATATTCATAATATCGATGATAGGATCCGCTATCGCTGAATATGCCACTTCCTGGGTCCTGGAAAAGCGTTTCCATGCGAGATGGTGGGACTAC
>JAZQAY010000008.1:0-2299 GCA_045545455.1 Anaerovoracaceae bacterium | reverse complement strand
ATCATGACCTCGTCGTCCTGAAGAGCCTTTATCTCGCGTTCTCCCGGCTTCGGCACCCTGATGGGATCGAAGCCATCTGTAATGTTCTTATCCACCATCTCATCCCTGTAAAGGTATTTGAAGAGGACGGAAACGGAGGATTTTTTGCGCGCAAGGGACTTATTGTCGTTGGTATAGTAAGTGACGACCTTGTCGCCCGTTACCTTGTATTTTCTGCAGTAGTCTATGAAGAGGTTGACGTCGACGGCCTTGACCCGGTTCAGGTCCTGAAGCTTTATATCTTTTGTTTCCTCAGCTTCAGTCAGATCCGTCTCGTCTATAAGATACTGGAAGAAAAACCTTACGTCGTGAAGGTATGCAAGTCTCGTCATAGGGAGCACGTTTCCCTTCAGATACGCAAAATATCCCCTGAGGAACCTTGGAAGCTGTTCCTCAAGAGATTCACATTCCATGTATATGTCGTTTTCCTTTTTGATAACGTTGTCCGGTTTGTCGGACTTGTTGTGGACCCTTACAGTCTTTTGTTCTGCCATATCAATCCTGTTTCAAATAGTCATCAGTAAGTGCCAGGATCTCATTGAGAGCGCCCTCATCTCCCAGTTCACTGATGTTAACCCAGTGCATGTCTTCGTATCTTCTGAACCACGTAAGCTGACGTTTGGCCAGATGCCTGGTGTTCTTCTTGATCTTTTCTATTGCTTCTTCTCTGGAATATACTCCGTCGAAGTACGCTATGATCTCCTTATAGCCGATCCCTTTCATGGAGATATCCTCTTCCTGAAGCCCCATCTCCAGAAGTTCCTCAACTTCTTTGAAGAGCCCCTGTCCGACCATGATATCTACTCTGCGGTTTATCCTGTCATAGAGTTCCCCGCGGTCCCTCGTTATTCCTATAAGGAGAACATCATAATCATCAGTTCTGGTCCTCAGCTCGCTGAATTCGGCTATGCCTTTACCCGAAGATGCCCCTTCAAGGGCTCTTATGACCTTTTTAAGGTTGTTTGGGTGGATCTTCGAGGCTTTCGCCGGATCGATCATTTCCAGCTTCTTATGGACGTATTCCGGTCCGAAGAGCTCTGCCTCATCCATAAGAGTACTTCTTAGTTCCGCATCCTTATCGGCATCGGAAAAATCCATATCGTATAGAAGAGAGTTGAGATAAAGGCCTGTTCCTCCTGCTATCACGGGAACTTTACCCCTTGAAATGATATCGTTTATGGCTTCCTTTGCCATATCGCGGTATCTCGCCACGCTGAACTCTACCCTCGGATCTATCTCATCCACCAGCCAGTGTCTGACAGCATCCTGTTCTTCAGGTGTAGGTTTAGCTGAACCGATGGACATGTACTTATACAGCTGCATCGAATCACAGGACACGATCTCGCCATCGGTGTGCTGTGCGACCTTTATCGCATATTCAGTTTTTCCGCAGGCGGTAGGCCCGGCGATCACGATGATCTTTCTGCTTTTCATTTTACTGGATACGTTTGAACATCTTTTCCAGATCGTACTGTGTGAGCTTGATGGCTGTCGGTCTTCCATGAGGACAGCTGAAGGGATTCCTGCAGTTTGCCAGATCCTTCAGAAGAGCTTTCATTTCGTTTAAGGAGAGCTTGTCGTGAGCCTTTATCGCTGCCTTGCAGGACATCATTATGAGCTTGTTTATCACGACGGTGTTCCTGATATTGTTTCCGCTCCTGAAGTTGGTGAGGTATTCCTTAAGGAACTCGTCAGCTTCGCCTATTTCCATGAACATGGGGATCTCTGTGACCCTGAATGAAGTGCCTCCGAACTCCTCTATGGTGAATCCCATTTCTATAAGAGGTTCAAGCCACTCACCGGAGTTCTCCAGCTGAGAATAATCCACGTTTACGATAAGGGGTACAAGGATAGTCTGACGTACCTTCTCGCAGGCTTCATATTCGTTCACCAGTTTCTCATAGAACACTCTTTCCTGAGCAGCGTGCTGGTCGATCAGATAGAAGCTGTTGTCATCGGTGGCAGTGATATATGTATCAAAAATACATCCCGTGACCCACAGATCGTTGAAATCGAAGGGTTTCAGCAGCGGCGAATATATCTCTATGGGAGTTCTTTGCTCCTGGGTTTGTCTCAACGGGAATATCGGACCCTTCTTTTCGGAAGGTTCTGATTCTTCGTTCTTAAGGTTGAGAGCCGACTCATCGAACTTGAATTCAAAGGCCTTTTCCGGCGCAGGTTTTTCGGTAAACTCGCTGAAGATTCCCGGCGGCATTATGCCATCTGAAACCGATTCCGGTTTAGTCTGTTCTTTTACCGG
>JAZQAY010000007.1:0-1943 GCA_045545455.1 Anaerovoracaceae bacterium | reverse complement strand
CAGGCGCTTCATAACCCGGAACAAGTCTCTTGAATGAGTTTGTACTAGGATTTGTAAATGCGCACAGTGCCTTGATATGCTTCAGGATTCCTCCCATGAAGTTCATAGCCAGCTGCGAAAGCTGTGAATATCCGTTTTCATCATAGAACAGAGGCTCTCCGTCTTTGAACAGATGCATATGTACATGCATACCGTTTCCTGCTTCTGCATATACAGGCTTAGGCATGAACGTAGCTGTTCTTCCCTCTGAAATAGCCTGATTCTTGATCAGGTATTTCGTCATCATAGTTTTATCTGCCATTTCTGTCAGGCCGCCGAATTCAACTTCGATCTCGATCTGTCCCGGTCCGCCCACTTCATGGTGATGATACTTGACTTTGATACCCATTTCTTCCATCAGCATTGTTACTCTGCTTCTGTAGTCATACAGGATATCCTGAGGCGGCGCCATATGATATCCTCCCTTATGAGGCATCTTGTAACCTAAGTTATACTCACTGTTTCCTGTGTTCCACTCAGCTTGTTCAGTATCTATAGCAAAGCCTGATTCGTTAGGGTTTGTTGAAAATCTAACGTGGTCGAATACATGGAATTCGTATTCAGGTCCTATCCTCATTTCGTCTGCGATACCCGTTGATTTGAGATATTCTTCTGCATGCTTGGCAACATTTCTTGGATCCTGATCGAATCTATAGTTTTCAGGAAGTGCTATAACATACACATCACCGATCATTGCCAGTGTAGGGATCTCCATAAACGGATCCATATAAGCAGTTGAAATATCAGGAATAAACACCATATCACTCTTTTCAACCGGCGCGAATCCGTAATTTGAGCCGTCGAATCCAATTCCGTTCTTCATTGTGTCTTCTGTAAATCTATCTGCCGGGATAGTCAGATGTCTCCATCTTCCGTTCAGGTCTATCATCATGAAATCGACCATTTTGATCTTATTATCTTTAATGAAATTTTTGACATCCTTGAATGAATTGAACATATTTGCCTCCTAAACTTTTTTCTGAAACTGAGTATTGCAGTTTGGGCACTTTATCATGATGGTGCCTGCTCCCTTAGGGACTCTCAACCTCTGTCCACAGCCAGGGCATCTCATCACCTTATGGTCTTTATCGCCGCCGCCAAATCCGGCAAATCCGCCGCCGGCATTGCCGTATCCCGCAGCTTTGCCTCTTCTGAACTTTGATGCAAGTGCCAGGAACTTCTGATTCTCTGCATATCTGTTATTGATGCTCCTTGAAAACATCCTGCTGTATATGTATATGAGCAGCAGTACTGACAGGATATCTATTCATCTCCATCTTACGAAAATATCGAGGATGATCAATACCAGAGTCACTGCGATCAGGAACTTATTCAGATCATCGTTCCCGTATCTTCCTCTCATGAAGTTAGCCAGCCACATTTTAAAACTACCCATTAAATACCTCCTTTGCCGCTTCCACGGACTTCATGGCATCCTTACAGTAATGATCTGCTCCGATCTGAGCTGCATAATCTGCCGTAAGAACTGCTCCCCCTACCATGACCTTACAGTCAGGTGCCTCATTCTTGATAGCCTCGATGGTCTCTTCCATGCTCTTGAGCGTCGTAGTCATAAGCGCACTGAGTCCAACAAGCTTGATACCCTTTTCTTTAACGACTTGAACGATCTCTTCTTTAGGGACATCTCTTCCCAGATCGATCATCTTGTAGCCGTAATTTTCCATTATTACTTTGACGATATTCTTGCCTATATCGTGTATATCTCCTTTGACAGTGGCGATCACCACTTCCCCCAGTGATACCACTTCTTTGTCACCTGCTGACAGCCTGTCCTTGATAACTTCAAAGCCCGCCTGCGCAGCTCCCGCTGCCTGCAGCATCTGAGGAAGGAAAATAGTTCCCTTCTCGAATCCCTTGCCTACTCTATCGAGAGCAGGTATCAA
>JAZQAY010000006.1:0-1699 GCA_045545455.1 Anaerovoracaceae bacterium | reverse complement strand
CATAATATCGTCTTCGCTGACTGTTCCTACAGACGGATCTCTGCTGTCAAGGCTGATACTTCTGTTATCACCCATGACGAAAACCTGATCCTGAGGTACAGTAAGCTCGCTTACAGTTCCGTTAGTATATCCTTCAAGTGTATACGGTTCTTCTAGCGGATATCCATTCCTGTATACCACACCTTCAGATACAGTAATCACATCGCCTTCAACACCAATGACACGTTTGATCAGCAGTTTTTTGCCCTTACCGTCATCAGTTTCAAGCCCTGACTTGAACACTATTATATCTTCATATCCAGGATGATCCTTAGTCTTGTATGCCAGCTTATTTATGAACAGATAATTGTTCTCATAGAGCGTCGGCTCCATGGAGCTTTCTTTGGCGATAGTAGGCTTTATAACAGCAGTTATCACCAGCACTATCACTATCGCTATCAGGATATCCTTCAAAAATTCTTTCATCGTCTATTGCCTCCTAATCTAACTCAATACCCTTATCTATTTTACTATTTCTTATCCACCTTGATGAATCCCATATCAGAGAACGGATAAACTCTGAACAGTACGTTACCCTTGATATCGTTCAGCTTCACCGGACCCATATCAGGATTTCTGCTGTCTATGAGTTCTTCCCTGTTATCACATAATACGAAGACCTCATCTTTCTTGACCTTGATCTTCTTCATGTCGTCAGGCGCTCCCTTGATACCGTCCTGAGTCACATACTCCTTGCCGTTCACCAGCACCTTGCCGTTCTTGATCTCAACAGTGTCTCCCGGATGAGCCGCAACACGAGCCATGATATTATCTTCATAAACTTCAGGTGCGTAAGTTTTCTCAATGATAACTACTGCTTCCTTTTCAGGCGGCTTTCTCTTCTCATTGTAATTAGCTTTGCTGACTACCAGTACGTCACCATCATGCAGTTCAGGTTCCATCGCCTTGCCTTCATTCACTTCCGGCGCTACCACCATGAACATAACGAAAGCCAATGCTATAGCTATCAGATACGGTGCATTGTTCTGCTTCCAATTCCTATAATCCCTCTGTTTTCTTTGCATTACATCAAATTCCTTTCACGAACTTATCTTACCAGTTTTTCCTTCGCCCTCACGAAGTCTGCAGGCGGTGCGGCCTCCACGACTTTTCCTTCAAGAGCCGAAAGTTCTTCAGGCATATCTTTGAATACCAACTTATATGCATGGAGCAACTGCATGCTCACTCCCTGTTTCTTCAAATATTCGGTCATCCTTGGAGTCCCGTATTTTACATCTCCTGCCAGCGGATATCCTGCGCTTGCCAGATGGACTCTTATCTGGTGAGTCCTTCCTGTAAAGATGCGGGCTTCCGCCAGAGAAAACTTCTCGCCTGTTATAAGAGGCTTCACATGTGTCCTGGCCTCTTTGCCCTCGGCATCTCCTTCGGCTCCGCCGCGAGGATTTACCACGGACGATATGTTTCTCTCATGATCCTTCACCAGCCTGCCGTCAAGTTCCAGTTCCTCATCCAGCTTGCCGCAAACGATAGTCATATAGTACTTTTCCACGTGATCTCTTTCTCTTAAAAGAGCTGTCAGCAGTCTCAGTGCTGCTGCAGTCTTTCCGAAAATAACGAGACCCGTAGTATTCCTGTCGATCCTGTTCACAGGAGATGGAACGAAAGTCTTTTCTTTAGCCGGATCGTATTCGCCCTTTTC
>JAZQAY010000005.1:0-22822 GCA_045545455.1 Anaerovoracaceae bacterium | reverse complement strand
ATCTTGCCGATGGCAGCCTCGTGAACGAGGGCTGCGTCCAGGCAGGCTGCGTCCAGTTCGGGAACGGCCAGCACTCTTGCGTTATCCATGAGGATGGCGTCGCACTCGGTGTGACCTGTGCATTCAGCTTTTCCTACGATCCTGGAAGTGTACTTCTGATATGAATTGTCACGGGCAACTGATCTGGATACTACGTCTGCAGATGAACCGTCGCCGTTGAGTTCTGTAAGGTAGATGGATTCGGCGTGCTGCTCGCCGTGTGTCATGAGACGCTCTCTTACCACCATCTTGGCGCCTTTGGCAAGTTCTGACTTGGTGGTCCTGATAGTGGAGTCGACTCCCTTGATCTGAACCATCTCCATTTCAACGGATGAATCCTCTTCCTGGTAAACTTCCGTAACCGGATTAAGGATACGCTTGCCAAGTCCGTCTCCGGAACCGTAGTGGTTCTCCACGTACTTCACGTGGGCACCCTTTCCTACGAAGAATCTGTGGATGCCGTCGTGCTGTGAATCCTCGCCGCCGCAGTTATGGATACCGCAGCCCGCTACGATGGTAACGTCAGCTCCGTCTCCGATATAGAAATCGTTATATACGACGTCTGTCATACCCGACTCATCCATTACTACAGGGATGTAGCAGGTCTCTCCCTGGCATTCAGGGGAGATATGGATGTCGATGCCGGGCTTGTCTTCCTTGGATGTGATGTTGATATGTTCGGTGACCTGCCTCTCTGCAAGTCCTCCGTTTGCGCGGATATTGAACGCTCCGCCGGGCATGCAGGTAAGCCCTGCTATGGTTTCAAGAAGGTCCTTCTGGGCCTGGCTGAGTTCTGCCATTATCTTGCACCTCCTTCTTCTGCATTCATTCTGCCGCAGATGCCGCCTTCCAGGGTGGCACCTATGATATCGATCATCATGTCTTCCTTCTTGCCGGTCTTGGTGATCTTGCCGTCTGCGATCATGATGATCTCATCTGCGATATTCAGGATCCTCTCCTGATGTGAGATGATGAGGATAGTTCCTTTGATCTCTTCTCTCATAGTCTCAAAGATGTGGATAAGGTTCTGGAAACTCCAGAGGTCGATACCTGCTTCAGGCTCATCGAAGACTGAAAGCTTGGTACCTCTTGCAAGTACCGTCGCGATCTCTATCCTCTTCAGTTCTCCGCCTGAAAGGGATGCGTTGACTTCCCTTTCGATATAATCTCTGGCACAAAGTCCTACAGCACTCAGATACTCACAGGCTTCTACTGTTCCAAGGTCTTTCCCTGAAGCGATATTGATCAGATCGTGGACCTTGATGCCCTTGAATCTTACCGGCTGCTGGAGCGCGAAGCTGATACCCATCTTTGCTCTTTCGGTGATGGTCTTATCGGTGATGTCGACTCCGTCCAGAAGGATCTGTCCGGAAGTGGGCTTCTCGATACCCATAATGATCCTGGCGAGGGTCGATTTACCGCCGCCGTTGGGACCGGTCACCACGTAGAATTTATTTTCATCCAGTCTGAGGCTTACTCCGTCGATTATCCTCTTGACGGATCCGTCCTCTTCTGTAACGTCGAAAACGATATTTTTAAGTTCAAGCATTTCTTCTCCTTTTGGCAGGGATCATTTTTTCAGTCTGCATATGATCCGTTTTCTGCCTTATATGTATGCTATACCACACCTGATATTTTTTAAACGGTCTTCTTCAAAAACGACCGCAAGATACATTGTATACTGTATCTGAACTTTTTTCAAGAAAAAAATGTCCCCGTAAGCCGGGGACACGATTTGATTTACAAAAAATGTTTTTTGATCAGCTCTTCTATTGCTTTTCTATCTGGCAGCTATCGTCTCGATCTCCACAAGGCCTCCTTTAGGAAGAGCAGCCACCTGAAAAGCCGAACGGGCCGGATAGCTTCCTTCCTCAAAATATTCCGCGTAGATGGCGTTTACCGCAGCAAAGTCTCCTATGTCCGCAAGCAATACCGTAGTCTTCACTACATTCTTCATGGTAAGGCCCGACTCCCCCAGTACAGCCTTTATGTTTTCAAGTGCCTGGCGGGCCTGGGCAACAACTCCGCCCTCCGCAAATTCACCTGTCTCAGGGACCAGTCCCAGCTGACCTGATGTGAAGATGATATCGGTTACTTCACTTACCTGTATAGCCTGTGAATAAGGGCCAACCGCTGCGGGTGCCTTAGGTGTTGATATAACTTTACTCATGTTGTCCTCCTTAACTGATTGGAGCGTATGTATGCACAGGGCGAATACCCAGATGTCAAACATCCCCGCTTAACTCTCTTCTCGGGGTACCGCAAAACACGTTCCCCTCATACCTTGATAAAAAGAGCCCGCACTAAGCGGGCTCTCATCTAATTCAATATTATGCGTTCTCTTCTTCTGCCTTGTGAGCATCGATGATCTTCTGAGCATTCATAGCAGGAACTTCCTGGTATCTTGCGAATTCCATGGTGAAGGAACCTCTTGCCTGAGTCATTGATCTGAGCACGATGGCATAGTCAAAGAGTTCAGCCTGAGGAGCTTCAGCGTGGAGCATCTGTCTTCCGCCCGGAAGAGGATCCATACCCATTACGCTTCCGCGTCTGGTAGGAAGGTCACCCATTACTGCTCCCACGTAATCTGCAGGAACGTTGATCTCCAGCTTCATGATAGGTTCCAGCAGGCAAGGCTTAGCCTCTACGATACCCTTCTTGAATGCCAGGGATGCAGCGGTCTTGAATGCGTTTTCGTTGGAGTCTACGGGGTGATATGATCCATCGTATAATACAGCTTTAACGTTCTGTACCTTGCAGCCTGCAAGAGGACCTCTCTCCATGCATTCGCGGAGTCCCTTTTCAACTGCGGGAACGTACTGCTTGGGAACGGAACCGCCGAATAACTCTTCGGAAAATTCGAATTCTTCTTCTGAAGGTGAGAATCTGATATGAACGTCACCGTACTGTCCGGAACCTCCGGTCTGTTTCTTATGCTTGCCCTGTACGTCGGATGTTCCCTTGATGGTCTCACGATATGCGATCTTCTGAGGAACTACGTTTACTGCTACGCCGTATTTATCCTTAAGCTTGGAAAGAGCGATGTTGATCTGAGTCTCGCCCTGACCGCCTACCAGAGTCTGTCTGGTCTCAACGTTTCTGGTAAGTACAAGTGAAGGATCTTCCTCTGTGAGTCTGGCAAATCCTGAAGAAAGCTTATCATCTGCGCCCTTGTCGGCAGCTTCGATAGCCATATAAAGCGTAGGCTGAGGGAAGTTGATGGGTTCAACTTCAACTTCGTTGTTCTTATCGGAAAGCGCATCGCCTGTCTTGGTGAACTGAAGCTTGGCGAAAGCAACGATGTCACCTGCAACAGCCTGAGGGCACTCGCCCTGTGTCTTTCCTCTTAAGAAGAACATTGAACCGAGCTTCTCATCCTTCTCAGCTCTGTGGTTGTAGAGAGCCATACCGGGTGTAAGCTTGCCGGAAACCACCTTGGCAAGGGAGATCTTGCCGAGGAACGGGTCTGCCAGAGTCTTGAATACGAAAGCTACAGGCTTGCCGGATGCGTCAGCATCAGCCTTAGGTACGATGTCTATGATGTTCTGAAGGACTTCCTTGATGCCTTCGCCCTTGATGGCTGAGCACTGGAATACAGGGCAGATATCTCCCTGAGCGATACCCTTGGATAAGCCGCGGTTGAATTCCTCGTCGGTGAACTCCATGTTCTCGAAGTAGATGTCCATCAGTTCCTCGTCAACTTCAGCGATGGCTTCAGAAACAGCATCCCTGTCGTCAAGAGTAACTACGGATGTTCCGAATTTAGCCTGAAGGTCTGCGATGACCTGATCTACGTCTACGTGTTCCTTATCGGTCTTATTGATGATGAAGAACTTGGGTGTTCCTGCTGCTGTGCAAGCGTCCCATGCCTTCTCGGTTCCTACCTGAACGCCGGAGGAAGCATCAACTAAGATAGCCGCTGCTTCTACTGCTCTCAGTGCGCCCTGAACTTCGCCTGCGAAATCGAAGAAGCCCGGAGTGTCAAGGAAATTGATCTTTACCTTGTTGAATTCAACAGGAACGATAGTTGTATTGATGGAATAACCTTTTTCGATCTCTGTCTTGTCGTAGTCAGATACTGTGGATCCATCCTCAACCTTTCCAAGTCTGGAAATAACGCCTGTTGCCAAGAGAGCTGCCTCAAGGAATGTGGTCTTGCCGCTTCCGCCATGGCCAAGCAAAGCAACGTTTCTGATAGTTTCTGCTGTGTAGCCTTTCATTATATTTGATCCTCCTAATAAGATAATCGAAATTAATTGTGCCTTAGGCACATACCTAAAATAAATTATATCAAACAAGCCTTTATTTATCAACTGGTTTTTAACAACAAAAAATACAAGAGACCCCTGTTTTCAAGGGTCTCAACGATTTAAAACGCTCTTTCACCGTTTATGTATGTCATGACCGGTCTGACTTCGGAAATGTTTTCCGCAGGGATCGTGAAGATATCCCTGTCCAGAACCACGAAATCTGCAGCATATCCTTCTTTAAGAATACCTATGTCATCAAAGCCCATCATGATACCGGACTCCGCAGTATAGAGCCTTATCGCTTCTTCGACGCTTACTCTCTGGTCCTGTCCGCAGTCCGTGCCGTCCCATGCTCTTCTGGTGACCGCCGCCTGTATGTTCACGAAAGGATCATAGGGCTCAGCCCAGGCTGTTGCGGGGGCATCCGTTGAAAAGGCCACTCTTATACCTTTATCCAGCCAGGTACGTACGGGATAGCATTCCTTCGTCCACTCATGCCCGAGATTCTCCAGATAGGCCTCTATCTCTGCAAACATAAACACCGGCTGGGTTATGAAAGGTATACCGGCTTCCGCTGCTCTCTCCATGGCAGTTTCCGAGGGCATGGTTATATGCTCCACCCTGAAGGTGGGCACGCCTCCTTCCATCCAGGGTCTCTCCTTCCAAAGCTTCCCTATGGTCCTGTCTATGGCAGCAGTTCCCATGCAGTGTATGGACAGCTGGCAGCCATGCTCTCTTGCAAAAGTTTTAGCTTCACCTATATCCTTTTCGGTACAGGTGGGAAGTCCGCAGTCATCAGTCCCGGGATAAGGTCTGTCAAGCCAGGCCGTATGGCCTGAAATGCTTCCGTCGCCTATGAGTTTGATGCCGGGATATATCACCTGCCGGCCTGAACCTGTACCCAGGATCGACGGATCGAAATCCGGATCATCCTTTATGAAGTCCCAGATAAAGTATGCCCCAACTTTGGTTTTAAGCCCCTTTTCAATTGCCTTTTCAAAGATACGGCCGTACTTCAGCCCCGTCAGTTCCCCAAGATCTGATACCGCCGTTACGCCGAAGGATGCCAGTAAGTCCCCATACTCTCTCATGTTGTCAGCGGCGTCGTCCTCAGTCACGTCAGGCATTAATCTGTACACCAGGTTTCTGGCATTCTCATAAAGTATCCCGTCCGGCTCACCATCCTCATCACGGCCTATCACGCCTCCGGGAGGATCAGGTGTATCCTTCGTGATCTCCGCGATCTCCAGCGCTTTTGAATTGACCGAGACTATGTGCTGACAGGCTCTTACCATCACGACGGGGGTGTCCGCTGAACCCCTGTCAAGATCGTACCGGTCAGGTTTTCTTTTTTCTTCAAGTTTGCCCTCGTCGTAGCCCCAGCCTTCTATCCATCTGCCTTCTTCGAGAGTCATTTCAGCCTCACTGATTGCCTCTGCGAGTTCAGCCATGTTATGGATCTTCGGGGGAAGAGCCGCAATGCCCTTGATGAAGTTTGCCATGAGGAGGCAGTGCTGGTGGGAATCGATGAAACCCGGGATCACAGTGCGTCCTTCAAGGTCCGTTATTTCATCACCCCCGCAGGGTATGACCTCATCTCCTACGTATGATATACGGCCGTCCTCTACTCCAATGACGCTTGCCCAGGGATCATCCCTGTCTGCTGTAAATATCTTTGCGTTTTTATATACTTTCATGCTTCAAAAAACAGGGCCCTGTCCGGGCCCCTTTAAATACTTTATCAGAATTCTGCGTTCTTAGGTGTTCTCGGGAACGGCAGCACGTCCCTGATGTTCTGTACGCCAGTGAGATACATTATCATCCTCTCGAATCCAAGGCCGAAACCTGAATGTGTAACGCCTCCGAACTTGCGAAGGTTCAGATACCACCAGTAATCCTCCTTGTTAAGTCCCAGCTCATTCATTCTTCCTTCAAGAACGTCGAGTCTCTCTTCTCTCTGGGATCCTCCGATTATCTCGCCTACTCCTGGAACCAGACAGTCGCAGGCTGCTACTGTCTTGTTATCGTCGTTGACCCTCATATAGAACGCCTTGATATCCTTCGGATAGTCGGTAACAAAGATAGGCTTCTTAAAGATCTCTTCTGTGAGATATCTCTCATGCTCAGTCTGAAGGTCGATACCCCATTCAACGGGATACTGGAATTCCTTCCCGGATTTCTTGAGAAGGTCTACCGCTTCGGTATATGTCACGTGACCGAATTCGGAGTTAAGGATGTTGTCCAGTCTCTCCAGTAGTCCCTTATCCACGAACTGGTTGAAGAACGCCATCTCCTCCGGTGCGTTTTCAAGCACATAAGAGATTATATATTTCACCATGGACTCCATGACTTCCATGTCTCCCTTAAGATCACAGAAGGCCATCTCAGGTTCGATCATCCAGAACTCCGAAGCGTGGCGCGGAGTATATGAATTCTCAGCCCTGAAAGTGGGTCCGAATGTATATATGTTTCTGAAAGCAAGGGCGAAGATCTCACCTTCCAGCTGTCCGGATACGGTGAGGTTCGCGGATTTTCCGAAGAAGTCCTCGGAGAAGTCGATCTTTCCGTCCTCTGTTCTGGGGAGATCGTTCAGATCAAGTGTGGTGACCCTGAACATCTCGCCTGCACCCTCAGCGTCTGAACCGGTGATGATGGGTGTATGCACATAAACGAAATTCTGTTCCTGGAAGAACTTGTGGATAGCATAAGCCACCAGTGATCTCACTCTGAATACAGCGCTGAACATATTGGTCCTGGGTCTCAAGTATGCGATCTCTCTTAAGTACTCCATGGAATGTCTCTTAGGCTGCAGCGGGTAATCCGGAGTTGAAGTTCCCTCTACCCATACTTCCTGCGCCTTGATCTCAAAAGGCTGCTTGGCATTGGGTGTGAGTACCAGAAGCCCCTTGACTCCAAGGGCAGCTCCCACGTATGATCTCGCTACTTCGCTGTAATTATCAAGGGAGTCCTCTTCGTAAACCACCTGCACAGACTTGAAGAAGGAACCATCGTTCAGATCGATGAAACCGAACTTGTTGGAATTTCGGTTATTCCTTATCCAGCCTTTCACCTGTACGACCTGACCCCCGAATCTTTCGGTGTTCCTGAATAGCTCTCTTACTGTTGTTGTTTCCATAATCAGACTCCTTTGTAACTAAGATTTCTAAATTAGAATCATAACATAAAAAAAGGCTGATTTCAACCGTTTCAAAGGTTTAATCAGCCTGAAATGCTCATATATATCAGAACCAGCGTCTTGAAGATACCCTGAGGCTCTGGGAGTATTCCATGTAATCATGTCTCATGGAATCCGCCTGATCTCTGTACTCCTGAAGATCAGCGGAATGCTTCAGCCTTGAGGAAACGTTGAAACCGTCCGGATTGGCTTCAAGGTTCTTATCGATGGCATCCTTCACGGACTGCACCAGTCTTTCAGCGTTCTTCTTTATCTCTTCCGCTCTGGCTCCAACCGCAGTCTGATCTCCTCTGGTATCTTCCGACTTCTCCAGGATCTCACTCAGATCTTCGGTTATATTCTTATATCTCAGTTCCTTTTCGTAATATCCGTAGGCTCCGTCGTGGCCGGTCAGATCTATGCACCTTCCTGAATCAAAGAAACTATACATGGTAGCGACGGGTATAAGGCTCCTGTACTTGGGATAGAGAGCGTGACCGTCGTAGAAGGCCTCCATCGTCTTCCCTGCCTCAACGAGGGATGCCTGATTCTCCTCGATCTCGCGCTGATACTCGGTCAGCACGATCTTCTCAAGTCTGGCCTTCTCGTTCTTATGTTCTTTGATGATATTCTCGTAATCCTTGATATCGTTATTAAGCGATTCGATAGTCTCTTTCTCAAGTTTCTCCTGCTCTTCGGAGTATCTGAGGGTTGCCTCGTCCTCCTGCTTCTCGTGTTCTGCCTTGCTTCTGAAATATTTGACAGCCTGGATCACAAGTACCGCCAGTACAGGTATGAGCACGATAAGCAAAACGGCAAGTCCGGTGCTGAAGTTCTCCTCTGAAAGGAACGATGCTCCGGCTGCTCTTCCGCCAAAGAAGATCACAAGAAGTACCGCAAGAATGATCCCGAAGATCTTCAGATCAAAATGAAACTTATAGTTGAAGACCTTCCTTCTGTATTCAAGCTTCTTATAGTCCTTAAGCTGCTTATCCGCAAGTTCGATCTTATTCTCGCAGCTCATGATAGCCTCATCTTCGGCAGAGATCCTTTCTTCGGTCTCCATACGTCCTTTCTCAAGTTCCTTTCCGATCTCTTCCAGCTCATATCTCTGCCATTCCAGATCCGATGCCCTCTTCAGGTATTCTGTGACAGCAATGGTATTCTGTTCCACAGCTGCGGTATATCTGTCCCCGGGCAGGGTATCCGCCCTCAGCTTACCATAACCAAGGGAACTCTTTTTATCTTTAACGGACGCCTTGTCGGATGACTTTTTAACGACACCAAAAATCGACGTTTTCGCTCCGCATCTGGAGCAGAAAACGTCATCATCCTTAAGAATGTTTCCGCATTTCGAGCAAATCTTCATCAATACCTCCAGCCGGCCTTTCTCTTCCGGCTACCCCCTTCGATATATTTTACATAGAGATTATATCACAAGATAGTGTGTAAATCTACATCAAAACCAGCGGAAAACTACAATTTTTTATATGTTTTTTCTATGTCGCTCAAGTGTCTCTTTCGGCTCAGTTTCTTGCTATGAGCTCCATAAGTTTAAGGGTCACAAGGCATGAGTTCTCAAAGGCATCCATGGGAAGGAACTCTGCTGAGGAATGGAAATTCAACGCTCCGGTGAAATAGTTCGGAGTCGGTATTCCCATAGTAGAAATGAAGGATCCGTCGGTGCCTCCCCTCATGGCCTTCGTTATGGGTTTGATCCCAAGCTCGTCGAGAGCCTGATAGATATAGTCGATGCAGACGGTATTGTCATCGTTCAGAGCATCGAAGATATTTCCGTAGATATCCTTCATCTCAAGGCTGATCTCAGCTCTTGGGTGCTTCATTTTAGTGATCTCTAGGGCTTTTTCAAGATAGACCTTCTTTGCTTTATATCCTGCAAGGTCGTGATCTCTTATGTCTATCATGACCTTTGCATCCAGTCCGTCGCTGTAGATGTCCGTTACCCAGAGATACCCCTCTGTACCCTCCGTGTGCTCCGGAGTCTCTGCCCTGTCAAGGAGATTGATGTAATCCACAGCCACCATGGAAGGATTAACGAGGTTGTTCTTGGATGACATCGGATGAGCGGAAATGCCCCTTATCTTAAGTACAGCCTCTCCTGCGTTGAAGGTCTGATATACCACTTCTCCTTCTCTCTCGCAGTCTATGGTATATGCAAAATCAACAGGGAATTTGCTGAAGTCCATGGACTTCGATCCCCTTAGGCCCGTCTCCTCATCGGGCACGAAGGCTATGTATATCTCTCCGTGCTGGATCTCAGGGTCCTCCCTGAGGATCTCAAGGGCCGTCATGAGATTGGAGACGGCAGCCTTGTTGTCCGCTCCCAGTACCGACGTGCCGTCACTGACGATTATGTCCTGACCGATATAGTCCCTGAGTTCCGGATGTTCCGCTTCCCTTATGTATATCTGCTTCTCTTCATTCTGCAAAACATCCCCGCCGGGGTAGTTTCTTATGATCTTGGCGTGTACTTCAGGTGAAAGATGCACGTCCACCGTATCCATATGGCAGCACCAGCCCACCTTTGGAACCGTCCTGTGTCCCGGTGAAAGCCTCTCAGGAAGCCTTCCGTAGACAACTCCGGTCTCACCTATTTCCACATCTTTTACTCCCAGTTCCTTCAGATCCTCCGCCAAGGTCTCCGCCATTTTCCACTGACCTATGGACGAGGGTATCGTTTCATTCAGGGGATCGCTCTGGCTGGGTATTGCCGAATATTTTAAAAATCTCTGTTCAAGTCTCTTTTTAAGGTCCATGATCTCCTCCTGTGATGCCTAAACTTTATTTCCTATATTATATTACACTTCTAAAAGAGATTAAAGCGTAACATAAAAACAGAGACCGGATATTACCGGTCTCTGTGTATCGGTTCCTTTTATCAGCCGCCGAATCCGGGGCCTCCTCCGAAGCCGCCGCCCATTCCGCTGGGGCCGCCGCCCATCATGCCGCCGCCCATCATCTGATTGTAAAGCTGGGTGACCTCCTGTCCGTTTACGATGACGGTTCCGCCGGAGAGTGTTCCTGTTCCGTCATAGTCAAACGGTGACTGTGCTGTGATATTGATGGTTCCGCCTGTGATGGTGAGTGCTCCGTTTGAATCAAGGGCATCAGTATCCCCCTGGCCCATGCTGATCGTTACATCTCCTCCGTTGATCTGAAGCTCGGGATAGTATGCCGAAGATTTTGCAGAAGCGTTGATCCCGTCATCTGCAGCGTAAACGTCAACTGTTCCTCCGTTGATCTGTACGATGGTAGCCTCGATACCCTCGCCGTAGGTGTCGATGTCGAAGGTACCTCCGTCGATCTGAACGATGGTGGTTCCGTGGATGCCGTCATCCGCTGCTTCTATCCTGATGTTTCCTCCGCAGATGTAAACATATCCTACCGTGTCGTCCTCATCGTACTCAGCATGGATACCATCCTTGTTTGTAACGATCGTTATATTACCATCTGCGATGGCTACCGACTCGTTAGCCTCAAGTGCATCTGATTCACAGCTGATGTTGATGGTTCCTCCGGTGATCTTAAGATCATCCTTTGATGTTACGCCATTAGCTGTCGAACTTATGTTGAGGGTCCCGACTCCGTTCAGTACCAGGTCGTCCTTTGAGAAGATCGCAGCATCCGTATTGGTATCTCCGTCTGCTGTGAATGTTCCTGTTACGCTCAAGGTGTTCTCAGTGTCGGTCGTGGTAACGAATACCTTATCAGCATTCACTACATAGATGGCAGGACTGTCTGTATTGGTGATACTCACACCGTTGAGCACGATCTGGACCTTGTCCTCATCTCCGGCGTTTACCCTGATGGTAACGTCTGCTGCCGTACCGCTGAATACGTATACTCCCGCCGAGGTGATCTCCACGTCCTGTCCGTCCTGAAGAGTATAGTACTCAGCATCGGTAAGGTCCGCAGTCTGTGTCAGATCTCTCTCGGTGAAAAGGTCGCTCGCATCGATTGCCCCGTCTGAAGTGACGTTCGCCGTGGTCACGATCATTTCCTGTTCGATCTCCTGTACTAATTCCGTTACTTCCTCAGTTACGTCTTCCGCCTCTGCGGTTTCTTTGGTGCCGCAGGCTGCCATGCTGAATATCATCGCACCGGCAAGTCCCATGGCTAATATCTTTTTCATTGCTGTTTTGTTCATTTTCATCTATTTACCTTTCTTCATTGATCTCTTTTCATTGACGATATCCTTACGTCATGATGAAGATATCATTCTTTCCTTGAACAAACCTTGAAGAAGTTAAAAAGTTTTTAAAAGTTTCCTGCAGTCACGCATCTGTATCTGTTTATCCACAATGCCCACAGCACAACTGCCCCGCTGGATCCGGCACACAACAAAAGCACCCCGAAGGGTGCTTAGCAATATCCTTAATCAAATAACGAGTCTATATCTTCAGTCATGAAGCTCAGTTCTCCCGTTTCACCTCTCGCAGCTTCCATATCTGCCAGATATCCGGCTGCCCTGTCCATGAGATCTGCTTCCAGCGACTTATCCCCTGCGGCAGAAGCCTGTTCAGCTGCTTTGACGTAGCCGGAATAAAACGATTCAGCCTCATAATAATCCAGGAGCGCATAGGGCGTCACATAGTCCGGATCCTTTTCAGCGGTCTCGCCAAGGGCTATGTTGTCTTTCATTTCGGTCACAGCTTCAGAATAGTATCCGTTATTTATAGATCTCAGAAGATCGTTAGGCGTAGATATATAGTTGTAAAACGACGTCTTCACCTTCACGACGGTGATGATTATCATAACCACCAGGATGACTGCAAGAATCGCAGTGAGTATCCTGAAGAGCCTTTCTCCTGCCCTTCCGGTGCCGGCGTTTCCCGGATCAGTTGTTCTGCTGTTCTTCTTCATAGCTGTCCTCCAATAAAACGTTTATCCTGGATTCTGTAAGTTCTCTCATGCTCATCGTCTCTTCAGGAGTGAGTCCGAAATATCCGGAGATCATTGTCTCAACATGATCTCTTAAGGCCTCCATGTACTCCATCTTATCACCCTCATAGGCCTCGCTGTTGTATTCCTGAGGCTTCATATACCCGTAAATGCCGTACAGATTTCTTGAGATATCCTCTATCAGCTCAGCTTCCGTATAATAGCCGTAGTTTTCCGCTCCTTTCCTCTTCCCCTGCAGGGTCATGAGATTCTCATAGAGCATTCTGTACCTGGAAGTTGTATCGCAAACCGCATCAAACTCTCTGAGGCTGTTGGTATATGTGATCCTGTTTCTGGTCATATATGAATATACTCCCAGATAGTCCCTGCTATCCATAAGTTCAGTCAGCGCTTCCCTGTGTACAGGTGCTTTCTGTTCCACCGACTTTTCCATCTGGAGCCATCGTATATCATCAGCTTTCGCCATAACGAAACCCGTTACAGCTATCAGAGCCACGAGCACAGCCAAAATCGTTATCCTCACGGTATGGCGGTTAAAACGGGATGATTTCTCAAGGACTTCCTCCTTTGTCTCCTGATAATCCTTTTCATACCGTTCCATCTCCTCCTGATGCTTGACGGCATATGGATTCGGCTGACCGCAGTACGGACAGAACTTGTCCTCGATATTCAGATTATTTCCGCAGTGTTCACATTTCATCAGTCTTCTCCCCAAAGTTCCTCAGCCTTTTCCATGAACTCATCATAATTTTCCCAGTTCCAGACGTCGTGATCCTCTCCGTCTTCAGCTATACGTTCCATCAGTTCATCATACTTTCCGGCCTCATAGAGTTCATCGTACTCATCAAAAGCCTCATGCTCCCAGGCAAGTTCCTTGGCATAATCGCCCTTGAAGCCATAGTCGAATAACGTATTATCGAGAACAAAATATATGCCCGCCAATATGGCGATCACAATGGCTGCGATAACTGCGATCTTAGCGGCAGATCCCGCGCCTTTCTTTATCTCCCCGCTGTAGGCCCTTCTCGCTTCATCATCTACGTTATCGAGATCCTTCCTGGTCTTCTCCAGATTCCTAAGAAACTTCGCTTCTGCTCCGGAAGGATTTATATGACCGCAATACGGACATTTGGCTTCTCTGGCTTCGAATATTGCTCCGCAGTTGGGGCATTCGATCTCTTTCATGTCGTCTTCTCCAAAAGTATATCAGCGTTTTTTATGACTGGTTACGTATTTTCCCGCAGCGTACATGACCGGCCTGAAATACCAGGGTCTCAGCGCCCTGTCAGCATTCTTCAGTTCTTCTATTATATTGATATGCTGAGGGCAGTGGGCTTCGCACTTGCCGCAGGCCACACACTGCGATGCGAATCCCGGTTCTTCTCTCAGGCACATGTTCTGAAATACGCCTCTCCATCCGTTGAACTTGCTGTCCACGTACATGAGGTTATAGTAATGAAAATTACCCGGGATATCCACTCCATGAGGGCAGGGCATGCAATACCGGCATCCCGTGCAGCCCACTTTTTCACGGGATCTTATTATGCTTCTGATCTTTCCTATCAGCTCATTTTCATCTTCAGTCAGGCACCCTGCTTCAGCTTCCGACGCTATCCTGCAGTTCTCTTCCACCATCTCAATGGAGTTCATACCTGAAAGCACACAGGTAACACCCGGCTGATCCCAAAGCCATCTCAGCCCGAGTTCCGCCGGCGAACGGCCCTTTTCACCGAGAAGTTTCATGGCATCCTTTGGAAGATCCGCAAGCTTTCCTCCCCTCAAAGGCTCCATTATGATCACAGGTATCCCTCTTGAAGCTGCCTCTTCCAGCCCCTTTCTTCCCGCCTGGGAATTCTCATCCATATAATTGTACTGTATCTGGACAAAATCCCAGTCATATGCATCGAGGAGTTTTATGAACATGTCTGTATCTCCATGGTAGGAGAAGCCGATATTTCTGATGCTTCCATCTGCCTTTCTTTCTTTTATCCACTCCTCTATACCTAAGCCTTTAAGCTTCTCCCACTCTGCAGAATCGGTGAACATATGCATCAGGTAATAGTCTATATAGTTCGTCCTGAGACGTTTCAGCTCCTCATCGAAGGTCTTCTGTATTCCATTCATGGAGCGCATCAGATACTGTGGAAGTTTGGTGGCGATCAGCACCTTATCTCTGAGTTTGTTTTCCCGGAATACCCTCCCCATCAGTTCTTCAGAACCGCTGTATATATATGCTGTGTCAAAATAGTTGACACCCAGTTCCACGGCTCTTAAGACTTCTTTTTCTGCTTTCACATAATCAAGGGACGCTCCCTTTCTGGTAAATCTCATGCAGCCGTAGCCAAGAACCGATATCGGTCTTCCGTATTTATCGTTTCTGTAATTCATGTCATACTTCCAAGCCGTTACTTATCAATAGTAGTGATCTGTTTTGAATCTCTCCAGGTCATCTCTGCAAAGCTTACAAAGGCAATTCCCCGGATCCTCTTCTTTTGCATGTCTCAGCAGATCCTTAAGGGTAGGCGACTGTCTCATTGTACAGCCTTTAGTCGTACAGTGCATTCCGTACTTCTTTTCAGTGTTGGCTCTTTTAGGATCCGATGCACACTTATGGATGTGCCCTACCTCATGCCTTAGGGTCCTGGTAATGACGGCCTGTTTTTCTTCTTCTGAAAGATCCCTGTACCGGCAAATGCTCTGTACGGAAACCATGCCTCCGATCCTGGCGGCGCCGAAGCACCAGGTATCCTTAAGGGACAGATCATAACCCGTGAAAATGATCATGGCGCCCTTCTTCTCTCTGGCTTTCATGACTTCCACCATAAGATCCAGTATGCGGCTGGCATTCTTGCGTCCCTTTCCGTCCGATTGCACGGTATCCAGGATCTCGTCGCAGCTTCCGGGTATATCCTTATCGGTTTCTGCGCTCCACCCCCGGTCTCTGAAGACCGTGAATCCGCAGCCGAAGACCCTCTCCGTCAGTTTCGCCGCCGACCTGATCATTTCAAAGTCCCGTTCAGTTATGTTCCTATCGCAGTAGATCTCTATATCAAACATATAAAAATTATACTCTTTCCGCAGGTCTTTTACAATAATTTAAAATATGATATAATCTCCTTATCAGTTAATTGCTTAAAGAAAGGCGGTTGATCATGGGTAATAACAGACCTGCTGCAAAGAATCACAAGACCGGCATTTCAATACTTACTATCGTATCCGTGGTTTTTACCGTCATAGGCGGTATCAACGACGCAGCCGACTTTTGGGAAAGACTTGACAGCCTTGGCATCAGGGATGCCCTGACAGGCTCCTCACTCGTCCTGATACTGGCAGCCGTTGCTGTCATTTTCTCCATCGCTTACCTTTTCTCATCCTGGGGCGCCAGGAGAAGATCTAAAAAAGCCCTGGCCGATCTGGCTCAGCAGGCCGAGGAAGCCATGGCCAGAGGTGAGGAATTCATTATGCCCGAGCGTACCGTAGGTGCTAAAGTCGGTTCCGCAATGTCCACGGTACTGGATGCCATTACCAAAACCATTATCGCGCTCTTCATAATCGCGCTGGTTGGGATCGGCTGCTTCACAGCAGTAAAAGTGAACGAATTCAACAACCGTCCGGTCTTCAATGCCCTGAACGCGGTGGAGATAAAAGACTGCGTGGAAGGTTATGACGGCCTGGGATACATAGTTGATAAAAAAATCGTCTACAGCGTTCCTGAAGACATAACCGATATATATAAAGACAGCAAAAACTATAAAAAAACAAAGGACTATTCAAACGAGAAGTCTCTTTGGGCGCAGGTGAAAGAGGATCTGACCTATACCATAACTCCGGATACTTCAGAAGGAGGATTCCTGTCAAACGGAGATACCGTTACCGTTACGGTCACCCTACCCGGATACAGCATACCCAAGCTGCAGAGCGATCTGAAAATAAAGATAGAGGGTATAGATCAGTCCAAGGAATACGTTGTAGATGGCCTTCCGCATAAATTCGACTCTGCCGATCAGGCTGTTTCCGAAAAAGCCGGTTTCATATCCGCTGCCACAGACAAGATCAGGATAAAGGCTTACGAAAACTGTGACAACTTCATGGGAGACTACTACAGCGACTACGAACTTGTGGGTGCATATCTCTGCAAGCCCAAGGCAAATTCGGATACTAATCCGGACGCACTTCTGGTTATCGCCCAGTACCAGCGTCAGGCCGGTTCTGAGTTCGCATCACAGGATACGGTCATGCTCTATGCTTATCCTTTTGACAGCAATACCACAGAAGCTGACCTCGAGAATGAATTTATCAGCGCAGGAGAAGATGGCGTCAGGGTCCGGACAGAGATACATACTTACGCAAGGCCTGAACAGGTCATAGATTCCTTCTCAACCGGGATCTATCTTTCAGGAAGCACATCATACGATCTGTACGAGCTGCCTTTCAGCAGCTGAAAATAAACCAGTATCAGAAAAGCGTATCCGCCAGGATACGCTTTTTTAGTCTTATTTTTTCACCAGACTGACCACAGCTATAAGTATAACACCTATAAGGATAATATTCAGTACCGTGGCATTTATTGATATTGCCAGCATGGTGCCGATGAATGCCGTCACACAGCCTGCAGTCACTGCCGAGAAAGCCATCTTTTTATTGTATCGTTTTCTTCTTACTACGTTGATCCCGCCTGTAACTACAGAGATCGGTACGCTTCCTAAAAGGAGGGTAAGAGTCGTTAAAGGCGACATGCCCAGAAGCATGAGCGCTGTTGTGGTAAAAGGTTTGGCCGGAATCCCCAGCATGTTTGTAAAACCGAATACCAGTGTCAGCACTCCTAGAAGTATCAGCTTCCCTCCGGAAAGGGCGACCGCTGTACCCGGTTCCCCTGCGCTTAAGATCATTCTGACTATCAGGGCGATCATGGCAGCGATCAGAAGTGCTACCAGGGCCTTCCGGATAACCTCGCCATTCATTTTCCCGACTGCACGGGATCCCAGAAAACTGCCAAGAGCAAGTCCGCCCATAAACACCAGCATGGTCTTCACGTCCACCAGCGGGGCGGTCCTGAGATACAGGAAGGCTATGAATGATCCGGGTACTATACCTGCTGTGATCAGATTGTCCGGAAGCGTTTCAGGTCCGGCAAGCCTGAGCTTTCTTACCGCTATGGTATTCATTACGAAATCCGAGATCCCAATAGTGCAGAAGAAGAACACTACAGCTTCAGCTATCATAGTACTTCTGAGGATGCCCGGCTGTTTCCCGAACGCTTCTTTATCCGACAGCGCATCTTTTAATATATATATTGCATAGATTATTCCTGCTGTCAGAAAGACAGCTCCGATCAGATGCTGTACAGACATATATCCTCCGTGTCACAGGAAATGCGGGCTTGACTTGATGATCTTCTTCACGCGGTACTTTCTGTACTTCAGCATACGTGATCTTCTGTTCATTACCCAGGCGACTATGAAAAGCATAAGGGCAAGAAGAAATGCGGACAGCAGTCTTTCCCCCGTAGCCTTGCCTGCAGTGAAAAGGAAGCCGAGGACCGCTCCCACCACGGGCAGTATGTACGCGATCCTGGATTCATTCATGATGCGGTTGTCCGCAGTTACTACCTCCACTATATCATCGCGTCTTACGTTATCCTTCTTACCTTCAAATTCTGCTATATAGGTGGTTTCATCTATAGGTTCTCCATCGATCCCGTCCAAAATCGAGATCTCAGCAAAATCCGTCGTCATTATCTTTGTTACTCTTGCATATATCGCCATATGTATCCTCCGGTAATGATCATAAAAATATCCTTTCTGTAATTATGCCATCCGCTTACCTTCAAGTCAATCAGTTTCCGCAGTGTCCTGTGAAGGTATTTTAAATTTAAAGGAAAAGAGAAGAGTCAGAGCGACTCTTCTCTTTTGCGGGATGTTTGATATGTTAATATGTTGCTTTTTAGCCGAATATCATAGGTAAGAAGTACAGTCCGAGACATGCAACTACTACCCAGAATACGCAGATGAATGCCATGAATCCCCAAACGTCCTTCAGCTTCATACCTACTACAGCAAGAGCAGGGATCATGTACAGAGGCTGAATGAGGTTGGTGCACTCGTCACCATATACGAATGCGTTCAGGCAGTTGAAGAGGTTTGCTCCCTCGATTCCGTTTACAGCGCCTACGATGAGAGGTCCCTGTACTGTGAACTGTCCACCCTGTGAAGGGATGAATACGTTAACGATACAAGCTGAAAGGAATACGAGTACAGGAAGGGACTGAGCGGAAGCTACGGAAACGATAGCGTTTACGATAACTGAACCAAGTCCGCCTTCGATGTACATCATGCCCATGATAGCTCCGTAGAACGGGAACTGAAGCATAACGTCTGTAGCCAGGTGAGCGGAAGCCATGTGAGCGTTCATCCACTGACGAGGCTGAGGGAACAGGATGGAGTTGATTCCGATGAACATGAAGATTACGAAGTTCATGTTGAGGGAACCAAGGAATCCCTTAGTAGCGAATGAGTAAACCATATAGCAGCCGATGAAGAGAGCAACTACCCACATAACGGGCTTGCATGTGTTCATCTTGTCAGCAGCTGTAACGGGCTTCTCAGTGATAGCGAATGAGTTAGGTACTTCGTCAGCCTGAGTAGCGATATCACCAAGCTCTACGAGCTCGTCCTTGCCGGGACGTGTGAAGAGTACCAGGATGATGAAGAGAACAGCGAGGATCGTGAAAAGTACAATGTTTGTAGGATTGTAGCAAGTCTCAGCTACGCTGTAGGAAGAACCAACGATCTGTGCATAGTTGGAATCTTCAAGAGCAAGTGTGGAGTACAGTGTTGCGGAGGGCCCGAGGCACTGTCCGAGGATCATGCAGGAATATCCGCCTGCAACCATCATCGGGAAGTGGAGTCCTTTGATCCTCTTAGCAAGGTGCATAGCGAGGATAGGAGTAACTACTGTACAGAATGCCCAGTTGATCATGGATGATACGTATCCGAAGATCATGAGTACGATAAGGGCTCCTGTCTGGGAGTTGATCTTGTTGGCAAGCCATCCGAGGAACTTAGCAGCCTGGGGTGAACGAGCGCAAGTAGCGGTAACGATTACCATTAAGCCCATCTGGAATGCAAGTGTGAACTGGCTGGAAAGTCCGCCCCACCATGCGTTGAGGAGCTCGATAGGTCCCTTACCGATGATCAGGGAAAGAACGAATACGAGGATCATCAGGATTACGCAGAATACGAATGAGTCCGGAATGATCTTCTCTGCTGCGAAGTTGAACTTCTTGGAAAATTTCCAGAGGAAGGTTCCCTTCTCGCGAAGTTTGTTTTCAGACATGTGTATGTCTCCTTTCTAAAAAACCAAATACATAATAAAGATATTTATTCAAACGTTTGTGTATCGTATGAATCGATCAATAGCGGCTGCCCGCGTCAAAGGGGGAGGGTTTATAAGATACCATGTAAAACGCGGGGCAGCCCTTATTTTTGAGTTAGTCTCTTTTGCTGTATTACTCTACCTCAAAATACTCCCTGTCGTCAAGTGAAATCGCACCGTCGTGTTCGAAAACACCCATTTCACCGCACTCAGGGCAGCGGCCGAAGTCGTCTCCGAGTTCCGGAATCATGTCCTGCTGAACTTTGAATTTCTTTCCGCAGGACGGGCAGTGGTAATACATATAGTTAGGTCCCCAGCTCATTATTTCTTGAGCCCAAGGATCTGACGGGCTTCGTCAGGTGTAGCTACTTCGCAGCCGAATTCCTTGATAACTCTTGCAGCTCTCTCTACGAACTGAGCGTTGGATTCAGCAAGTACGCCCTTGGAATACATAACGTTGTCTTCCATACCTACACGGATGTTTCCGCCGAGAGCGATGGATGCATACATAACTTCCATTGCACTGTGGCCTACGCCGAAGGATGACCATGTGTAGTTGCCCTTACCGATGAGCTGGTCTGCAGTTTCCTTCATGAACAGGAGGTTCTTAAGGGAACCGGGGATTCCGTTAGCGCATCCCATGCAGAACTGGAAGTGAAGAGGTCCTTCGAGAACGCCCTTCTTGAGGTAGTAAGCAGCGTTTCCGATCATACCGGGGTCGAAGCACTCGATCTCAGGCTTAACGTTGTTTTCCTTGAAGATAGCAGCGCATTCCTCGAGGAACTTAGGGCTGTTGAGGAACAGACCGAAGTTGAGCCAGTTCATGGAACCGCAGTCATATGAAGCCATCTCGGGCTTTAATTCCTTAACGTGGAGAACTCTGGTCTCATCTGTAGCATAGATGTCGCCGGAAGTTGTGAGGTTAAGGATGATGTCGCATTCAGGATATCTTTCCTTGATAAGTTTAACTGTTTCAGCAAACTTATTGTGATCCATGGTGCCGTTTCCTTCGTCATCTCTCATGTGAAGATGTGCGATAGCTGCGCCTGCTTTCCAAACTGCATAAACGTCGTCAGCAATTTCGGAAGGTGTCATAGGCACGTTGGGATTGTTTTCTTTCTTAGGCCATGCTCCTGTAACAGCAGCAGTGATGATTCTTTTGTTCTTAAGATCGCTCATTTTTTTCTCCTTTATGTCAATATTAAGATTTACTTGTTGTAAAGCATCTTGATGAGGTATTCATTGAGACCTGCATTGATCTCGTTGATCTCTTCATCAGTGTATTCCATAAAGCCAACTCTCTTGCCTTCTTCGTTCTTTTCAGCACGGAATCCGAGTTTACCTTCGTTGATCATCTCTGTGAGAAGCGGTGAAGGTTCATGTGTGTCCTCAATAGCCTTGAGAACTGTGCTGTGGATCTGATATGTAAGCTGTGTTCCTACAAGGTCGGAGTTTACGAGAGGAGGAAGATAAGGAAGTCTCAGACCGAAACTTGTCTTAACTGCTGTATCTACGTCCTCAGGGCTTGCGATACCGTTTTCAACGATGGAGATAGCTTCTCTCCAGAGGGCATGCTGCATACGGTTAGCGATGAATCCGGGAACGTCCTTCTTGCAAAGACAAGGTGACTTGCCGATCTTTCTCATGAAGTCCATAACTGTCTCTGCAACTTCATCCTCAGTAGCGTCAGTTTTAACAACTTCTACGAGAGGGATGAGATGACCGGGATTCCAGAAGTGGGTTCCAACGAATCTTTCTCTGTGGGTGAGCTTCTCGCTGATCCAGCTGGGGCTCATTACAGAGGAGTTGGTGCAGAAGATGCAGTCGGGTCTGCAGCGTTCTTCCAGGAGAGCAAATGTTTCCTGCTTAACGTTGATATCCTCGAATACAGCTTCGATAACCAGATCAGCGTTCTTAACGCCTTCTGAATCGATGTCCTGTGTGAAGTGGATGCGGGAAAGTCTTTCCTCGAGTTCCTCAGGAGCTACGATCTCCTTATCCACGAGCTGCTTGGTGCTCATGCGGATCTTAGCTTCAACGTCAACGGGGAACTTGTCGTAAACTGTGATCTCATACTCTTTTACTGAGGAGACTACGAAAGCGATGTTGCTTCCCATGAGTCCGCCGCCGCAAATGAGTACGTTCTTGATGCTGTCGATTTTGCTCATTTCTATATACGTCCTTTTCTAAGAATTATGTTGTTAAGTGTTGTTTTGCACATATTTATATAGCAACGGCTGTGCCAACTTCGGTTACCTATAGGTAAAAAAATTAAACCCCTTGAAAATCAAGGGGTTTCGTATTTTATCAATTCTGAAAAAATGTTCGGTCCTTAAACCTATTGGTGAAAACATTCACCGTGGGATATCTGTATTTTGTATAATTATCAGTTATTTTTTTAAAAAAACAGCATAAATCTACAAAATAGAGTTCTTTTTATCCAAATATACTACAGGTGAAAAAATTCACCGCACTGGTGAAAATGTTCACCGCTAAGATCCGGCATCATGCATCGGCCTCAGCATACGCCTTGCATTTTTTTACCAGGGTAGAGTGGTCAACGCCGAGTACCGTAGCTGCCTTTCGCATGGAGCCTTCATGCTCTATGGCGCTCAGGATTATGGTCTTCTCATAAGCTGCGATCAGATCCTTCAGCTTCTCTCCTCCCAGCTTGCTGATCTCAGGCTTCATACCTGAGTGGTTAAGGGCTGAATATACGTGCTCACGGGTTATTATCGTGCCGGAAGGGTTTACAACGACGATCCTCTCGATCATGTTCTCCAGTTCCCGTACGTTTCCGGGCCAGTCGTATGCTACCAGTTCATCAACACCGCCCGGCGCGAAGCGAAGACTCTTGTCATATTTCTTGCAGAAATTCTTGGTGAAATATTCTGCCAGAGCTACTATATCTTCCTTGCGCTTCCTAAGCGGCTCGATCTCCATGGGAACTACGTTCAGTCTGTAGTACAGGTCTTTTCTGAAATTCCCCGCCTCTACCTCACGGGCAAGATCCTTATTGGTGGCTGCGATTATCCTGATATCCAGCTTGACTGGATGTGTG
>JAZQAY010000004.1:0-13257 GCA_045545455.1 Anaerovoracaceae bacterium | reverse complement strand
GCATAGCGTCCATAGACATCAAAAGCGATGAAAGGGGCCTCCTCGGTTTCGCAAAGGATATGGGCATCACACCTGAGTTTTTTGCTGCTGATGAGCTGATGGCAGTCGAGGGGGATTTCACTCCTTCGGAATTCGTCAGGACCGTGACCGGTGCGGACAATGTCTGCGAGCGCTCGGCGCTTATAAAAGGCGGCACCCTTATAGTAAGAAAAACAGCTGTGAACGGCGTTACTGTTGCCGTTGCAGTCAAGGATATGGAGGTAAGTTTTGAATAAACTTTACGTTGTGGGGATAGGCCCCGGAAACTATGAGAATATGACCATAAGAGCGGACAGGGCTCTTCAGGATTCAGACGTTATCATCGGATACACGGTATACGTTGATCTGGTAAGAGAGCAGTATCCCGGCAAGGAGTTCATGACGACTCCCATGACCAAGGAAGCTGCGAGATGCCAGATGGCGCTTGACTGCGCGAAGGCGGGAAAGACCACAGCCATGATCTGTTCAGGAGACTCCGGGATCTACGGTATGGCAGCTCTCTGCTATGAGTTAAGGGGTGAGGACAGTGATCCTGAGATCGACGTTATCCCCGGTCTTACTGCAGCCGCATCCGGAGCGTCAATACTGGGTGCGCCTCTCACACATGATTTTGCGGTAATAAGCTTATCCGACAGGCTCACCAGGTGGGAGAAGATCGAAGAGAGACTGAGAAACGCTTCCAAGGCAGATCTCAGCATCGTCTTATACAATCCCGTGAGCAAGGGAAGACCGGATCACCTTAAGAAGGCCTGCGACATAATGCTTGAGAACATGCCTTCAGACAGGATCTGCGGCATCGCGAGAAACATCGGACGCGAAGGTGAGAACATCAGGATAATGACCCTGGGAGAACTGAGGGATGCTGAGTGCGATATGTTTTGTACCGTGTTCATTGGTAATGCCATGACCAAGGTCATCGGCGACAGGATGGTAACACCCAGGGGATACAGAGAGACGAGCGACCATCTCTAAGGAATACATGTGCCGCGGGCGAGCGGCGGAACGGAGAAAAGATGGCAGATAAGATCTGCATATTCGCAGGAACCAAAGACGGAAGGGAAATGGCCGAACTTCTGGCGGGACATGGACTGGACGTCACAGCCTGCGCTGCAACTGAATACGGCGGAGAACTCCTGGAAGCGGGAGGTGACCTTAAGGTAAGGACCGGCAGGATGGATGAAGAGGAAATGGAAGCCTTCATGAAGGATGAGGGCTTTGACCTCGTGATCGACGCTACGCACCCCTATGCCCAGATAGTCACTGAGAATGTCAGAAACGCAGCGAAAGCGGCTGAAATCGAATATCTGAGGCTTCTGAGGGCACAGGAGGACGTGCCCGGGACTGCCGTTTACGTGGAAGACACTGAGGAAGCGGTGAGATACCTTTCGGAAACTGAGGGGCAGATACTCCTCACCACCGGGAGCAAAGAACTCCCGAAGTATTCCGCTATCCCCGGTTTCAGCGAAAGGGTCTGGGCCAGGGTACTTCCCCTGGAAAGCTCCCTTAAGCAGGCTGAGGATGCAGGACTTCCTGCGGGCAGGATAATCGCCATGCAGGGGCCCTTCACCAAGGAAGTGAACACCGCCATGATCCACATGATTGAGGCGGCGTATCTCGTTACGAAGCAGTCCGGAAAGATCGGAGGCTTCAGTGAAAAGATGGATGCAGCCCTGGAATGCGGCATAACAGCCGTGGTCATAGGAAGACCTCCTGAAGAGGAGGGCATGAGTTTCAGCGGGATGGCTGAGGCTCTGGGCTGCGGCACCAGGGAAAAGGATGAAAAAGTGGAAGTAAAGACCGGCTGCACCGTTAAGGATGCAGATAAGAGCATAACTGAATACAGGTTCGACGTGACCAATATCCCCAATGTAGTTATAGCAGGTATAGGTATGGGCATGGAAAGTACCATGACTTCAGAAGTTAGAAAGGCTATTGAAGAGGCTGACTGCCTGATCGGTGCAGAAAGGATGCTGGAAGCGGCTAAGAAGATCACCGGAATGGATAAGCCTTCTGTCAAGGCTATCGCGCCTGAGATGATAAAGAAGGCCATGATGGACCATCCGGAGCATCATAGGTTCTGTGTGCTGATGAGCGGAGATACCGGATTCTTCAGCGGAACTAAGAAACTCCTTCCGATGCTTAAGGAGGCAGGTTCGTTAGTAAGCGTGCTTCCGGGTATAAGCTCCATGTCATATCTTGCTTCACGTGCGGGAGAGTCGTACGACGATTGCAAGATGGTAAGCATGCACGGAAGATCCAGGAATATAGCGGCTGACGTGAGAAACAACCGTAAGGTATTTTGTCTCGTAGGAGGGCAGGACGGCGCAGCTTGTCTCATAGAGACCCTGGTATCAGCAGGCCTCGGCAAGGTCACAGTATGCGTGGGCGAAAGGCTAGGATATACTGATGAGATGGTGACCACGGGCCCCGCAGAAAAACTGACAGGAAGAAGCTTCGACAGCCTGAGCGCTGTCCTTATCATAAATGAAGAAGCTGGTCAGAGCTTAAGATTCGGATTCCCGGACAGTGCATTCACAAGAGGAGGAGACTCCGAGGGCGTGGTCCCCATGACCAAGAGCGAGGTAAGGGCTGCTGTCCTTTCAAAACTTCAGCCTTCATCAGACGACGTGTGCTGGGACGTAGGTGCAGGCACGGGATCAGTTTCCATAGAGCTCGCTCTCAACGCTCCCTACGGCACTACATATGCCGTTGAAAAGAAAGAGAAGGCACTGGAACTTCTCAATGAGAATATAGCCAAGTTCGGCGCTTCAAACTGTATCGCAGTTCCGGGTTCCGCCCCTGAAGCGCTTACGGATCTTCCTGCACCCGATAAGGTGTTTATCGGAGGAAGCTCAGGAAACATGGAGGAGATAATCCGCCTGGTTCTCGATAAAAACCCTGAGGCGAGGATCGTTGCAGCGGCAGTTTCCCTTGAGACCATAGCCGAACTTTCTGAAATAGTTAAGAAATTTGATTTTGAAGACCGTGAAGTGGTGTGCCTCAGCGTTGCCAGGGCCCGCGAGATCGGAAAATATAACCTTATGATGGGCCAGAACCCCATCTACATCTTCACCATGCAAAAAACTCCCTGTGCACCGGCAGGAGATAATGCGGAGGGAAAATGCTGATATCGATAGTAGCTATAATAATTGGTTTCGGCATGGACCTGGTGCTTGGTGATCCGAGAGCCATCCCTCATCCTGTGGTCATAATGGGAAAGCTCATATCACTTCTCGAGAAAGTGCTGAGAAAGATATTCCCGAAGACCGTCAAGGGGGAGAACCTTGCGGGGCTCACGCTTTGGATCATCATGTGCGTGCTGGCCTTCGGAGTGCCATTCGTGCTGATATTCTTTGCGCGGAAGGTAGGCTGGTGGTTGGAGCTCATTCTCTCATCCATCATGTGCTGGCAGATCCTGGCGACGAAGTCTCTTAAGGACGAGAGCATGAAGGTCTACAGGGCGCTTCTCCGCGAAGGAACGGAAGCCGGTAGGCGCGCCGTAGCCATGATAGTGGGAAGAGACACAGAGAGGCTATCCAGGGAAGGGGTCATCAAGGCCTGCGTGGAGACGGTGGCCGAAAACTCCTCGGACGGAGTTGTGGCACCGATGTTCTTTGCGGCGATCGGGGGAGCACCCCTTGGGATGCTGTATAAGGCCGTGAACACCATGGATTCCATGCTGGGATACGTGGAGGAACCGTATAAGAATATAGGGCTCGTGCCCGCTAAGATGGACGACGTCTTCAACTTCATACCGGCCAGGCTTTCTGCTCTCATCATGCTGGTCTCGGGCTGGATCCTGGGACTGGACGTCAGGAACGGCTGGAAGATATTCAAGCGCGACCGCATGAAGCACGCAAGCCCCAACTCAGCCCAGACGGAGAGCTGCCTTGCGGGGCTCCTGGGAGTACAGCTTGCGGGGGACGCCTGGTATCACGGAGAACTGCACAAAAAACAATTTATCGGAGATGACATCAGACCTGTGTCTCTGAATGACATACCGCTTTCATGCAAAGTAATGTACGTCATGGCAGCCTTATCGCTACTGGTATGCTGCTGGCTCAGGGTGATGATAATGATAGCATTGGTATAAGAAGGAGAGTCAATGCTCTATAAAGCTAAGAATCCTCACGGAGGAGACATATATGAGGGAGGGATCCGGCTGGATTTCTCCGCAAATACAAACCCGATGGGTATGCCGGAGAGGGTGAAAGAAGCTGCGGTAAGTTCGCTTGAATACGCGGACCGCTATCCCGATCCATATGCCAGGGAACTGATATCTGCCATAAGCGCATATCACGGAGTGCCTTCAGGATATGTTCTGGCAGGAGCGGGAGCTGCGGAAATGATCTATTCCTATTGCCAGGAAGGCGGCTTCTGGAAAGCGCTCATGACAGCGCCCACATTCTCGGAATACGGGCTGGCGCTTAAGACCACGGGATGTGAGATCGAATGGCATTACCTTAAGGAAGAAGACGGATTCGCCCTTGATGACGGGATCATCGCTCATATAAGGGAAGCCGGTCCGGATGCCGTATTCATCTGCAATCCTAACAACCCGACGGGGAAGCTTGCAGACCATGAACTCATGCTCGAGATCCTGGGTGTTACTGAAGATATAGGCGCAAAGCTTTTCGTGGACGAGTGTTTCGTGGAACTTGCTGGAGGCAGGAGTCTGACGGAGTTTCTCAGAAGCTGTCCCAATCTTACCATACTTAAGGCTTTCACCAAGAATTACGGCATGGCGGGGCTGAGGCTCGGATACGTACTGAGTTCGGATGGCGAGCTCTTAAAAGGAATGTCCGAAAGGGTGCAGCCCTGGAACATATCCACACCTGCCCAGGCTGCTGGAGCGGCAGCTCTAAAGGAGAAGGACTTCCTTTCTGAAAGCGTTGAACTTATAAAAAAAGAGAGGGTCAGACTTCAGGATGGGCTGAAGGAACTTGGACTTAATTCCGTTGATTCTGACGTGAACTTCATCCTCTTTAAGGGACCTGAAGATCTCTATGACAGGATGAAGGAAAATGGGATACTCATCAGAAACTGCGATAACTACGAGGGGCTTGGTCCCGGCTGGTTCAGGATAGCGGTGAAACTTCCCGATGAGAATACAGAACTTTTGAGGACTATGAAAGAGGTCCTTGGAAAGGAATAATAATGGCAAAGAACATAATGATACAGGGCACCATGTCAAACGTGGGAAAGAGCCTGCTGGCTGCCGGACTCTGCAGGATATTCAGACAGGACGGCTATAAGGTTGCTCCTTTCAAATCCCAGAACATGGCCCTGAATTCTTTCATAACCAAAGACGCCTCTGAGATGGGAAGGGCTCAGGTGGTACAGGCTGAGGCTGCAGGGAACGACCCTGACGCCCGCATGAACCCAATTCTGCCCAAGCCCACCACAGACGTGGGATCCCAGGTCATCGTCCTGGGTCAGGTCATGGGAAACATGACAGCTGTGGAGTACTACAAGCATAAAAGGGAGCTGGTTCCTTATGTCATGAAGGCATATAACGAGCTGGCGGCCGAGAACGACATCATCGTGATCGAAGGAGCAGGCTCTCCCGCTGAGATAAATCTCAAGGATGAGGATATAGTGAACATGGGATTCGCCCGTATGGTAAACGCTCCGGTGCTTCTGGCAGGAGATATCGACAGGGGCGGAGTCTTCGCACAGCTATACGGCACCGTGGAACTTCTGGAACCTGAGGAAAAGAAACTCATCAAGGGAACCATCGTGAACAAGTTCAGGGGAGACAAGGCGATCCTTGAGCCCGGACTCAGACAGCTTGAAGAACTCTGCGGAGTTCCCGTAGCAGGAGTCATTCCTTACCTTCACCTGGATATCGACGATGAGGACAGCCTGACAGAGAGGTTTGACAACCGCACTGAGCGCAGGCTTATAGACATAGCTGTTATCCGTATCCCGAAGATCTCCAACTTCACAGACTTTGCGGCCTTTGACGGTTATGAGAACCTTTCGGTGCGTTATGTGGACAGGGTGGCCGATCTAGGAGATCCCGACATGATAATCATCCCCGGAACCAAGTCCACAATAGCAGACCTCAAGTGGCTCAGGGAGAGCGGCATGGAGGCCAAGATCCTTCAGGCTGCGGACCACGGGAAACTCATCTTCGGTATCTGCGGCGGCTATCAGATGCTGGGAATGTCAGTATCCGACCCTGAGATGACGGAAGCTGATACTCCCGAGACCATCAAGGGCATGGGACTTCTTCCTGTGGACACGGTCTTCGTAGGTGAGAAGCGTCAGACTCAGACCAGAGGGACCATCAGCGGTGTGACCGGCGAACTGGAATGCCTGAACGGCCTTGATTTCGAAGGATATGAGATCCACATGGGACGTTCCGGAGAGGGCATGCCTGTCATCGTGGGAGGACATGGTGCGGTAGGCGATGCTAAAGAACGGGGAAACGTCTACGGAAGCTACATCCACGGGATCTTCGATGCAGCAGGCATTGCGGACAGCGTGGTGAGGGTGCTTTGCGAAAAGAAGGGAGTGGATCCCGCGGAACTGGGAACCTTCGACAGGGCGGCGTATAAGGACAGCCAGTACGATCTTCTGGCTAAGCACATGCGTGAGAACCTGGACATGGATCTGGTGTACAGGATAATCAATGAACAGTAAGAACATAAACAAGGCCTTCGGGCCTTGTTTTTTTGTAAAAAATAAAAGTTTTTTGTAAAATATAAAAATTAAATGCAATATATACTTGACATTAGCGCGAATGTAATATATACTTTGCATTGTAAGGAGGCGATCACATGAGAAACCTTAAAATGAAATTCCGACGAATCGAACTGGAGATGTCTCAGACGGAGCTTGCGAAGAAGGCAGGGGTGACCCGTCAGACCATCGGGCTCATAGAGGCAGGGGAGTTCAATCCGTCGATAAATCTTTGTATAGCGATATGTAAAGCGCTTGGAGTAACGCTTAACGATCTGTTTTGGGAGGATGAAGAAAATGAAGAAAAGTAATCTTGATGAGAGACAGGAGCAGGAACTCTTAAGAATAGAGAGAAATGGATTCTGGCTGGCATTCTGGCTGTTAGTAGCAGCGATGCTCGTTCAGATGGTTTTAACGAAAGATACTACTGCAACTTTTGGGGAGACTCTGATCCTGCTGGTAATATCCATGTACATATCTATATCCTGCCTGAAGGCAGGCATCTGGGACAGGAGGCTAAAAGCTAATTCTTCGACTAATGTCATAGCATCGCTTATAGCAGGAGCTGCGATGGGAATCGTGATGTTCCTCAGGGTTTACAGGAATTTTCCTGATAAGCCGGTCGGATCAATAGCGGCAGGAGTGTTTACTGCGATATTTGTCTTCGCTCTCTGCTTCATAGCGCTCACCATTTCGATGTGAGCATATAAAAAGAAAACCGAGGCCCTGGAAGAGGAGCCGGAAGATGATATGGAAATATAAAGGAGGAACGAAATGTATACTTACAAATCTGAGATCTTATGGGTAAGCAGCAAGTGGTTCAGCGACAAGGTAAACGAGGCGGATCTGGAGGAACTCGATGAGCTTTTGAACAAAAGAGCCGAAGAAGGCTGGGAGCTCGTTACCTACGACTATATGGCAACTTCAGTCCAGGTAAGAGGAGCCTTTGTGATCACTTTCAGAAAAGCAAAATAAAAGCTGATCAGGCATTGGCTGCACAGTATGAAAGCGATTCACATTTTTTGGGATAATACTCGTTTTTGAACAGAAATCCTATTTAATATCTAAAATGTGAACAGAAAGGGTCTAATAGACATAATTCTGTTCACATTTTTTGCTTTTTGATTGAATCTTTTACAAAACAGACAGATTTGATCAGAATGTGAACCAAACCTGTTGACAAATACCCCCCGGGGGTATATTATATGTTTTGCGGGATACCCCCCGGGGGTATCCAAATGTGTGTGTTTGAAGAATCGACAGCGAGGTATGAAAATGTCAGAGAATAATTGCTGCTGCAGAACCAAGAAGCGCAGCGAAAAGGAATATAAGGATCTCATGAATCGTCTCAAGAGGATAGAAGGACAGGTAAAGGGCGTACAGAAGATGCTGGAAGAAGATGCATACTGCCCGGATATCATGGTGCAGGTGTCAGCTATAAACAGCGCGCTTAACAGCTTCAACAAGGTGCTTCTAAACGAGCACCTGAGGACCTGCGTGGTTGACGACATCAAGGCAGGAAGGGAGGACACCATAGACGAACTCACGGAGACCCTTAAGAAGGTTATGAGGTGATCTGTTCCGGCATTCATGTGAATGCGGGATCGAAAGAGATCATCGAAGGAGTAATATGGAACAGTATAACGTAACGGGAATGAGCTGTGCAGCATGTTCAGCTCGTGTAGAAAAAGCAGTATCCAAGGTAGAAGGAGTCACATCCTGCTCGGTGAGTCTTCTCACTAATTCAATGGGAGTGGAAGGGACAGCTTCACCTTCGGATATAATAAAAGCGGTGACTGATGCAGGTTATGGTGCATCCCTTAAGGCTGGCCAGACCGGATCATCCGGTTCGCAAAAAACTCTCTCGGCATCTGAGAAGCTTAAGATGGAGGAGGAAGCGCTTAGGGACACTGAAACACCCAAACTAAGGAAGAGGCTCATGATATCCGTAGTCTTCCTGCTTGTCCTCATGTATTTCAGCATGGGGCACATGATGTGGGGCTGGCCGGTGCCGGAGATCTTCGAGAACCATGTGGCGCTTGGGCTTTTCGAGCTTCTGATGTCGCTTATCATAATGGTGATAAATGGTAAGTTCTTCACTTCGGGTTTCGGATCCTTAAGGCATGGAGCTCCCAACATGGATACGCTGGTCGCGCTGGGTTCGGCAGCGTCCTTCGGATATTCTCTTGTTGAGCTTTTTATCATGATAGATGCCATGGGAAAGGGCGATCATGATACCGTGATGAAATATGGCATGAATCTGTATTTCGAATCAGCTGCCATGATCCCGACTCTGATCACCGTTGGTAAGCTGCTTGAAGCCATGTCCAAGGGCAAGACCACAGACGCCCTTAAGGGCCTGATGAAGCTTGCGCCTCAGACTGCGGTCAAGATAGTTAAGGATCCGTCATCAGGCGCGGAAACTGAGATGGAAGTTCCGATCGATGACATCATGATCGGTGATATAGTTTCTGTAAGACCTGGCGAAAGCATTCCTGTGGACGGCATAATCGAAGAAGGAACGACTGCAGTAAATGAATCAGCGCTTACCGGTGAAAGCATTCCAGTGGATAAGGAAGCGGGAGACGGTGTGTCACAGGCCACGATGAACCAGGCCGGCTACATCAAAGTACGCGCGACCAGGGTAGGTGAAGACACCACTCTTTCTCAGATTATAAAGACAGTCTCAGACGCTGCAGCCACCAAGGCGCCCATCGCAAGGATCGCTGACAAGGTCGCAGGAGTGTTTGTACCTGTGGTAATGGGGATCGCACTTATCACTCTTATCGGCTGGCTCATAGCCGGTCAGGAGTTCAGCTTCGCCATCGCCCGTGCTATATCTGTACTTGTAATAAGCTGTCCCTGTGCACTTGGACTTGCTACTCCGGTCGCCATAATGGTAGGTAACGGAGTAGGCGCCAGAAACGGCATATTATATAAGACGGCAGCATCGCTAGAATCTTTGGGCCGCACACAGATAGTCGCCCTTGATAAGACGGGAACTATCACCAGAGGAGAACCTAGGGTTACCGATATAATTCCCATGGTAAGCCTTAATGAAGAGGAGTTCCTTAAACTTGCAGCAACTCTTGAGAAGAAGAGCGAGCATCCTCTTGCCAAGGCTATAGTCTTCGAGGCAGAAACCGCAAGGGGCCTTACTATAGATGACGTTACGGCCTTCATGGCTCTTCCCGGAAACGGTGTAAGAGGAACCGCGTCTGACGGAAGCGTGCTTACTGCAGGAAGCCTTAAATACATCAGATCTCATGTGAAAGTCGCTGATGATATCAGGACTCAGGCTGAGGAACTGGCCAAGCAGGGCAAGACACCGCTTCTGTTCACAAGAGGTGATGAACTTCTCGGTATCATCGCAGTCGCTGATACCATCAAAGAGGATTCCAGGGAAGCGATAGAGCAGCTTAAGAATATGGGTATCCAAACCGTAATGATCACGGGCGATAACTATAATACGGCGTCTGCGATCGCATCACAGGCGGGTGTGGACAGGATATTCGCAGGCGTAATGCCTGATAAGAAGGCAAGCATCATAGAGAAGCTTAAGACGGCCGGCAAGGTGGCCATGGTAGGCGACGGAATAAATGACGCGCCGGCCTTGACTACAGCCGACACCGGAATCGCCATTGGAGCCGGCGCGGATGTAGCGATCGACGCGGCGGATGTGGTCGTGATGAAGAGCACTTTAACGGATGTGGCCGCCGCGATCAGGATGAGCAGAAGGACCATTACGAACATCCACGAGAATCTGTTCTGGGCCTTCTTCTATAACGCGATCTGCATTCCGCTTGCGATAGGGCTTTATGGCATTGCTCTTCAGCCTATGTACGGAGCGCTCGCCATGAGCCTTTCAAGCTTCTGCGTATGCATGAATGCCTTAAGGCTCAATCTGGTCAAACTCTACGATCCATCCCGTGACAGGAAGGGTAAACTCCCGGATCTCACGGAGCTTGACCGCGATAATAATGAGAAGTCCGGAATGACCGGAACTTCAGAAAATGATAATAATGATCTTGATGATCTTTTGAATGATAAGGAGGAAACATTAATGGAAAAGACTATTCAGGTAGAAGGTATGATGTGCATGCACTGTGAAGCTACAGTCAAGAAGGCTCTGGAAGCTATCGACGGAGTAGAATCCGCAGTAGCATCCCACGAAGCGGGAACAGCTGTTGTTCAGCTCTCCAAGGACGTGGACGATGCAGTTCTCACCAAGGCCATCGAGGACAAGGACTACACAGTTAAAGGAATCGCATAATCGGTTTGAATCTGACTATGAAAGGGGCTGTCGCGCGACAGCCCCTTAATAATTGTCCAATGCAGCCGCCCGTTTTACTTCCTTGAAACTCAGGAGCTATTAGTGTAAAATAATATCCATGAAACAGAATCTGCACACACATTCCATCTACTGTGATGGCAAAAACACAATTAAAGAAATGATCGCATTGGCTCTTCATAAGGATTTCGATGTGCTGGGCTTCTCCGGCCACAGCCTAACAGGTTTCGATAAGAGCTACTGCATGAGTGAAGAGGGGATCAGGGATTACATTGCTGAGGTAACGGCAGCTAAGAATCACTTCAGAAACGATCCAGATGGTGCAAAAGAATTTTTCGCGCCGGATCTTAAAGCAGCGAAGGATCTTAGCATTTACCTTGGGATCGAACAGGATCTTTATTCAGATGATCCTGCGTTAAGAAGCCAGAATGGAATACTTAATCCCGGTTCCATGGATGGAGTTTACGACTACATTATCGGTTCCACCCACGCGTTCCACCTTATCTGGGATGAGATCAGGGAGCGCCGCGGAACTAATGGAAGCATTACTGAACCTGACATGAACGGAGTGATCTTCTCGGATGACGGGGTATATATTTACGTGGATTATGATGCGGAAGTCTTCAAATGGGCTAAGGATGAGGTCTACGGAGGGGATACTTTGGCCATCGCTGAGGATTATTTCAGGGATGAAGCCAGAATAGTCTCCGCGACAGACTGTGATATCGTAGGACATTTCGATCTTCTTCTTAAGTTCAACGAGTCCGGGGACATTTTTGATGTGACTTCACCGAGATACAGGAAGGCGAGAGACATGGCGCTTGATAAGATCTTTAATGACTTCAGGGCGAAAGGTAGGAAGCCCATATTCGAAGTCAACACAGGCGCGATGGCTAGGGGATACCGCTCTGTGCCTTATCCTTCACCTGAGAGCCTTAGTGAGATCAGAGACCGCGGCGGACTGATCCTCATAAACTCCGACTGCCATAACGCGGGATTGCTTGACTATGGATTTGAGGAGGCCAGAAAGATCGTACTCGGCTCCGGTTTCAGTTCTGAAATTATCGGGATCCCCGGCGGAAAACTTGAAATATTTGTCTGATGGACAGGCACCACGACAGCTTATTTGCTCGTTAAAAAAACAACTTATAATTTACCTTTAAAACGCCCTTGACAACCGAGGGCGTTTTGTTGTATCCTAACACCTAACAACGCATTAACGAGTTAGCGAGTTAAAGCGAAGAAGTGAGAAGACGAGGAAACAATGATTTTTAACTATGATGTTCTAGACTATCCTGAACGGATCTCATATGCTCTCAGGACTTTATATTACAGGGAAGGCTTCAGACTTTACAGACTCAACAGATTTGAAGAGTATGATTATTACATCAGAAACCGGGACTTTCTGGCTTCTGATTTTATTGTGACTTTTCCTGATACCGACGGGAAACTTCTGGCACTTAAGCCGGATGTCACGCTCTCTATCATCAAGAACCATAAGGATGAGCCGGGTAAAGTGACCAAGGTCTGTTATGACGAGAAGGTTTACCGCGCTACGGGCTATGACAATTCTCTTCGGGAGATATCACAGTCGGGCCTCGAGATGATAGGAGAGGTGGACGACGATCACATCCGTCAGCTACTCAGGCTGTCCGCTGACTGTCTTGCCATTTTCGACATTCCTTATGTGCTTGAGATATCACATCTTCAGATAGTGTCCGCATTTCTAGATCTGATCACAAGAGACTTCGGAATACGTGACAGGATACTCGAAATGGCCAGCGATAAGAATTATCACGGAATCAGGGAGTTCGCTGAGTCATCGGGGCTCGAAATGCCGTGGGTGGAGAAGCTCATAGAACTTCTGGAGATCTATGGGACTCCCTCGGAAGTCATTCCCAGACTGAAAAAGATCATAAGAAATGTTGATCATGAGGAGCTTGGGCCCGAGACCGAAAGGTTTATGGATATACTCGAGGTCTTCAGAGGAACATCCCATGAAGACCGGATCATAATAGATTTCTCCCTGGTGGGAGATATGAAATACTACAACGGCATTATCTTTAAAGGGTTCCTTGAAGGGATACCCGGAAGCGTACTTGCGGGCGGTCAGTATGATCGGCTCATGAAAAAAATGGGCAGATCATCCCGCGCCATCGGCTTCGCCGTTTATCTGGATATGCTTGAGAGACTGGAGGTCGACTGATGCTGAACATTGCACTCCCCAAGGGCAGACTTGG
>JAZQAY010000003.1:0-2280 GCA_045545455.1 Anaerovoracaceae bacterium | reverse complement strand
TCTCGTTGAACGCCTTCTCGTCGAACTCTCTTCTCTCCTTGATGGACTGCTCCAAAATCATCTCCTTGACTTTCATAAGTCTGGTCTGGTTTCCTCTCTCGTTCTCATCAAGTTTCATCCTGATATACCTGATGGTCATCTCAAGCTGAGGGATCTTGACGTACTCTAGAGCGTTTACCCTTCTCCTGGTACGCTCAAGCTCAGCTGCCAGCATCTGTGCTTCTTTTTCTTTAGCTGCCAGCTGAAGCATCAGTGGAAAGGCGCTGGAAAGGTCGCTTATGGCCATATCCAGTTCACCGGAAGTATTGGCATAACCGTATGGATAGATGTCAGTTGGATCATCAGCCGTCGTCTTGAAGTCGAAGACGGGTACGTCAACGCTCATGACGTTCTGGCTGCCTACCTCCAGCTCTACGCCCTGTTTGGGGAACATGAGAGCTTCTTCAAGGACTTCATTGCTCATTACGGCGGAGGCAACGGAGAAGCTGCCGTAGACGTGGCCCAGCTGTTTCTCGACCTCGTCTCTCAGTTCTTTGTTGGCCCTTGCCAGCTCGAGGAATTCCTTCATCAGCTCATCACGCTTATCCTTCAGGAGCTTATGGCCTCTTACGGAAGTGGCCAGCCTCTTCTTCAGGGTCGTGAGCATCATTCTGGTAGGATTAACGTTTAATCTTTCCATGATTTACTCCTCGTAGTATTTGTCAAGATATTCGTCCTTGATACGCTTGAGTTCCGACTTCGGAAGCAGTCTCAGAAGCTTCCAGCCTGTATCCAGCGTTTCTTCGATGGATCTGTCTGTGTCGTATCCCTGTGATACGTATAACTTCTCGAATTCCTTGGAGAAGTTGGCGTACTTCAGGTCTACTTCGGAAAGTGCAGCCTCACCTAAGATGGCTACCAGTTCCAGGTTTTCCTTACCCTTTGCATAAGCCGCGAACAGCTGGTTCATGGTGTCTGCGTGGTCTTCTCTGGTCTTGCCCTTTCCGATACCCTTATCCTTAAGTCGTGAAAGTGAAGGCAGTACGTCGATAGGCGGCTGAATTCCCTTACGATAAAGGTCACGGGAAAGGATGATCTGTCCCTCGGTGATATATCCTGTAAGGTCCGGGATAGGATGTGTCTTATCCTCTTCAGGCATGGTCAGGATGGGGATCATGGTGATGGATCCCGGGAAGCCTTTCTTACGGCCTGCTCTCTCATACATGGTGGCAAGGTCAGTGTAAAGGTATCCGGGGTAACCACGTCTTCCGGGAACTTCCTTCTTGGCTGCTGATACCTCACGGAGAGCTTCCGCATAGTTGGTGATATCTGTGATGATTACCAGTACGTGCATCCCAAGGTCGAATGCCAGATATTCAGCTGCGGTAAGAGCCATACGCGGAGTAGCGATACGCTCTACGGCGGGGTCGTTAGCCAGATTCATGAACATTACCGTTCTGTCGATGGCTCCTGTACGTCTGAAGTCTGATGCAAAGAACTCCGCTTCCTCATGTGTGATACCTACGGCTGCGAAGACTACGGCGAAGTTGCCTGCGTCTCCTCCGATTACCTTGGCCTGACGGGCGATCTGTGCTGCCAGATCTGCGTGAGGAAGTCCGGATGCGGAGAAGATAGGAAGCTTCTGTCCTCTTACCAGGGTGTTCAGTCCGTCGATGGCGGATACGCCTGTCTGAATGAACTCAGCGGGGTAGTCACGGGCTGCCGGGTTCATGGGAAGTCCGTTGATATCCATCATCTTTTCAGGGATGATCTCAGGGCCGCCGTCCTTGGGTCTTCCCATACCGTCGAATACTCTTCCCAGCATGTCTGCTGATACGGCGAGTTCCGTGCCGTGTCCCAGGAATCTTACTGTGGATTCCTTAAGGTTGATACCTGTGGAGGCCTCGAACAGCTGTACCAGAGCATTATGTCCGTTTACTTCCAGTACTTTGCAGAGTCTGGTCTCTCCTGAAGGCATCAGGATCTCTCCCAGTTCGTCGTAGGTTACGTCTTCTACGTCCTTTACGAGCATCAGAGGTCCTACAACTTCACTGATGGTTCTGTATTCTTTAATCATCCTGTTCTGCCTCCTTTGCTACCAGTTCGTTTACGTCATCTCTCATCTTCTTCATGAGATCATCGAATGCGAGGTCGATGCTCTTTTCTTCGATGTATTTGAATCTTCCTATGTCTTCTCTTTCAGGAAGGTTCATGATCTTGGTGAAGGGTGCTCCCCTCTTGATACCGTCAAGTCCCAGATCGTAGTATGCCAGGATGAGCTTGAGCATCTTGTACTGCTTG
>JAZQAY010000002.1:0-13443 GCA_045545455.1 Anaerovoracaceae bacterium | reverse complement strand
CGGAATGCTCGCAGGAGCCATCGCAGCAGGCGTACTGCTTGCTATCATGATGGCAAACGCAGGCGGAGCCTGGGACAATGCCAAGAAGTACGTTGAAGAAGGACACTTCGGAGGAAAGGGATCAGATACACACGCTGCAGCCGTTATCGGTGACACAGTAGGTGACCCCTTCAAGGATACATCCGGACCTTCCATCAATATCCTTATCAAGCTTATGACTATCGTTGCAGTAGTATTCGCACCTCTGTTCGTACAGATCGGCGGACTCCTGTCAATGTAATCAGCAGACATCAATACAACTTAATAAAGGAGGTCGAACATGGATTTCAGGTATAATATGCCTACAAAGCTTTACTTTGGCAGGGGATGCCTGTCCAGACTACATAAGGACAGATTTCCCGGCAGAAAAGCTCTGATCGTTACTACTTCCGATGAATATTTCAAAGATACCGGTATCCTGGAGAAGGTACAGGCTGAACTTGAACTTGCCGGTATCGAATATGCCGTGTATGACGGTATAGGATCCAATCCGTCCAGGGATCAGGTAATGGATGGAGTCGCAGCGTATAATAAGAATGGCTGTGAATTTGTAATAGCTGTCGGAGGCGGCAGCATACTTGATGCTTCCAAAGCTCTTTCGATCGTTGCAACCAACGGAGGAGATCTATGGGATTACTTTGTTGGAGGAACGGCGAAAGGCAAACCGGCGAGGATCCCGATGGCTCCACTTATCACGATCCCTACTACCGCAGGAACCGGTTCTGAAGTCGATCAGTGGATGGTCATCAGTGACAGGGAGACCGGGGAGAAGATCGGATATGGATTTTCCAGAAGTTTTGCCAGAACAGCCTATGTGGACAGTGACCTGATGATGACTGTACCTCCCAGATTTACAGCTTATCAGGGAATAGATGCCATGCTGCACAGTATAGAGGCCATACTGTCAAATGATGCTAACCTTTTGACGGATTCTCTTGCCATGAGGAGCATAGGACTCGTTTCTGAATATCTGCCTAGGGCTGTGGAGAACGGGCAGGATGCCGAAGCCAGAGAACACGTCGCACTGGCTGCGACCATATCGGGAATAATTCTTGCGAACGTCAGTATGACGTCAGAACATGGCATGGAAGACGGATTAAGCGGTTTTTTCCCGAGACTTCCGCACGGTGCCGGTCTTATAGCCATCAGCATGGAGTATTTTAAACTGATCATAAGCAAAGGATATGCTGAAGACAGATTCGTCGGTATGGCAAAGGCCATGGGAAAAGCTGATGCTGTCAGTTCGGATGATTTTATCACCTGCATTGAGGAACTGTATAAAAAATGCGGTGTTGATGATGTCAGGATGTCGGAGTTTGGAGTAACGAATGACAGATTTCCCGATATCGTGGCGTCAGCCAAAAAGAACGCGCCTATGGAATTTGCTGCTGAAAGGGAACCGCTTACAGATGAAGAATGTGTAGGTATACTAATGAGATCATACAAGTAAAACGAGGAGGGAATCAGAATGACAAGACTTGAAAATCCGGTAACGGCTACATCAACCGTCAGAATGTCGCAGAAAGATGCTCATTATGGCGGAAACCTGGTGGACGGTGCACAGATAGTCCATCTTATAGGTGACGTGGCAACTGAACTTGCTGTAAAGTATGATGGTGATGAAGGTCTTCTTCTCAGGTATAACTATATCGAGTTCCTTTGCCCGGTATATGCAGGCGATTATGTGAGAGTGGACGGTGAACTGACAGAGATCGGGAACACTTCGCGAAAGATGGAGTTCAAAGTATATAAGACAGCAACGCCCAGACAGGATATCAATGATTCAGCAGTTGATGAGATCGATCCTCCTATAGATGTGGCCAGGGCAGAGCTGATCGGAGTAACAAAGGAAGAACTGAAAAGAGTTTTTCATGATAAGTAATGTTCACATATCTCTTTAGTAATAAAAGACGTCGGGGCTTATAATAGTCCCGGCGTCTTTTATTATCTTAAAACTTACAATGACCCTGAAAGCTTTGGTTCAGACATAAAACTTTCAATTAACACTTTTATATGATATAATTAATCATTAATATAAAAATAGAAGGGAGACCATCATGAAGGTACTTTGCTATCCAAGATGCGGGACCTGTAAAAAAGCTCTTAAATGGCTTGATGACAATGGTTTTAGTTATGAATACAGACACATAGCTGAAGATAATCCTACTGCAGACGAATTGAAAGAATGGCATGAGAAGAGCGGACTTCCGCTTAAGAGATTCTTCAATACCAGCGGTCTGAAGTATAAGGAACTTGGACTTAAGGATAAGATACCTGAAATGTCCGAAGACGAAATCATTGAGCTCCTCTCCACGGATGGAATGCTTGTAAAAAGACCGATCATCATCGATGGAGATAAGGTCCTTGTAGGCTTTAAGGAGGCTGAGTGGGAAACACTCAAATAAAGACAGGGATACTGCTGAATGATGACGTTTATGATTCATAACAAAAAATATTTCAGGATCTCTGCAATGGTGGTCATTTTTATAATGATCATCTCATGTTTTACTCCGGCAGCTGCCTATGCTGAAGACAATTACGGCTATGATGCTGACGTTATATCTGCGATCGTTGTGAATGAGACCAGAGATATGGTACTCTATGAAAAGGAAGCAGATAAAAAGATCTATCCCGCCAGCACGACAAAGGTCCTGATGGCTTTAGTAGTCGCAAGCTCCATAGAGGAAGGCAACTATTCACTGGATGACACTTTTGCCGCATATGATGGACTTTATTTCGATATACCATGGGATGGATCTACCGCTAATATCCAGCCGGGTGAGGTAATGACAGTCAGGGATTTTCTTTACTGCGCACTTATGGTATCAGCCAATGAAGCCTGCAATGCCCTGGCCGTTAATGACAGCGGAAGTGTGGAAGCCTTCGTTGAAAAAATGAATGAAAAGGCTTCGGAACTGGGATGCGAGGGCAGCCATTTTTCGGATACTCACGGGATATACCATGACGATCATTATACGACTGCCCGGGATATGTACCGCATATTCAGTGCCGTAATAAGCGATCCCATTTTAAGCGAGATTATTACGACCCCGGAATATATAGTACCGGAGAATAATAAGAGCGAAGAGAGGGAATTATACAATACGAATATGCTCATAGACCCGGAAGGACCGCTGTATTATGAGTACGCACTCGGTGGTAAGACCGGATATACCGAAGAAGCGGGATGCTGCCTGGTATCTGCCGCTGAAAAGGACGGTGACAGACTGATATGCATCGTGATGGGAGCGGATTTTGCAGAGCTTGATGATGGCAGGACAGTGCCCGGAAGTTTCGTCGAATCCAAGGAACTGTACGAATGGTGCTACGATGAATACGGCGATCAGCCTGTATATACCACCTCTCAGGTCATGGGAAGCGCAGAAGTAAAATACGGTAAAGACAGCGATTCGGTGGACGTCGTCCCGGAAGAAGATCTTCTGAATTACATGAGGAAATATGAAGCAGAGAATCATGTCACTTTAGATATAAAGATAAAGAAAAATGTTCTGAAAGCACCTGTCAAGGCGGGAGAGAGAGTCGGGACTATAGAGGCTGTCTATAACGGCGAGCTTATTGGGAAGGCAAGGCTGGTAACTGCGGAAGACGTAGGGTTTTCATTAAAACTGTTCCTTCTCAGGAGTCCTTTGGTAAAGATCATATTGTTATTGGTGATCCTGTCACTTATTCTTAAGAGGATACTTATAAAAAACAGACAGAAAGTGAGGAGAGACGCATGAACTACTTTATAAGCGATTATTCCCTTGGAGCACATCCCAAGGTCATGCAGGCCCTGATGGATACTAACCTTGAACATACAGACGGATACGGGCTGGACAGGTTTACGGACGAATGTGCTGAAATGATAAAAAAAATGATCGGGAAGCCTGATGCCAAGGTCTATTTCATGCATAGCGGCACAGCAGCAAATACCATCACTTGCTGCGCTCCTCTGAAACCGTATGAAGGAGTCATCGCACCCAGAACCGGTCACGTTTTTGTACATGAGACCGGTTCCGTAGAGCTCAACGGTCACAGGACCTTCGCTGCTCCGACAGAGGATGGGAAGCTTACACCCGAAGGCATAGAAGATATCATGGCTCTCTATGAAGATGAGCATACAGTTATTCCCAGACTGGCATATATAACTCATCCTACTGAAAACGGAGGAGTATATACCAAAGCTGAACTGATAGCTTTAAGAGAATGCTGCGATAAACACGATCTCTATCTTTTCATGGATGGTGCACGTCTCGGTACTGCTCTAATGTGGCCGGGAAACGATCTTACTATTCAGGACATAGCAGATCTCACAGATGCTTTCTATATAGGCGGGACCAAACTCGGAGCCCTCTATGGTGAGGCTGTAGTTCTCATTAACGATGATTTCGACGATCATTTCAAATTCAGGATGAAGAGGAACTGCGGACTTATGGGTAAGGCCAGAGCTCTTGCAGTACAGATGAAGGCTCTTCTCGAAGATGAGACCGGCGGATATGATATTACCAAATCTCTCTATGCCAGACTCGCAAAGCACGAGAATGACATGGCTATCAAGCTGAGAGAGGCAGTCCTCGCCAAGGGATGTGAACTCTGGATCCCTCATCAGACGAATCAGCTATTCATCATTCTTCCGAACGAGAAGATAAAGGAACTGGAGAAGGATTTCCTCTTCTATACATGGTGTGCATATGATGAGGGAAGGTCAGTAATAAGACTTGTCACAAACTGGAATACGTCTGAAGATGATCTAAAACTTATAATTGATGCTCTGTAAGAGGTGGATATGGCACAGATAGATGAACTTAAAAGCGTGGTGAAGAGGCTGAGAGCCGAGGACGGCTGCCCCTGGGACAGGGTACAGACCCATGAAAGCCTTAAGCCTGAGCTCATAGAAGAAGCCTCCGAAGTCCTCAGCGGTATCAACGTTTATCTTGAAACAGGAAACGGAGACAGCATGAAGGAGGAACTGGGGGATCTTTTGCTCCAGATCGTATTCCATGCAAGCCTGGCTGAAGATGAAGGTCTGTTCACATTTGAAGACGTGGCAGAAACGGTAAAGAACAAGATGATCGAAAGGCATCCCCACGTATTCGGAGAAGTAAAGGTGGACGGTGTCGGAGAAGTCCTCACAAACTGGGAGGAGATAAAGAGATCCCAGAAAAAGGGCAAGGAATGGATGGACGCAGGCCTTCCTAAAGCCTTTGAGGAGGCAAAGGAATTAATAGAAAAGGCCAAGGAGAGAAAAGGCTTCAAATAACAGATAACAGGCGTGGATGACCTCCGCGCCTGTTATATTTTTGTTGACCGTATGTATGCATAATTGTTATAATAAATCGATTGAGAAGATTAGGAAAGGATAATGATAATGCACGATCTTGCTTTAAAAATACTATCTGCAGAAGCCGGCCGCACTCATATTTTTGCGGCAGGACAGGCAGGATTCATTATAAAAACTTCAGAAGGCAGACTTATAGCCATTGATCTGTATCTCTCGGAGTGCGTTGAGCGTCTGGAAGGGCACATGGGTTATAAGAGGATGACCCCGAAGGTCTTAGCTGCCGATGAGCTGGAATTCGACGCTGTGGTCTGCACTCATCCACACTGGGATCATTTTGACGTGGATTCAGTTCCTCAGATGATGGCTAACGGAAGAACCAGACTATACTGCTCTGTGGACTGTGAGAAACTGGTCAGACAGACGGAAATGGAATACTTTAAGGATAACATCACGTATATAAGACCCGGTGACGTGGTGGATGAAGACGGCTTCGCCCTTCAGTTCGTGAATTGCGATCACGGTACAGGTGCGCCTGATGCCGTGGGAGTGGTGGTCCATGCTGACGGCAAACGCATATATGAGGCAGGAGACACCTGCTTAAGGCTCGACAGGACGGGCGAGATCAAGCTCCCGCTGGACGTTCTTATCGCACCGATAAACGGTGCGTACGGAAACATGGATTCCGACGATTGTGTCAGGCTTGCAGAAGCACTTCAGCCGGGACTTACCATACCGTGCCACTACGGAATGTTCGCAAGCCATGGCGGTGATCCGGGAAGATTCCTGGAACTGATGAAAGAGACCGGACTTGATACTCTTATCATGACACCCGGAGAAAAATATACTATTTAAGGGGATAATAAAATGAGCGGAAGATTAGCTAAAAAAGTAATCGTTATAACAGGGGGAACCAAGGGCGTAGGAAGAGCCTTTGCTAAAGCTGCAGCTTCTGAAGGCGCCATCGTCGTCTGCGGAGGAAGAGACGTGGACGCCGGCATGGAGGCAGTTAAAGAAATAACCGATGCCGGGTCTGATGGGACTTTCGTACCCGTTGACCTCAACAACGTGGAAGATATAAGGAAGATATTCAGGATCGCATATAAGTTTTACGGAAGGGTAGACGGATACTTCAGTTACGGCGCTGTAACAGATGTGAGCCCGCTGGATACCTGCGATGAAGAAACCTTCGACAAGATCATGGACATAAACTTCAAGGCCACCTTCTTCGGCTGCCAGGAAGCTGTCAAATACATGAAGAAAACGGTGGGAGGTTCCATCGTACTTACCGGTTCCGCCCATGCCTGGGGAGGTCAGAAGGACAGGGCAGCGTATGCCTGTTCCAAAGGTGCTCTCAGGATCCTTATGGAACATATAGCTCATAACTACGCAAAAGACCAGATAAGGTGCAATTATCTGACCCTTGGATGGACTCCTACAGAGGGAGAACTTGCATTGAGAGCTTCACAGGGAGAATCTGAAGAGGAACTCAGGGAGAGGGCTGCAGGCATACTTCCCATGGGACGTATGTGCGAGGTAAGCGACTATATCGAAGCATTGATCTATATGTTCTCGGATGAGAGCAGAATGATGACCGGTTCAACATTCAGGATCACTGCCGGAGAATATATTTGATTTGGAGATATGGAATGATAGGATTTTCCAACAACTGGGAATTTACCCCGATCTGGAATGAAGATTTCGCAGAGGGAAAAGGAAGCGCTGAACCTGTCAGGCTGCCTCATACCGTGAAGGAACTTCCGCTGCACGTTATAGATGAGGAGAGCTATCAGCTCATATCAGGATATCGCAAGCGTTTCAGTCTGCCTGAAGGCTCCGAAGGCAAGAGGTTGTTCCTTCAGTTCGATGCTGCGGGACATATCGCAACTGTATATGTGAACGGAAAAGAACTCACTACTCACAAGTGCGGATATACAGCCTTCAGGGTTGAGTTTACGGACGTCGCCAGATTTGATGAGGAGAATATAGTAACGGTCAGACTGGACAGCACAGAGAATCCGTCGATACCTCCCTTCGGCTATGTAATAGACTATCTGACTTACGGAGGACTTTACAGACCTGCTTATCTGGATATCAGAGAGCAGGATATCATAGATGACGTGTTTGTCTATACGCCGGATACTGAGACTGCTGTGGTCAAGGTCAGCCTGGATCTTAAAACAGGGACCGGAAGGGACGTCCTTTTAAGCATTTTTGATGAAGAAGGGAACAAGGTATCAGAGAAGTCCGGAAAGGCAGGGGAGGATATCGTGATAGCCTGTCCGGGAGTCAGACCATGGAACCTTGATGGCCCCGTTCTCTATACGCTGAGAGCGGAGATCCCGGGAGGAGACCTGAGAGAAGTAAGTTTCGGCTTCAGAACTGCGGAATTCAGAAAGGACGGCTTCTATCTCAACGGTGAAAAAGTCTTCCTGAGAGGCCTGAACCGTCATCAGAGCTGGCCCTACGTCGGGTATGCAGCACCACGTTCCATGCAGATGGAGGACGTGAGGATAGCCAAGGAAGAACTTGGTCTTACGGCCATAAGGACTTCTCACTATCCCCAGAGCCATGACTTCATAGAGGCCTGCGATCGCATGGGGTTTCTGGTGTTCACAGAGTTTCCGGGCTGGCAGCATCTGGGAGAAAAGGAATGGAAGGAACAGGTCATAGTCAACCTGAAGGAAATGATCAGGGAATACAGGAATCATCCCAGCATCATCCTTTGGGGCGTCAGGATAAACGAAAGTCTTGACGACGACGAACTGTATGAGGAGACCAACAGGATAGCTCATGAAATGGATCCCAGCCGCGATACCAGCGGCGTGAGGTATCTGGAAAAGAGTAATCTTCTGGAGGACGTATACGCCTTCAATGACTTTTCACACACCGGAAACAATCCGGGAGCCAGACCGAAAGCAGAGGTCACGACAGACATAGCAAAGGGTTTCCTTATAAGCGAGCACAACGGTCATATGTTCCCTACCAAATCCTTTGACAACTGGGAAAGAAGGCAGGAACATGCTTTAAGGCATGCAAGGGTGCTAAACGATTCACTTATAGACGGAGAGCATGCCGGGTGCTTCGGCTGGTGCATGTTCGACTATCCGACCCACAGGGATTTCGGTTCCGGTGACAGGATGTGCTATCACGGTGTAATGGATGCCTTCAGGAATCCTAAGACGGCTGCCGCCCTGTACTCTTCACAGCAGGATGAGAGGCCTGTGCTTGAGATATCCAGCAGCATGGACATAGGTGACTATCCCGCAGGCAATATCGGTAACATATGGGCCTTTACGAACTGCGACGAGATAAGGCTTTATGCCCATGACAGGAACAAGGGGGATGAGCCTGAAAACTTCGAATACGTGGGAGCGTATGATAACAGGCCCTATGACAAACTGTGGCACAGCCCCGTGATGATAGAGGATCCCGTGAAGCACAGCTGGGGAGGCAAGTCTGCCGTATGGAGATTTGATGCTGTGAAGGATGGCGTTACAGAAGTATCGAGGACCTTGGGAGGAAGGGCAGATCTCAGGATGGAAGCTGTACCGTCGTCTCTTGAACTTAGAGAGGATGATACCTGGGATATGGCTGCCGTAAGGATCAGGATAACGGATGCATACGGAAACGTATATCCATATGCCCAGTTCCCCATAAGACTTGAACTTTCAGGAGATGCCGAACTCATAGGTCCTGATCTGATAACAGCCGAGGGCGGTATGTGCGGTACATATATCCGTACCACAGGCAAGGCAGGCAAGGCTGAGCTTAGGATCAGCTGTACAGGACTTGAAAGCGTCGACCTGACTTTCAAAATATATGCATAATTTTATTTATTAACAGGAGAATTGTTATGAAACTCTCTACCGGACAAAAAACCGCTTACGGCATAGGTGCCGTAGGTAAGGACATGGTTTACGCCCTGTCATCATCCTATATCCTTTATTACTATCAGGATCTGCTCCACTTAAGCGCTACTTTCGTAGGACTTATCCTGATGCTTGCAAGAGTGTTTGACGCCCTGAACGATCCTTTCATGGGAGTTCTGGTAGCAAAGACCAAGTCAAGATGGGGAAGATTCAGACCCTGGCTGTTCTCCGGAACGGTGCTTAACGCAGTAGTTCTGTATGCACTTTTTGCAGCACCTGAATTCACCAAAGAATCCACGCTCATGGTATATTTTGCGGTTATCTACATACTCTGGGGCGTGACCTATACTATGATGGATATCCCTTACTGGAGCATGATCCCTGCGGTTACCGATACACCTAAGGACAGGGAGAACCTGTCAGTGGTAGGCCGTACCTGTGCAGGCGTAGGATCTGCTCTCATAGCCATGGGGACCATGTTCTTGGTTGGCATGTTCGGAGGCGGAAACGACATCAAAGGCTTCAGGACAGTAGCTCTTATCGTCGCTGTTATCTTCATAGTTGCCGAGATCATCTGCTGCATCTTCATGAAGGAGCAGAACCAGGGAGAAATGAAGACTGTCTCCGTAAAGGAAATGTTCAGGGCTCTCTTCGGAAACGACCAGGCCATGACGGTGGTTGCCACTATTGTTCTCATCAATATGGCACTTTACCTCACATCCAACTTCATCATCTATTTCTTCAAGTATGACTTCGGAGGAGAGGGATGGAGAAATTCATATACGCTGTTCTCGACTGTGGGCGGTGCCTTCCAGATCCTCGGCATGATGGTTCTTTATCCCATCTTAAGAGGAAGGGGCATCCCCAATGAGAAGGTATTCAAGGTAGCCATTGCCATGGCTCTTACAGGCTATGGATGCCTCCTTCTCATACTGATCTTCGGATTCACTCATAACCTTGCCATCATCTGCGTTCCCGGTGTACTGGTATTCGCAGCAAACGGTGTCTTAAGCGTTCTTACCACCGTGTTCCTTTCGGGATCCGTTGATTACGGGGAGATGAAGACGGGAAGAAGAGAGGAATCAGTCATTTTCTCAATGCAGACCTTCGTAGTAAAGGCTGCATCGGGCGTTGCAGTATTTCTCACAGGTATCGGACTTGACCTGATCGGACTTGTGGGAAACACCGACGATGAGACGGCTGCCGCTGTACAGAGCGCATCGACACTTATGGGACTGAGACTTCTAATGACCATACTTCCCATGCTGGGACTGATAGTTGCAATTTTCCTGTTCAAGAATAAATTCAAGCTTACAGACGCATATCAGCAGGAGATCCACGACAAATTAAGGGGACCTCAGAATGAAGCTTAAATGGAAATTCAATGATCTGACAGGTGAAAAAGAACTCGAACGCATCAATCACATAGTTATCGATACGGATGAAAAGGTGGAAAAAGCCCTGGCGTTCATCGATCTGGATCCATCCGAAGCCATGTTCTTCAACGGCTATCAGACCTGGACCCTAAGCAGGGAGTATTCCCGCTACGATAAGATGCGCGGCCTTAACGGCATGCCTGAAGGTGTTATAAGGAGATACAGTCTGGATGGATACGGAGATTATCATATAGCTTCATATCCATATAAACAGGGTGTATTCCACGGCTTTTCATACTGTTATTTCAGAGACGGGGAGAATTACAAGTTCTTCGGATCTTTGGATGAAAGACCGGGATACACGATCTTCGGGTATAACGTCAAAAAAAGTAGGCTTAAAATAATCAGAGATGCAGAAGGATTTATTCCGCACGGCAGTTTCCATCTGCTGGATCTCTTCTACATGGAAGGATCGGAAGACGAGGTCTTCGACGAATGGTTCGAAGCATTAGGGATAAAGCCCGTACCGGCTCCTAAGATAGCAGGATATTCAAGCTGGTATAACAGATTTCAGGATATAGATCACGGGACCATAGTTCAGGATCTCAAGGGCTGTACTGAGATACTGGAGCCCGGCGATCTGTTTCAGGTGGACGACGGCTGGGAGGCCCGAGTGGGAGACTGGGAGCCTGATCCTGAGAAGTTTCCCCTTGGAATGAAAGCCATGGCTGATGAGATCCATAAAGCCGGTTTTAAAGCAGGGCTTTGGATGTCTCCATTCGTCGCAGCTAAGGGAAGCCGGGTACTGAAAGATCATCCCGAATGGGTCATAAAAGACCGCAAGGGGGAACCTTTCTCCTGCGGATGCAACTGGGGAGGGTTCTACGGCCTTGACATAGACATACCCGAATGCCTGGAATATATAGAGAACTCTGTAAAGAAAGCTGTATTCGAATGGGGTTTTGATCTCCTTAAACTCGATTTCCTTTATGCCGGAGCTACCTTCGGAAATGACAGGGAGACCAGGGCAGGGAGGATGATACGTATAATGGAACTTATCAGGCAGTGGGCAGGCGATAAACGCATACTTGCTTGTGGAGTTCCTCTGATGCCGGCTTTCGGACTTGCCGACTACTCAAGAATAGGCTGTGACGTAGGTCTTTCATGGAGAGACAGGCCGTTTTTAAGGCAGATACACCGTGAAAGGGTGTCCACGGTGAACTCCATAATGGATACGATATACAGAAGACAGCTTGACGGAAGGGCCTTCGGCAACGATCCCGACGTATTCTTCTTAAGATATGAGAACATAGAACTCACTGAAGAGGAGAAGGATATAGTCGCGACAGTAAATGCTCTTTTGGGAAGCGTTTTCCTCACTTCCGACGATCCGGGAAAATATACGGAAGAACAAAAGAGAAGATTCAGGTATTACAGGCATCTTACAGAAGCAAAGAATGTGAAGCTGATACAGCATGAAAGAATAGGATTCAGCTATACTCTGGATGGAAGGGAGCACGAGTACCTGATACCTGAAGATAAAGTAAAAGAATAAAAGAGGACCTTGCGGTCCTCTTTTGGTTTAACGGCAAAACAAAACCCTCGCTTCAGAAGCGAGGGCAGGTGGTGACTCTACCGGGATTCGAACCCGGGTTGCCGCCGTGAGAGGGCGGAGTCTTGACCGCTTGACCATAGAGCCATGTCACTCGGTAATTATATAACAAAAGAATACAGATTTCAAGGGTTATTTTTTAAAAAAGTCCATTTTGTTATTTTACCGGGTGGAGCCTGTTTACAGAAATTTTTCCAATAGGCGGAATGCGAAATGATTGATATCCCTGTAGTAGTATTCCTTTCCGTTTTTCAGGATGAGGTAATCGTTTACAAATCCCCTGTAAGCCCTGAAATCTTCGGTTTCGCTGAAGAAATCGAGAAGGTTGATGAAGATCGCATCCGATCTGAAGGAAACGGGACAGGTGACCGTGAAAGTCCTGCTGCGGTCGAATTCTGCTTCCCAGGGCTTATCCATATCTGAAAAACTCCTGTAGACGAAGGGCTCGCCTGAGTAAGTGCCTGTGATCTTAAGGGAAGACCTGGTAAGTTTAAGATTCTTAGCCCTTATGAGCATGCCGGAGCCTTCACGTTTTCCGAAAACCGGGAATCCCAGTTTGCTGGACGCCTTGTGAAGATCGCACTGACGGATTATGGGAAGCAGTCTGTACAGCTGCACGATATCGTCAAAGTTGTGAAGGAGGATCTTATCTTTTATTTCTTTTTTTGAGACCGGATCTTCTTCTGTGAGGTACTTGTAGTACAGCTCCACGGATTCAGCGCCGGATATCAGATCTCTTCTGTCTGATGAGAGACCCATGTAGTCTTCAATGCATTTCTGCCTGAGTGAGGGCAGTATATCTTTCAGTCCGCTGTGTCCCTTGATCACAGGCAGCAGATCGAGATCGAAAGGCCTTATATCCGGAAGGCTGTGGTTTATCATTTTATAACGTCTTTCAACGTAAGGGACGTCAAACCTGTGGCCATTGAAAGTGACTATGCAGTCAAAGGCATTGAGTTCACCGATCAGTCTGTCCAGCAGAAGATGCTCCTCCTCGGGTTCCTCCAGAAAGAACTGTGTCGCTTCTCCTTTTCCGTCAGGACCGACTTTGAGCATTCCGGCAAGGATAACAGGAGATCTCACCGGGTCCAGCCCGAGAGTCTCAATATCGAAAGTGCAGAATGATCTTCCTCTGAAGTATTCATCGAGTATCGGACTGGAAAAATATTCAACTGATACCTGTTTTTTGATAATATCCATATGAGTATAAGTTTTAAAACAAAATAGTCTGCAGGGGAGCAGACTATTTTGTTCAAAAGGGGTATT
>JAZQAY010000001.1:0-6058 GCA_045545455.1 Anaerovoracaceae bacterium | reverse complement strand
AAAGTCAAAAGATGGGATCCTTTAGGATCAGTTGAGGGAAACGTGCGGTTGGCGGACCGTTCGACGAGTCTTAAGACTCAGCAGGTAGCGGGCCCTTGTAGGGCCAAAGTAAAACTACCGGCTGAGCCGGTAGTTATTATTTGGCCTGAGGCTGTGATAGACCAAGGGCTTTTATTGTCGCCCGGCCTGTGCTGGGTATTTTGGTTGGCCCAAGGCTGTGACATACCAAGGGCTTTTATTGTCGCCCGGCTTGCGAGAGCCAGGGCTTTTGGTACGCGGCTTCATTCCGAAGCCGTTATTTTGGAAAGGAGATGAGAATATGAGGATCAGAGAATTCATCGAAGACGAGATAACTTTGGAAAGAAAGCTGTTGGAGGACGTCGAGAGGAAGATAAAAAAGTATCCATGTAAGGTGTTGATGACAGCAAGAAACACAAAGGGCTACAGAAGTTTTTATTACAAAGACAAGACGGGGTCAAAGCGCAGGTATATAAAGGCCGCGGAAGCTGATCTTTTAAGAAGCATAACCCAGGGTAAGCTCCTGAATGAGCAGAAATCCATACTATTCAGAAATATCAAAAACCTCGAGTGGCTTTTGGATAATATATGCGATTACGATACGGATTCTATAATGAAAGGCCTTCCTAAGACTTACCAGCAAGCAGCAGAGTATCTGGATAAGGCCCTTTGTGAAGAGGTTTGCATTCAATCGGAGAGCACAAAGAATCCCGAGGGATTGAATGTTATTTGTTCCAATGGCCTTAAAGTAAGAAGCAAGAATGAAATGACTATCTGTGAAATGCTTTTGCTGTATGGGATCGAATTCCGGTATGAGGCAGCGCTGGAATTAAGCAAAATCACTGTGCGCGACGATGGCACCGCTGTTATGGTAAAGAAGATCGTATATCCGGATTTTACTATTTTTCTCCCCGATGGAACAGTGATATACTGGGAGCACTTTGGCATGCTGGATAAAGAGGACTATCGAAATAGTTTTGCTGAGAAGATGCTGCTGTACTACGATAATGACATTTATCCACCCAAGAATCTGATAATCACAATGGATGGCCCCGGAAAAGGCTTCGATAATCAGGCAATAAAGAGAATTATAGAGGAACGTATTTTGCCGATGATGGGATAATGACGTGTTATTGATGAATGTCGTGCAAAGGCTATGGAAAAAGGGCAGGATACACGACTTGCAAAAGATAGTTCCCTGACGCAGTCGTGTATCAATAACTTATAGTTACTGCCATACACGACCCGCAAAAGAAAGACTCCTGACGCAGTCATGTATTGACCGCGAATAATTGCCGCCATACACGACCCGCAAAAGACAGACTTCGGACATTGTCGTGTATCTACAGTTAATAGACGGCTCCATACCCGACCAACAAAGAAAAGGCTTCTGAGACAGTCGTGTACCAAGCACTAATAATTGTCGCCATACACGACCCGCAGAAGGCGGACCCCCTTCACGGTCGTTTATGGGCATCACAAAAGTCTGCATTTACACGACCTGCGCGAATACCACACCCGCCCTGCGAAAACGCCACCCACACCCCTGCTAAATAATAGTATGTTTTATATGTATTTACTTGCTTACCCCTTGACTAAAATGGTATAATAACATGTTAGTGAGACTGGGGGTTTGTACCCTGACACTGAAATAAGGACGTAAAAGCATCAATGGCAAAATACAGCGTTAAAAAGCCGCTGACTATCATAGTCTGCGTCATAGTGATAATCGCTTTGGGCAGCGTTTCCCTCACAAGGATGACGCCTGATCTTTTGCCGTCCATTGATCTGCCCTATATGGTGGTCATGACCACCTACCCGGGGGCAACGCCGGAAGAGGTGCAGGAGGAGGTAACGGAACCCCTTGAACAGAACCTCGCGACTCTGGAAAACCTGAAGACCATCCAGTCCATCTCCACCGCCAACTTCTCTTTGGTGGTGCTGGAGTTCGAGAACGGATCCTCCATGGATTCGGCCATGGTGAACACACTCCAAAGCGTGGACCTGGTTGAAGGCGGCTGGGGAGATACCGTCGGCTCGCCTTATATAATGAAGATCAATCCTACCATGCTTCCAATCATGGTAGCAGCTATAAACATGGAAGGGAAGGACGTAACAGAGCTTTCCACCTTCATGAACGATACTCTCGAAAACGAACTGGAGGGAACCACAGGTGTGGCTTCAGTCCAGGCGGGAGGACTCCTCAGGACTCAGCTTAATATCCTGCTGGATCCTGAAAAGATAAACGCGCTTAACGATAAACTCATCGCCAAAATAAACGAGCAGATGGCGGAGGCCAGAGGCCAGATCAATGACGGCATCGCGCAGGTGGATTCCGCGCAGGCTCAGATAAGTGCTCAGCAGGCCCAGCTGGACGCAGCCAAGAAGGAAATGGTATCCCAGATAGACAGTGCGGTTGACAGCGCCTACAGCACAGCCAGCAATGCCGCAAAGGATGCACAGGCCATAACAGGTCAGGCAGCAGGTGTCATCGAAGGCATGACCAATGCACAGAGCATGGAGGATATCCAGAAGTCTCTGGATGAACTGGATGCCATACTGAATGACCTTTCAAACAGAGCCGGAAGTGCGGCAGCAGGATTTGATATACCATCCGTGGCATCCATCAAGAGCGGCTATCAGGGACTGCTCAGCGGGCTGGACACCATGAACCAGGCTGAGACCCAGATGGCTGTGGCATCCGGACAGCTTCAGGCTACACGCACGCAGCTTGTTCAGGCACTGGCTGAACTGGACGCTCAGGCGGAGTCAGCTCTCAAGCAGGCGGATCTGGGATCCATGATCACCATGGAGACCGTGGCAGGCATCCTTCAGGGCCAGAACTTCGACATGCCTGCAGGCTACATCCAGCAAAAGGACGGCGCCAGATACCTGGTTTCCGTAGGAGACAAGCTTCAGAGCGAGGAAGAGATAAAGAACATGTATCTCTTTAACGTAGAAGGTCTCGGAGACGTTTACCTGAGTGACGTGGCGGACGTGTTCACTACGGATAACTCCAGCTCTATCTACGCTTCCATAAACGGCAAACCCAGCGTCGTTGTCACCTTCTCCAAGCAGAGCAACTACGCTACGGCTACCGCATCAAACAACCTTAAAGATAAATTTGAGACCCTTGAACAGAAGTACAAAGGTCTCGAGTTCAGCATACTCATGGACCAGGGAGATTATATCTACCTGATCATACAGGCGATCTTTGAGAGCCTTATGTACGGAGCAGTTTTTGCGATACTGGTGCTGCTGTTCTTCTTAAGGGACTTCAGACCCACATTCATAACGCTCCTGAGCATACCCATCAGTCTTACCTTTGCCATCATTCTCATGTATTTCTCGGGAGTTACCGTGAACCTGATCTCGCTTTCAGGTCTGGCTGTGGCGGTAGGCATGCTGGTGGATAACTCTATCGTAGTTATAGAGAACATCTTCAGACTGCGCCGTGCGGGAGTCGATCCCAAGCGGGCAGCTGTGGCGGGAGCCAAGGAAGTAGGAGCCGCCATCATATCGTCAACGCTGACCACGGTGTGTGTATTCGCACCTATAGTATTCGTGCAGGGTCTCACCAGGCAGCTCTTCAGCGATATGGCGCTCACCATCACCTATTCGCTGGGAGCATCCCTTATCGTGGCCATGACCCTGGTGCCTGCTCTCGCATCCAGGATGTTCAAAAAAGGTGTCAGGCCCGAGGGCAGAGCTTTTGGAAAGTTCCAGGAGGTCTATAAGCGTGCTCTTAACTGGAACCTGAACCATAAGTTCCTGATCCTCTTTGTGACTGTCTTCCTTCTGGTGTTCAGCGTTCAGGCATCCCTCGCAAAGGGATTCATCTTCATACCTGATATGTCGACGCCGCAGATGACGGGAAGTCTCACCATGAACAATGAGGACAGCACCATAGAGGAGACTGCGGAGGTCTCCGACAAGGCCCTTAAGATAATGAACAGCATAGACGGAGTCCAGACTGCAGGGGGAATGCTTTCATCCGGTTCGGGCTTCGGAGCGATAACAGGAGAGGTATCCAGCTCATCCGTAAGTCTTTACGTAGTCCTGGAACCTGATACCGAGCGCACTTCCAAAGAGATCGCTGATGAGATCGTTAAGAAGACCAAGGATCTTCCATGTGAGGTTGAGATACTGAGCTCATCCTCCATCACAGAATACACCACGGCTCTCGGCGGACAGGGCGTTACCGTGGAACTCTACTCCACAGATAACGATAAACTTCAGGAGGCTGCCGTTACGGTAGGCGACAAACTGAGGGCAGTTGAAGGCGTCAAGGACGTGGATAACGGCTTAAGGGACGCTGAGCCTGAATATCATTTCGCTGTGAACAAGGCTGAAGCCATGAAGCACAACCTGACGGTAGCTCAGGTATTCATGGAAGTATCGAAGGCACTTCAGTATCAGAGAACAGCCACTTCCATGAACATCGGAAGCGATTCCTACGATATTATCGTTTCGTCGGGAGACGAGACCACCATGACTCTGGACAAGCTGAAGAACCTGAAGCTGGCAGACGGAGTGGTATTGAGTGATGTGGCAAGCGTGGTGGAGACAGAATCGCTCTCGTCCATAAACAGAAAAGATCAGCAGACCATGATCACCGTATCAGCGGCTGCTGAAGAGGGACAGAATATAACGCTTCTCACCGACAAGTGCAAAGAAGCTCTTGAAGGGATCACCCTTCCTGAAGGAGTACGCTTCGAATTCAGCGGTGAGAACGAGATGATCATGGATGCCATGGGAGACCTGACCGCCATGATGGCTCTCGGAGTCCTCCTGGTATACCTCATAATGGTTGCCCAGTTCCAGAGCTTCAAGTCGCCATTCATCGTAATGTTCACCATACCGCTGGCTTTCACCGGAGGATTCCTGGCGCTTCTCATCGCAAACAAGGAAGTATCCATCATGTCCATGATCGGACTCATAATCCTCAACGGTGTCGTGGTTAACAACGGTATCGTACTTGTCGACTATACCAATCAGCTGAGGGCAAGAGGCATGAACAAGCGTGCGGCCATAATCACCGCAGGCGCCACTCGTATGAGGCCTGTACTCATGACTTCGGTCACCACTATCCTTGGTCTGGTAGTGCTTGCCATGGGCAAGACCGCCGGCACCGACATGATGCAGCCGGTGGCTCTGGTATGCATAGGAGGCCTGATCTACGCCACGCTTCTGACTCTTCTGGTAGTGCCTGTCATCTACGATATATTCAACGGTGAGAAGTTCAAGTTCGTAAAGGCTGCTGATATCGACGTGTCGGATCTGATAGTGCAATAGCAGGAGGAAAGCATGACTGTACTTAAACTGTATACAGACGGGGCCTGCGCCAACAACCAGGAAGACGTGAACTTCGGCGGCTGGGGAACCATACTGGAGTTCGGGGAACATCGCAAAGAACTCCACGGAGGTGAGGCCAATACCACCAACAACCGGATGGAGCTCACCGCTGTGATCGAAGGCTTTAAAGCACTTAAGAAGGAAGGCCTGGAAGTAGAGGTCTTCTCGGATTCATCCTACGTAATGAACTGCTTCCGGGACAAGTGGTACGTGAACTGGAAAAAGAACGGCTGGAAAAATTCAAAAAAGGAGCCAGTGGAGAACCGTGAACTATGGGAGGAACTGATCGGCCTCGTAGAGAAGCACAAAGTCAGCTTCTACAGGGTGAAAGGCCACGTGAACGTGGAGAGATCCACGGAAGCTGCCATGAAGAAGCTTTACGACAAGTTCGTGGAGTGGAACGGCGAGCGCTTCACCTATGAGGATTTCCTCTACGTGACGGAACAGAACAACCGGGCCGACGAATTAGCCAATATAAGAATAGACGAAGTAAGATAAAAAGAAGACTGTTGCTTAAGCAACAGCCTTTATTGTAGGGCGTATAAGCCCGTGCTGAGCGCGCTGGCGCGCGAAGTATAAACCACCCGCTATGCGGGTGCGCGTCGATGGTTCTACCAAAAAATCACCTCCGCGGGTATAATGTGGTTGTTCAAGCTACATTGTACGAAAGGAAGTGATTTTATGG